>JBBQKX010000079.1:0-8489 GCA_038327315.1 Burkholderiales bacterium | reverse complement strand
ACGGGAGAAGAGCGTTTCAAGTTGACCTTGGGCGAGCGCTTCAGCTTCATCTCGCCTCAAGTGTCTTTGTTGACACCCGTGACGACAACTTCTAAATCAGACGTCTTGTTGGCGGTGGGTGGTCGTTTGACACGTACGCTTTCTTTCGATAGTGAGACCGACTTCGATCCAAATCAATCTAAGACTCAGCGTTATAACTGGCAGTTGCGATATCGTCCCGAGCCTGGTAAGACTTTGAATTATGGATACCGTTACCTGAGAAATACGCTACGTCAATCAGATATTTCGGCGCAGTGGCCTTTGGCGCGTAACTGGGGCTTGGTGGCGCGCATGAACTATTCCTTTCAAGACAAGCGCATTTTGGATTCAATCGCGGGGCTTGAGTATAATCAAAGCTGTTGGACCTTGCGTTTCGTCGGCCAGCACTATACGACCTCTACACAACAAGCCAATACTGGCTTTTTCGTACAACTGGAATTGAGTGATTTGATGCAATTTGGCTCAGACCCACTTACGGTCTTGAGACAAAACGTTCCTGGTTATACCAAATCGGCCAACAAATCCACTAATCCATTGGTGCCTAGCGCACCTTGATATCCCGAAAGAGAATGATGCATATAAATTTTTCACTATGGTGCCTACTTGCGTTGCTGATGACGAATGCACATGCTGAAGCTGATGTCAGCGCAGTGCCGGCCACCCAAGTTCAGAGTGCGCAGCCTGCTAGCAAATCGCAACCGGTACTGTTGGATGCCGTGGCTGTGGTGATAAACGACGATGTCATCACACAAGATGAATTGGATGAAAAAGTGACGGCGACTATCAAGCAATTGCAAAAACAGGGTACGCCTTTGCCGCAGGGCGATGTGCTCGAGAAGCAGATGTTGGAACGCATGATAGGTGACAAGCTGCAATTGGAGTATGCCAAGCAGACTGGTGTGCGCGTGGACGACAATCAACTCGATTTGGCGATCAGCCGTGTTGCTGAACAAAATAAATTCTCAGGCCTTGCGGAGTTCAAGGCTAGATTGGAGAAGGATGGCGTGGACTACGCTAAATATCGTGAAGATGTACGCAATGAGTTAATCTTTACACGTTTGCGCGAGCGCGAGGTCGAAAGCAAGTTGGTCATCAGCGACGCGGAAGTTGATGCCTATCTGGAGAACAAAGAAAAGATGGGAGATGCGACCGAGGAGTTCCATCTTGCGCACATACTGGTGGTCGTGCCTGAACAAGCCAGTGCAGACAAGATTAAGGCTAGTTTGGCGCGTGCAGATGCGGCTTATGCGCAATTGAAGGCGGGTGCGGATTTTGCCCAAGTCGCTGCAGGTATTTCCGATGCTAAAGACGCTCTTACTGGGGGTGATCTGGGTTGGCGCAGCAGTGACCGACTCCCCCCAGCTTTTCTGGAGGTTTTACATCAGCTGAAGCCGGGCGAGACTACAGAGGTAATGCGCAGTACCAGTGGATTCCATATCCTCAAGTTGATCGCAACTCGCAGCGGCAATGCGCCTGTTGTGATCACTCAGACTCATGCGCGCCACATCCTCATCAAGACCAGCGAAATCGTCTCGGCTGCAGAAGCTAAGAAGCGTATCTTGGAAGTCAAACAGCGCATTGATGCAGGCGCTGACTTTGCTGAGCAGGCTAAGCGTTATTCAGAAGATGGTAGCGCGCAACAGGGCGGCGATCTGGACTGGCTGTCACCGGGGCAGACAGTTCCTGAGTTTGAAGCTGCCATGAATAAATTGCAGCCCAAACAAATGGGCATGGTGCAGTCGCAATTTGGTTGGCACCTGATCCAGGTGATGGAGCGCAGAGACACTGATGTGAGTGAGCAGCAGAAGCGTCAACAAGCTCGCATCGCAATCGGCACTTTCAAAGCTGACGAGCAATACCAAGACTGGCAACGCCAACTGCGCGACCGCGCTTTCATCGAATATCACTTGGACCACAAGAACTGATCGTGAGTCCATCTCCTTTAGTCATAACCTGCGGCGAGCCTGCTGGCATAGGCCCAGATTTGTGTGTGCAACTCGCCAATCGAGGGCAGGGCTTGGTGTGTATTGCCGATCGCCATCTTTTACAACAGCGCACCGCACAACTCGGATTCAGCGTGCAGATACGTGACTACATCGCAGGTGAAACGTCAGCCGAGGGCGTATTGAGTGTGATCCATATGCCTTTGAATGTGGCGGCCAAAGCGGGTGTATTGGATGCATCCAACAGTGATTACGTGCTACGTACTTTGAGTCGCGCCTTAGCTGGATGTGTATCGGGTGAATTTTCTGGCATGGTCACAGCGCCTGTTCACAAAGGCATCATCAATGATGCAGGCATCGCCTTCACAGGGCACACAGAATATCTGGCAGAGCAAACGAATACGCCGCTGGTAGTGATGATGTTGGTCGGCGGTGGGATGCGTGTCGCCTTGGCGACGACACATCTGGCATTGCGCGAAGTCCCTGATGCAATCACTGCGCCACTTTTGGAGCAAGTGCTGCTGATACTGCATCGTGATTTAATCCGCCGCTTTGGTATCAAGTCACCGCGTATTTTGGTGGCGGGTCTCAATCCCCATGCGGGCGAGGGCGGCTATCTTGGGCGTGAAGAGTTGGATGTGATGATGCCGGTATTGGATAAGTTGCGCGTAGCCGGCATGAATCTGAGTGCGCCCTTGCCCGCTGACACCTTGTTCACGCCACACAAATTGGCGCACTGCGATGCCGTGTTGAGCATGTATCACGACCAAGGCTTGCCAGTGTTGAAGCACGCTAGTTTCGGTCAGGGTGTGAATGTCACTTTGGGTCTGCCCATTATCCGCACTTCCGTTGATCACGGCACGGCATTGGATTTGGCGGGTACAGGAAGGGCTGATTGCGGTAGCTTGATGGAAGCAATCAAGGTTGCACAAGAAATGCTTGCGCATGAGCAATCTGGACACGGAGTATGAGCGGACATAAAGCTAAAAAAATGTTCGGCCAGAATTTTCTGGTTGATCAAAACATCATCGCCGACATTGTTGCGTGCATACGCCCAGAAGCTACCGATAATATGGTGGAAATTGGCCCAGGCTTAGGTGCGTTGACACGTCCGTTGCTAAAAAAATTAGCACAATTACATGTGGTCGAAATAGACCGCGACATCATCGCGCGCTTGCAAGCCGATTACCCGCAAGACCATCCCAACGTCAAACTGGTGATACACGCGGGTGATGCGCTCGAATTTGATTTCGCTACACTGCCGACACCGATACGCATCGTCGGCAACCTGCCCTACAACATCTCTACCCCGCTGCTGTTCCATTTCGCCGCATATGTAGAACGCATCACTGACATGCATTTCATGCTGCAAAACGAAGTCGTCGAACGCATGGTCGCCGAGCACTCCACGCCTGCATACGGACGTTTGTCGGTAATGTTGCAATATCGTTTTGCGATGGAAAAATTGCTGGATGTGCCGCCCGAATCTTTCCGCCCCGCACCCAAGGTGGATTCCGCAATCGTGCGTATGATTCCATTGCCGCCAGAGCAGATATTGGTTCGTAACGAGAAGTTGTACTCGGCGGTTGTCAGCACTGCCTTTGGTCAACGCCGCAAGACATTGCGTAATACCTTGCGCAGTTATCTGGATGAAGCAGCATTCGAGGAGTTAGGCATAAATCCGCAATTACGTGCGGAGAATTTATCAGTCGCAGATTTTATTCGCGTGACGAATTATTTGGGCGACAAACAGTCTTGATTAGACAAAGCTAAGCAGATTAATTTGCAGCTGCCCTAAGTTTGGTTTGAATAAGCTCAATCTTGTAGCCATCTGGGTCATCCACGAACGCAATTACCGTGTTGCCATGCTTCATCGGCCCTGCTTCGCGGACAACCTTGCCGCCGCGTTGTTTGATAGCGGCACAAGCGGCATACGCATCGGGAACTTCAATGGCAATGTGGCCGTAGGCGTTACCTAGTTGGTAGGATTCCACGCCCCAGTTGTGAGTGAGCTCAATTGCCGCGCCGTCAGCTTCGCTGCCATAGCCGACAAAAGCGAGCGTGAATTTACCTTCTGGATAGTCGTTACGGCGGAATAGCTGCATGCCGAGTACTTCAGTGTAGAAAGCCAGCGACTTTTCCAAATCGACGACGCGCAACATGGTATGCAGGATACGCATCAGATTTCCACCATCTCAAAATCGTCTTTGCGCGCCTCACATTCGGGGCAGGACCAATTCATGGGCACATCTTCCCAGCGTGTGCCAGGTGCGAGTCCTTCTTTAGGGGCGCCAGCGGCTTCGTCGTAAATCCACCCGCAAATCAGGCACATGAAGGTTTTGTATTCGGTAATCGTGTTCATAATAGGGTAAAATACTAAATTAGCCTCGCATCTTAACATTTCATCTATATGTCTGAATCATTCCCTTTAGTTATGAGTTTTGCCGCCACCGATCCGAGTGGTGGAGCAGGTCTGCAAGCGGACATCCTCACCATTGCCAGCATGGGTTGTCATCCGCTGTCGGTCGTGACCGCAATCACGGTGCAGGACACTAGTGGCGTGGATGATGTGCTGGCCATGGACCCCGAGTGGGTGGTGGATCAAGCGCGCGCCATGCTGGAAGACGTGCCCGTGGCGGCGTTCAAAATTGGCTTGCTAGGGAGTGTAGATAACATCCCTGCTATCGCAGAAGTGCTCGCCGATTATCCGGATGTGCCTTTGGTGCTTGATCCGGTGTTGGCATCAGGTCGTGGCGACGAGTTGGTCGATGATGACATGCTGGATGCAATGCGCGAGTTGTTAATCCCTCAGTGCACTATCGTTACTCCGAACAGCATCGAAGCGCGACGATTGGCGATCAATGAAGACGATGACAATGACGATCCTAGCTTAGAGGAATGCGCTAAACGCATACTTGCAATGGGCTGCGAATATGTATTGATCACGGGCACGCACGAACAGACAGCCAAGGTTACTAATACGCTGTACTCAGAGCAAGGCGTGGTGAGCGCGGATAGTTGGGAGCGTTTGCCCGGTATCTATCATGGATCGGGTTGCACCTTGGCTTCCGCAATTGCTGCTTTGCTGGCGCAGGGGGTTGATGTGCCCGAAGCGGTAAAAGAAGCTCAGGAATATACTTGGCAGACACTACACTCAGGTTTCCGCCCTGGTATGGGGCAACACATCCCTGATCGCCTGTTCTGGGCACGCAGCGAAGAAGATGATGATGCAGAAGCGCAACCGCTCATTAATTGAAGGCCTGTACGCAATTACGCCGGATGAATTAGATACGGCGGAATTGCTGCGCAAGGTCAGGTTGGTTTTGCGAGGGGGTGCTGAAGTCTTGCAATACCGCAACAAGTCGGCTAACGCCGAGTTGCGGAGGGAGCAGGCCCTAGCCTTGCGCGCACTTACACGTGAATTCGCTGTTACTTTCATCGTCAATGATGATGCGGCGCTCGCGCTGGCGGTTGACGCCGACGGCGTACATCTAGGCGGCGATGATGGGAGTGTTGCGGAAGCGCGCAGACTGATGGGCGAATCCAGGTTGATTGGCGTGTCTTGTTATAATCGACAAGATAGGGCGATGCAGGCCGAACTAGATGGTGCTGACTATATTGCTTTTGGTGCATTTTTCACCTCCAGCGTTAAGCCAAATGCACCTGTTGCAAGTCTGGCGGTACTAGAAGAAGCCAGTAGCAAAATAGCCCTTCCCATCGTGGCGATAGGCGGTGTGACGCACGAGAATGGTGAGCAATTGCTAGAAGCTGGGGCGCATGCTTTGGCGGTGATCTCGGCGATTTTCTCCGCACCAGACATAGAACAAGCGGCACGAAAATTTGCTGTGATGGCGGATAGTTGAATTATTGATTGAGAAACGGAACATAGCGACATGACTACACATAACGAACAACTCTTTATAGACTCACAGAAACTCATACCTGGAGGAGTGAACTCTCCGGTGCGTGCGTTCCGTTCAGTAGGCGGTACGCCCTTATTCTTCCAACGCGGCCAGGGCGCATATGTATGGGATGCGGACGGCAAGAAGTGCACAGATTACGTTGGCTCTTGGGGCCCGATGATTGTGGGTCATTGCCATCCTGAGGTGGTCAAGGCTGTACAAGATGCTGCTGCACAGGGTTTGGGTTTTGGCGCGCCGACCGCGAGCGAGTTAGAGATGGCAGAGCTGTTGTGCAAATTGTTGCCTAGTCTAGAAATGGTGCGCCTAGTCAGCTCCGGTACGGAAGCGACAATGACGGCTATCCGTTTGGCGCGTGGTTTTACAGGTCGTTCACGCATTATCAAGTTTGAAGGTTGCTACCACGGACATTCAGATGGTTTGTTGGTGAAAGCAGGTTCTGGTGCCTTGACCTTCGGCCAACCTAGCTCGTCAGGCGTACCAGCAGAGATCGCTGCACTGACCACCGTTCTTGCCTATAACGATGCGGCAGGCCTAGAGCGTTGCTTTGCCGAGATGGGTGATGAAATCGCTGCCGTGATTGTCGAGCCTGTTGCGGGCAATATGAATCTGGTCACACCTAAGCGTGAGTTCTTAGATGCGATGCGCAATCTGTGCACCAAGCATGGCGCAGTCTTAATCTTGGATGAGGTGATGACAGGTTTTCGAGTCAGCATGCGGGGTGCGCAAGGCCATTACGGCATCAAGCCCGACCTAGTGACTTTAGGTAAGGTGATGGGTGGCGGTCTGCCAGCGGCAGCCTTTGGTGGTCGCCGCGACATCATGCAGTGTCTGGCACCTTTGGGTGCTGTGTATCAGGCAGGGACTTTGTCTGGCAATCCTGTTGCAGTGGCCGCTGGTTTGACGACGCTTAAGCTCGTGCAAGCGCCTGGCTTCTACGAGCATCTCTCACAATTGGCAACCCAATTGACCAGTGGCTTGAGTGCGGCCGCCAAGAAACATGGTGTAGATTTTTGTGCGCAATCTATTGGTGGTATGTTCGGTTTGTATTTTAGTAAGTCTGTACCGACCAGCTACGATGAGGTGATGAGCTGCGATAAAGAAGCTTTCAATCGATTCTTTCACGCCATGTTAGATGCAGGTGTATATCTTGCACCTTCGGCTTTTGAAGCGGGTTTTGTATCGGCTGCACATACTGAAGCAGATATCGATGCGACAGTGGCTGCTGCCGATAAGATTTTTGCGGCTTGGAAATAATGGGACTGTTCTCACAAGCGACGTTCTTCACTACCGTCAATCACTTCAAGGATCTGCCTAAGCATGGCGGTAAAGAGGTGGCATTCGTCGGTAGATCTAATGCGGGCAAGTCCTCCGCAATCAACACGCTCGCGAATCATGTGCGCTTGGCATACGTCAGTAAAACGCCGGGCCGCACCCAGCATCTGAATTTCTTCTCCCTGAGTCCCAGTACCTATTTAGTCGACCTTCCTGGGTATGGCTACGCGAAAGTACCACCAGAAAGTAAGCGTCATTGGGAAGCGCTGTTGACAGATTATCTGCAAAAACGTGACGAATTGTGCGGACTAGTGGTCATTATGGATTCGCGCCATCCATTGACTGAGCTTGACGAAAATATGCTGGACTGGTTCGCGCCCACCAATAAGCCAGTACACATCCTATTGACCAAGTCAGACAAATTCAGCCGTCAGCAAGCAACGTTGACCTTGAATAAAGTCAAAGCACATCTGTTGGAATATTTCCCGCATTGTACGGTCCAGTTGTTCTCTAGTTTGAAAAGGACTGGAGTCGAGGAGGCAGAAAAAGTGATTGCTGGATGGTTTGATGCCGAGCCGCAGGATTATGAAATGGGTAATGAAGAGTAATTAGCGGGCAAAAAAATGCCCCCGTAAGCACGGGGGCTTAAAATCTTAACTTGGTTAAGATACACGCTCAGGGAGGAGAAACGTGGAACGATTCATCATCATTCACTCTCTCTGATAAGCGTCTTTTAAAATAGTTCAAAAATAAAATAAATTTTTAGGAAATTTATGCAGACATTAGGAAAATATCCACAAACCCGCATGCGTCGTATGCGCAGAGATGCCTTTTCACGAGATTTAATGCGAGAGCATATACTCACTCCGGCAGATTTTATCTATCCCGTTTTTGTGCTGGAAGGATCGAATACTGTGGAGGATGTGAAGTCTATGCCAGGAGTGCAGCGCAAGACTTTGGACTTGCTGTTGAAGGATGCTGGCGAGTGCGTTAGGTTGGGTATTCCAATGATGGCCATCTTTCCTGTGATTGATGTATCACTCAAGAGTCTGGGCGCCGAAGAAGCTTACAACCCCAATGGATTGGTTCCTCGTGTGGTTGCGGCAATCAAGCAGGCCTATCCTGAATTGGGGGTGATGACTGATATTGCTCTAGACCCTTACACCAGCCACGGTCAGGATGGCTTGATCGACGACAATGGTTACGTGCTGAATGACGAGACTGTAGCGGTATTAGCAAAGCAGGCTCAAGTACATGCGCTGGCAGGTGCCGATGTGGTTGCTCCCTCAGATATGATGGATGGCCGTATTGG
>JBBQKX010000078.1:0-8706 GCA_038327315.1 Burkholderiales bacterium | reverse complement strand
ATCCTAGTCATGCCGACTGATGAGGAAGCAATGATATGCAAACTATGTTTAGACTACGTAAACGACTAGTTTCGTATTGACCAACCAACTCACTATTCCTCCAGCAAGCTACGGAGCATCCCTAGTATTATTTTGGCACCGGCATCACGCGGCAGAATACGCCGCATGAGCCTCACCGAAAAAACGCATGAGAGACGTGGTACTTTTTGTTCAGCTACTCTTCCAACAAGCTGCGCAACATCCATGCGTTCTTTTCATGCACTTCCATGCGGGCGGAAAGCATGTCTACGGTAGGTTGGTCGCCTGCCTTATCGGCAATGAATAGGACGCTTCTGGCGGTTCGCACTACAGCTTCCTGACCTTCCAACAACTCGCGAATCATCTCTTTGGCTTTGGGCACGCCTTCACTTTCCTTGATGCTGCTCAAGGCGGCGAACTCTTTGTAGCTACCGGGGGCGGGATAACCAAGGGAGCGTATACGCTCGGCAATCAGATCGACGGCGTTCCATGTTTCGGTATATTGGGCCATGAACATCAAGTGTAGGGTCTGGAACATAGGCCCCGTGACGTTCCAATGGAAGTTGTGAGTCTTGAGATAAAGTATGTAAGTGTCTGTCAACATACGCGACAGACCCTCTGCGACTTTCTTGCGATCCTTTTCGTTGATACCAATATCAATCTGATGCTTAGCCATTAGTCTTCTCCTTTATCGTTGATGATGCAGCTATCAATCTGAGGGTTTGAAGGTGTCACGCGCATAGTTCATATCTTGTTCTGCAGCCATACCTTCCAAGCCCATACCTAACATCGCCAATGCGGCCACGAAGGTTTGTGCCAGCACTAGACTATGATGCGAAAAATGTAGCCATGCGTTCATCATGCTCTCCTTTGATGAAGTCTGCGCCATTCATTTCGACAGCGCAGATTCTCTAATTAACAACGGTTTTTTAAGCGTGCCTCACTTAAGGTCGTAGCGATCCAGATTCATCACTTTGTTCCACGCTGCAACGAAGTCTTTGATGAACTTCTCTTGCGCATCAGAACTTCCATAGACTTCAGCTAATGCACGCAGCTCGGAGTTGGAACCTAAGATGAGATCGACTCGACTTGCACTCCACTTTATCTTGCCAGTCTTGCGATCACGCCCTTCGAACACGTCTTGTGCAGCCGATGCCGCCTTCCATTCCGTACCCATATCGAGCAAGTTGACGAAAAAGTCGTTACTGAGTGCACCTGGTCGCGTTGTGAGTACGCCATGCTTGCTTTTCCCTACATTGGTTTCCAGCACCCGCATACCGCCAATCAACACCGTCATCTCAGGCACGGTCAGCGTCAGCAATTGCGCTTTGTCGACCAGCATTGCTTCGGCTGGCACGCTGAAGCTAGCCTTTAGATAGTTACGGAAGCCGTCCGCGACTGGCTCAAGTACGGCAAACGATTCCACATCGGTCTGTTCCTGAGTAGCATCCATACGACCTGGCGTAAACGGAACCTTGATACTGTGCCCCGCAAGCTTGGCCGCCTGCTCTATGCCCGCACATCCTGCCAACACAATCAGGTCAGCCAGCGAGACTTGCTTGCCACCACCCGCATTGAATACTGACTGGACTCCTTTGAGTGCACTCAGCACATGTGCCAATTGCTCGGGCTGATTTACTGCCCAATCCTTTTGTGGTGCTAGACGGATACGTGCACCGTTCGCACCACCGCGCTTGTCCGAACCACGGAAAGTCGAAGCCGATGCCCATGCGGTGGACACCAGTTCCGACATCGACAGACCCGCTGCCAGCACCTTGCTCTTGAGGGCGGCGATATCTTTGTCGTCTATCAGCGCGTGAGCTAACTTGGGAATCGGGTCTTGCCAGATCAGATCCTGAGCTGGGACTTCTGCACCCAGATAGCGTGCCTTAGGGCCCATGTCACGGTGAGTGAGCTTGAACCAAGCATGTGCAAAGGCATCAGCAAACTCTTGCGGATTTTCGCGGAAGTGACGCGCGATCTTTGCGTAGTCTGGATCCATGCGCATCGCCATATCTGCGGTCGTCATGATGATAGGCACTTGCTGAGTGGCGTCGTGTGCGGCTGGCGCCATATTGGCTGAGGTCGCGACTTTCGGTGTCCATTGCTGCGCACCCGCTGGGCTCTTAGTCAGCTCCCACTCGTTGTCGAACAACATCTCCAAGTAGCTCATATCCCACTTGATCGGCGTCGGTGTCCAAGAGCCTTCCAAGCCACTGCCGATCTGGTCACCCCCCTTACCTGTGCGATGTTTGCTGCTCCAACCCAAACCTTGCTGCTCAATAGCCGCCGCCTCGGGATTTGGGCCGATCAATGCTGCGTCACCTGCACCGTGACATTTGCCAAAAGTGTGTCCACCACAGGTGAGCGCGACCGTCTCGTAATCGTCCATCGCCATACGCTCGAATGTCAGACGTACATCTTGTGCCGACTTGAGCGGATCAGGATTTCCTCCCGGGCCTTCAGGGTTAACGTAGATCAGGCCCATCTGCACGGCAGCCAAAGGATTTTCTAGATTGCGCTCACCCGTGTAGCGTTGCTCATCACTCAGCCAAGTTGTTTCAGCACCCCAGTACACGCTCTCGTCTGGCTCCCATACATCCAAGCGACCCCCAGCAAAACCGAAAGTCTTGAAGCCCATAGACTCCAGCGCGACATTACCAGCGAGCACCGACAGATCTGCCCAAGATAGGTTGCGGCCATACTTCTGTTTGATCGGCCACAACAAACGGCGTGCCTTATCCAGATTGACGTTGTCTGGCCAGCTATTGAGGGGAGCAAAACGCTGCTGGCCAGTACCTGCACCGCCTCGGCCATCGGAGATGCGATAAGTGCCGGCAGCGTGCCAAGCCATGCGTATGAAGAACGGACCATAGTGTCCATAGTCAGCAGGCCACCAATCTTGTGAGTCGGTCATCAAGGCAGTGAGGTCTTTTTTTACTGCCGCAAGATCAAGTTTCTTGAAGGCTTGTGCATAGTTGAAGTCAGAATCCATAGGGTCTGACTTCGCAGAGTTTTGACGCAAAATTTTAGTATTGAGGCGATTAGGCCACCAGTTTTCAATGCTAGGGGCACTGCTTACTGCAGCAGTGGTGTGATGGAACGGACATTTGGATTCGGTAGACATTATTTCTCCTTAGTTGCGTGAGTAAGGTGACGCCTAGGCGACAGACACACTGTATGCCGATACAAGCCATCAATCCAATTGATTATTTTAGTCAAAGTGATTTATTATTTAAATCGCCAGGAGAAAACTATGACCCTCAACGAACTACGCTTCATCGTCGCCGTAGCACAGGAGCGCAACTTTCGCCGTGCAGCGGAGAAGTCAAACATCAGTCAGCCCGCCCTATCGCTGGCGATACAAAAACTGGAAGAGGAACTGGGCCTAAAGATATTCGAGCGTGGCAACAGCGAGGTAGTGCCGACCACGGTTGGCGTCGCCATTATCGAACAGGCGCAGCGTGTGCTGGAAGAGGCCGAGCAGATACGCAAAATTGCCAAGCAGGGACAGAATCAATTGAACACTCCATTACGGGTAGGCATCATTCATAGCGTCGGCCCTTACCTCTTGCCCGACCTCATTACCACACTGAAAAAGGTCGCGCCTCAGATGGCACTGGAAGTGGAAGAGAACATCACTGGCAATCTAGAGTCGCAGTTACGCAATGGCAAACTCGATGTCATCATCATCGCCCTTCCCTTCAGCGATAATGGCATCCTCAACCGTGCGCTGTACGACGAAAATTTCGAGGTCGTGGTGAACAATGAACATCATTGGGTAACGCGTCGCAGCATCAAACCGCAGGAATTGGCAGACGAAAAGGTATTACTGCTAGATAGCGGTCACTGCTTCAGTAACCAGGTCGCCGAAGCGTGTCCAGACTTGCAGCGCAAAGGAGCGGCAACGCAACAAGGTACCTCACTCGAGACCATACGCAATATGGTTGCTTCAGGTCTGGGCATCACTGTGCTGCCAGCTTCCGCCAACAGTGCGCGATATCGCAGCCACCTACTTAAGGTCATCCCCTTCACCAAACCCATGCCCGCACGCCGTATCGCCTTGGCATGGCGGAAGAGCTTCGCCCGCACCCAAGCCATAGATGCACTGGCATCCGCCATCTACGCTGTCAAGATTACTGGCATCCAAATGCTGGAGTGAATATGCAAGAACTCCCACACCGCAAGAACCCATTACTCAGGACCAGCTACAGCCTGATCGCACCCATCTACGATTTATTTATACAACGCGCCATGCTGGCTGCGCGCACGCGATCCTTGCACGCCTTGCCTAATATGCAAGCGGCGAACGTGCTGATTAGTGGCGTAGGCACAGGCTTGGACTTACCGTTGCTACCAACCATGCATCGCTATACAGCCTTGGATTTCAATGCCGCGATGTTGGCGCATGCCAGACCTCGTGCCGCGCAGCTTGATGCGGTCTTGGTGTTGGGCGACAGCATGGCACTGCCTTTCCCCGATGCACATTTCGACCACGTGGTATTACACCTCATCACAGCCGTCGTCCCTGAACCCCATCGTTGCTTAAGCGAGGCAGCACGCGTGCTGAAGACTGGCGGCACTATCATCTTGTTCGATAAGTTCTTACAAGCGGACGAGAACGCATGGTTGAGGCGCGCACTCACACCGTTGTCACGACGCATCGCGACACGCATGGACGTAGTATTCGAAGAGGTCTTGGCTGAGGTGCAGCAGTTAGAAGTACTCAGTGACCAGCCGCTCATGGTGAACGGCTGGTTCAGAGGAATAGTCCTGAAGAAAACAGACGTAAGTGGGAATACGTAAGTCGTAAGTTGGCTTTATCCGCTGAGGCGAGTTCTGCTTTAACTTAGGTCTTCCCGCTTACGTCTTACGTCTGTCTTACCTAGGAACTCTGACTTCGTGTTCGCTGAAACGCCCTTGATCCGCCTTGGTATGACAGGCGCCACAGTTTGAAGGACTCTTGATCTTGGGATTGCGCCAAGTGCGGTCTGTGACTTCCTCATGCTCGTTTTGGAACCAGCGTGTATCGGAGATGCGCAGCACAGGCTTACCCTTAGCAAAGTCGCTACGATTACCAGCACCATTTTGCAACACCGCACTCAACTCCTTCTGTGTTGCCGCATCCACACTCGCATCCGTACCAAAGTGCTTATTCAGATGCGCCATGATTTCACGCCAAGACTCTGCGCCCAACATATTTGGCGGATAGACGATATGACATGCACCACATTCTTCTTTGAGTTGCGGATTGCTTATCTTGACGGCATGGCGATCATTTTCGGCCTTGCTATGATGATGTTGTTCGTGGCGTTCGTTGCGCTGTTGGCGCTCACCCTCATCGTCGTCATCGTCATCATGGGCGTGCGCCAATGTCGCGCCCAGACAGAGCGCCAGCAGCAGTGCGGAAAATATCAAGTAAGTAGATCTAGCTGTCCTGCTCATATCGCACACTCCTGTCACCCACAATCAGATCCAATCGAACAGTCGAAAACTCACCATACAGTTCGGCTTCGACTGTACCCGCCGCCTGATGCCCGCCTCACCCCCAGTGTACGGGGACTGTGGCATTGTACTGTGAGCTTGGTGCGCCTCCCAGCACTTCTGTGGTCACCTTGCTGGGCACACAAGATGATGTGTTCTGTGCACCACGGGAATCTACTTTTGATAAATGACGTACGCGCCGCCGCGATGCGCACGCAATGAATTTATCAAAGTGCCCATTATAAAAAACGGGCTGATGGCTTAAAATGCACGCCTTTCAAATCGATCACTCAGGAATAACCATGACCCACAGAGTCCCCGCCTCATCGCCGCGCGCGCAACGCGCCTATCAATTAGTGTGCGAATTGCAGCAACGCTTTGTGGCCAAACTCGACGGTCTCAGCGCGCAATTCGGCGACAACCGCGCCTATGCGCCGTTCGAATGGTTGCGCGCCGCTGGACGGCATGGCGGCGGCGTGCGCTACATGGCAACCGACACCCGCTTGTACAACCGCGCCTCGGTGAACACCTCGCAGGTTCAATACGACGACGATGCGAGCAAGGCACTCGCTTCCGCCTCGGCCATCTCCACCATCATCCATCCGGTGAATCCGCTGGCGCCCTCGGTGCACATCCACATCAGCTGGACTGAGATGAAAACGGGCAGCGGCTACTGGCGCATGATGGCCGACCTCAACCCGGCGATCCCCTTCGAGGCCGACAAATCGCTGTTCCAGCAAAGCCTGCAACAATCCACTCCCGCGCAATATCTTGAAGCGGCGGCGCAAGGCGACCGCTATTTCAACATCCCGGTGCTGGGTCGCACGCGCGGCGTGACGCACTACTATCTGGAAAATTACACAAGCGGGGACTTCGAGGCCGATTTCGAACTCGCGCGCAAGCTGGGCTGCGCCGCCATCGACACCTACATCAAGATACTGGGGGACGCGCTCGCCAGCCGCACCGCCCCCACGCAGGCCGATCTTGCACAACAGCTCGCTTACCACACGCTGTATTTCTTCCAAGTACTGACGCTGGACCGAGGCACCACCTCGGGCTTGTTGGTACATGACGAGAACGATGTGGGGATACTGGCCTCGCTGCCCGCGCACATCGATCGCGACCTGCTCGCGTCATGGCAGGTCAAGATGCCCGAGCCACAGGATCGACTGCTGCAAGACATGGTCGCTTGCCTGCCGCAAGCCCACCCCTGCCCTGTGGATGACGATGCCAAACGCGCGCTGGCTCAAGCTCTGCGCAACCATTACCGCGCGCATCCGGCGGCGATAGAGATGCAGGCCAGCGGCTATAGCACGCCACCCACCGTGGCGAATCATCGTTAAGGGTACTTCTATAAATTCATTAAATGAACTCTAGAAGCCCCCTGGAGATTTCTGACAAAGTTCGTCCGACCCAAGCAAGCTAGCGCAACACCCGACCGCTCGCCCAATCTCGTATCGTCGAAGGCTGCTTGCGTCGCCCCACGCAGCCTGACACCACGCGCACGCGGCTGCCGAACTGGCGCAGGCATTCGGCATAGGTCTTCACCGCACGCCGCCCGCTCAGGTTGGCACTGGTGGAAACCAGCGCGCTGTCCAGACTGCGGCACAAGCCTTGCGCAACAGGATGCGCCGTCATGCGGATCGCCAGCGTATCGTGCGCGCCGCGCAACCAGCGCGGGCAGGATGGTTTGACCGGCATCAGATAAGTGACGGCCTGCGCGCCATCGTCCTGCAATCTTTGCTGTTCGGCCGGCGTCAGTGGCTGGATGTAGCGCGCCACCTGCTGGTAACTGGATGCGATCAGGATCAAGCCCTTGCGCTGCGGACGCTGCTTGAGCCTGAGGATGCGCCTCACCGCGCCACGATTGGCCGTATCGCAGCCAAAGCCAAAGCAAGACTCAGTCGGATAAGCAATCAGCCCACCGCGCTTGAGGTGCTGCATCAAGTGACGATAGGTGAGTGCGCGGTGCAATTATTTTTTGCGTCCGATTGCGCGATAACCGATGTCGTGACGCATTTGCGCGCCATTGAAATGGATCTGATCCGCCACTTCATATGCGCGTTTTTGCGCCAGCTTCACCATGTCACCGAGCGCGACCACGCACAACACGCGACCACCGCTGGTGACCACATTGCCATCTTGCATGGTAGTGCCTGCATGAAACACATGTGCATCGTCCATCTTCTTAGGCAAACCAGTGATGACATCACCCTTGCGCGGTGTATCCGGATAGTTGGCTGCCGCCATCACCACGCCCAGCGCTGTGCGCCTATCCCACTCTGCCTCGACTTTATCCAGCGTACCAGCGATGCCATGCTCGATGATGTTGGCAAAGTCACTCTTCAAACGCATCATGATGGGCTGAGTCTCTGGATCACCGAAGCGGCAATTGAACTCCAACACCTTGATACTGCCGTCTGGTGACACCATCAGACCTGCGTACAGAAAACCGGTATAAGTGATGCCGTCAGATTCCATGCCATGCACGGTAGGCATAATGACTTCGCGCATCGCACGTGCATGCACATCGGGCGTAACCACAGGCGCAGGTGAGTAAGCACCCATGCCGCCGGTGTTGGGGCCGAGATCGCCATCTAACAGACGTTTGTGATCTTGACTACTCGCCATTGCCAATACATTCTTGCCGTCCACCATGACGATGAAACTTGCTTCTTCACCGGCGAGGAATTCTTCCACAACGACACGTGCACCTGCATCGCCAAGCTTGTTATCCGACAACATCATGTCGATGGCATCGAACGCCTCTTGATTGGTCATCGCCACGACCACGCCCTTGCCTGCTGCTAGGCCATCGGCCTTCACCACGATAGGTGCACCGTGTTTTTCAACATAGGCTTTCGCTTTCGCGATGTCGCTGAAAGTCTCGAAGAATGCCGTCGGAATGTTGTGACGCGTCATGAAACGCTTGGCAAAATCTTTGGAAGATTCGAGTTGTGCTGCCGCCTTGGTCGGGCCAAAAATACGCAAACCTGCTGCACGGAATGCATCGACCACACCCGCTGCCAGCGGAGCTTCCGGGCCAACCACGGTCATGTAGATGTCTTCGCTTTTGGCAAAAGCGATGAGGTCGGCAATGGCGGAGATGTTGACGTTTTCCAAACCGTCTTCCAGAGCCGTACCTGCATTACCCGGTGCGACAAAAACTTTCTGCACTTTCGCACCCTGCGCCAAGCGCCAAGC
>JBBQKX010000077.1:0-9228 GCA_038327315.1 Burkholderiales bacterium | reverse complement strand
ACCCAGTCGTCCGATTCAAGTTCGGCGGCGACAAGGCCATTGGTGACTGACTCGGCACGCGTTGCGCCACCACAATATAGGGGCTGCAACTTATCGCCAAAACGACTCAGGTCATAACTTTTTAATTGCGTGTCCTCTGGTGATAACACCACGAACACGGTTTCGATTTGAGGACAAGCGCACAAGGTGGACAACGCATGAAAGATCATAGGCTGTCCCGCTAGGGGCAGATATTGCTTGGGTAACTCTTGCCCCATACGCGCACCGAAACCGGCAGCGGGGACTAAGGCGTGAAAGGTCATAGGCGGGATCCTCTGTTATTCAGCCGGCCTGCGAGTTATTCCCACTCTATGGTTGCAGGTGGCTTGCCTGAGATGTCGTATACCACACGGTTGATACCGCGCACTTCGTTAATGATGCGATTGGAAACGCGGCCCAACAAGTCGTATGGTAGATGCGCCCAATGCGCGGTCATGAAGTCTTGCGTCTGTACCGCACGCAGAGACACCACCCACTCATAAGTACGACCATCGCCCATCACGCCCACACTCTTAACTGGCAAAAACACAGTGAATGCTTGCGAGGTCTTCTCGTACCAAGTCTTGCCGTCGTCCGCTTTAGTCGAGCGCAACTCTTCCATGAAGATGGCATCGGCACGGCGCAATAGTTCTGCGTACTCATGCTTGACTTCACCGAGGATACGCACACCCAAGCCTGGGCCTGGGAATGGATGGCGATACACCATGCCATGCTCCAAGCCCATCGCCACGCCCAGTTCGCGAACTTCGTCCTTGAACAATTCGCGCAAAGGTTCCAGCAGCTTTAAGTGCAAAGACTCAGGCAAGCCACCCACGTTGTGGTGAGACTTGATGGTGTGTGCTTTTTTATTCTTGCCACCTGCAGATTCGATCACATCTGGGTAGATAGTGCCCTGTGCCAGCCATTTCGCTTGCGGCAGTTTCTTAGCTTCGCGCTGGAAAACTTCGACGAACTCGCGACCGATGATCTTGCGCTTCTGTTCAGGGTCTGTGACACCTGCCAAGAAACCCAAAAACTCTGCGCTTGCATCAACGTGTATGACTTTTACGCCCAAGTGGTCTGCAAAAGTCTTCATCACTTCCTGTGCTTCGTTCAAACGCAACAGACCGTTATCCACGAACACGCAAGTCAGTTGTTTGCCAATCGCCTTGTGCAACAACACCGCTGCGACAGATGAGTCCACGCCACCAGACAGGCCGAGTATGACTTCTTCATTACCCACTTGCTCGCGTATCTTGGCGACCGCTTCATCGATGTAATTAGGCATGTTCCAGTCTTCACCACAACCGCAGATGTCGTGCACGAAACGACTCAACATCGCCTTACCTTGGTGGGTATGAGTGACTTCCGGATGAAACTGCAAAGCATAGAAGCGACGCGCTTCGTCCGCCATACCGGCAATAGGCGTGCTGGCATTGCTAGCGATGACGCTGAAGCCAGCTGGCAATTTGGTGACCTTATCGCCGTGACTCATCCATACATCGAGGATGCCGTCCGCCTTGTCTTGGATGCCGCGCAGCAAAGCACTATCGCCTGATGACTTGATCTCTGCATAACCGAACTCACGCACGTGACCATTCTCAACCGCGCCGCCCAATTGTGCAGCCATAGTCTGCATGCCGTAGCAAATACCCAACACTGGCACGCCCAGATCGAACACTATTTGAGGCGCTTTAGGTGTCTCGTCTTCGTAGACCGAGTTAGGGCCACCGGACAAAATGACACCATCGGGGGCATAAGCGCGAATATCTGCTTCGGACATATCCCAAGGATGCAGTTCGCAATAGACATGTGCTTCACGGACACGTCGCGCAATCAGTTGCGTGTATTGAGAACCGAAATCGAGGATGAGGATTTTTTTATGAGTAGTCATTGGGTCGTAAGACGTTAGTCGTAAGTCTTTAGTTGGTTTTGAGGAGGACTGCCTTTTGCAGTCCTTTTAACATTTTTGCAATTTCTTCCGATTGGAAAAGAATCGCGTCCATTTGCTCTATGCTCAAATAGTTCAGCCGTTGAGCCAACATAATTTGTGTTTCCACTTCAGCTAAAGAACCCAGCGAAATCGAGAGAAAGTGCGCGAACTCTTTACTTGAATTACGCGCCTGCCCTTCTGCGATATTGGAAGGAATTGAAACCACAGCGCGTTGTAACTGACTTGCTAATCCGTAAACCTCATGCCGAGGAAAATCAGCACAGAGCATATATATCACCTCTGCTTGCTCCATCGCCAACTGCCAAACTTTAAGTTCACGGTAACCAGCCATTGATTATTCCTCAGCTACTGGGTTGTCCAGTATTGCTTACTACTTCCCGCTTACGTCTTGTGGCTAATCAACGTGATAGTTAGGCGCTTCTTTAGTGATCTGCACGTCATGTACGTGAGACTCACGAATACCGGAAGAAGTGATTTCTACAAACTCAGCCTTCTCATGTACAGCATTGATGTCCGCACAACCGAGATAACCCATGCTCGCGCGCAGACCGCCCATCAACTGATGGATGACTGCGAGCACGCTGCCCTTGTAAGCCACACGACCTTCTACGCCTTCTGGAACCAGCTTGTCTTGATTGGCTTCGCCCTCTTGGAAGTAACGATCGCTAGAGCCTTGTGCCATCGCGCCCAAGCTACCCATGCCTCGATAAGACTTATAGGAACGGCCTTGGAACAATTCAATCTCGCCAGGCGCTTCTTCAGTACCCGCAAACAGACCGCCCAACATCACAGTATTTGCGCCAGCCGCGATTGCTTTAGCGATGTCGCCCGAGAAGCGTATGCCGCCGTCGGCGATTAATGGCACGCCAGTGCCTTTCAATGCTTCGGCAACGTTTTGAATCGCAGCAATCTGTGGTACGCCGACACCCGCAACGATACGCGTCGTACAAATAGAGCCAGGGCCGATACCGACCTTGACACCATCCGCACCATGCTCGACCAGCGCCAATGCCGCAGCGCCAGTAGCGATGTTGCCGCCGATGACTTCGATATGCGGGAAATTCTTTTTAACCCAGCGAACGCGATCCAACACGCCTTGGGAATGACCGTGCGCAGTATCGACCACGATCACATCCACACCTGCTTCAGCCAGTAATGCAACGCGCTCTTCTGTACCTTCGCCCACACCGACTGCTGCGCCCGCACGCAAACGACCCAATTTATCTTTGGATGCTAATGGATGCTCATTGGATTTGAGGATGTCTTTCACAGTCATCAAACCGCACAATTCAAATGCATCGTTAACGACCAACACGCGTTCAATACGGTGCTTGTGCATCAAGCTGCGCGCTTCTTCCAGACTGGTGTTCTCTTTGACAGTGATCAGACGCTCACGAGGCGTCATGATGTTTTGTATAGGCTGATCGAGGTTGCTCTCAAAACGCAGATCACGATTAGTGACGATACCTACCAACAGCTTGCCCTGCACGACAGGCAGGCCTGAAATCTTATGCAGACGTGTCAAGCCAAGAACTTGGCGCACAGTCATATCGGCTGTGATTGTGATTGGATCTTTCACCACACCGCTCTCGAAACGCTTCACCTTGGCGACTTTCGCAGCCTGTGCGTGAGATGACATGTTCTTGTGAATAATGCCGATACCACCTTCTTGCGCCAAGGCAATCGCTAAGCGAGATTCAGTGACTGTATCCATCGCTGCTGACAAGATAGGGATATTAAGGCTGATGTTGCGTGTCAATTGCGTGCGCAAAGTAACATCGCGCGGCAACACATTGGAGTAAGCGGGAACGAGCAGTACGTCGTCGAAAGTTAATGCTTTTTGAATGATGCGCATAATAATCCGTTTCGGCAAAGCGCGGATTATACGCATCCTAATGGAACTGGTAAATCAGGCTGTAAAGAAAGCAGTTAGAGGCGGTCGTAAGTCGGAAGTCATAGAGCTTGCGAGTTTTTGACCTAACTTACGTCTTACGTCTTACAACTACTCTGTCTCACAGAGCTGTTTCGTTGGTCTCTCCGGTACGGATGCGAATCACTTGCTCTACGCTGGAAACGAATATCTTGCCATCACCAATCTTACCGGTATGGGCAGCCTTGATGATGCCTTCCACCGCAGTATCCACCAGGTCATCTGGAATCACCACCTCAACCTTGATTTTAGGCAGAAAATCGACCACATACTCCGCGCCACGATACAACTCGGTATGCCCCTTTTGACGACCAAAGCCCTTGACCTCTGTTACGGTCAGACCGCTCACTCCCAGTTCGGATAGCGCTTCGCGCACCTCGTCTAACTTGAATGGCTTGATCACTGCTTCGATTTTTTTCATGATGGCTCCGTGAATTATCAGTTTGGATGTGGCTGCTCAGCGGGGTGATTGTAACAAGTTCGAGGTGAACATGAAGTATCAATTCACAAATATCTGGCAGCCACTAGGACTCAATTTTCAGTCGACAGTCAAATCCAAAATTACAATTAATAACTCGTATCACAACAACTCGATATAACGTATCTCCAGCACTTCTAACTCAGAGGCACCTGTAGGCGTACGTAGATTGGCCACCTCTCCCACTCTTAATTTAAGTAGCGCCATGGCCAGCGGTGAGACCCAACTAATGCGACCGCTTGCCACATCCGCCTCATCCACCCCCACGATGCTATAGGTATTCTCCATGCCCTCTTCGTCGCAAACGGTCACCGTCGCACTGAAGAAAACTTGGTCGCACTCCTTACGCTGTGAGGGATCGACTACCTCGGAAAGATCGAGTCGGCGACGTAAAAATCTGATGCGCCTATCAATCTCGCGCAAACGCTTCTTGCCATAAATGTAATCACCATTTTCGGAACGATCGCCGTTCGAGGCAGCCCAAGTGATGGTCTGCACTAATTTAGGACGCTCGACTTTCCACAATTCTTCCAGCTCATCATGCAAGCGACGCTGACCGTGCGGCGTGATGTAGTTCTTCACGCCCGAAGGCAGCTGGAGCCTAGGCTCCAAGTCTTCGTCATCGTCTTCTGTTTCTTTAGTGAATGCTTTACTCATAGCGTTTTATTCTACAGCACACGAATTGGGGTGGCCGATTATCTAAACAATTAGAGCAATTAATTTCCAAACTATTAATTAGTTATATTGCCAACAAAACCTGTGCAAATAGTGATCCCTCAAAAAACAATGCGCACCAATACGGATCATGAATTATTGCTAATCGAGACATTAGTCGGACGTACTACGCCTTTCGTATTTGCATAACGATGCCTATAGCGCACAACGCCGCGAATATTAAAATCGCATCTAATGACTGGTCGCACTTGGTGACGGATTTTGGCCTAGGTATTTTTTAACTGAGCTAAGATCTGTGACAAGTTTTATACTCGCGCCCCAATTTAGTACATCCTACTCATCATGAACATCAAGGCTACACACTCAGCACAACGTGGATTTACCCTAATTGAGATCATGGTGGTCGTGGTCATCATGGGCATACTCGCTGCATTGGTCGTTCCCAAGCTGATGGGGCGTGCTGACGATGCTCGCATCGCTGCTGCCAAGCAAGACATCTCGACCATCATGCAGGCCATGAAGCTCTACAAACTCGACAACCAGCGCTATCCCACCACTGAACAAGGATTAGCTGCACTCACCATCAAACCCAGTAGTGGTCCAGCCGCCAATGGTTGGAAGGCTGGTGGCTATCTGGACAAATTACCCAAAGACCCATGGGGCTATCAATATCAATTCCTGTCTCCTGGCATCAAAGGAGATATTGATATCTTCTCGCTGGGTGCGGACGGACAGCCCGGGGGCGAAGGTAATGATGCTGATATCGGTTCGTGGGAAATCTAATCGGGAAGCGTGAAAAATCTATTGCACGACTCGATTGCGGAGTCGCTCGCTACAGTTACTCTCGCTCCTTGCACTGCCCTAAAGCATCACTTAAGTTGATGCAGCGTGGATTCACACTACTAGAACTGCTGGTCGTCATGGTGATTGCGGGCTTACTTTTAGGTCTCGTCTCCTTGAAGGGAATGCCCGATGACCAACAATTGTTGTTGCAAGATGCACAGCGCATCGCCTTGTTACTACAATTGGCTCGCGATGAAGCCATTGTGCGCAATCGTCCGGTTGCATTCGAAGCCGATGCTCAGCACTACCGTTTTCTCATTCGTGAAGAACTTGAGTGGCAAGTTTTAACTCGGGATGAAATGCTGCGCGAGCGCGAATTCAAGCGCGGGCCAGTGAGCTTCAGCATGAACGCAAGCATGGTCCCACTGCCTTTGCGCATACAGTTCGGGCACGAGCCTGTAGACCAACCCTTCGTACTCACCCTCTCTATCGGCACTACTCATGTATCAATAAAGGCTGATGGTATAGGACACTTCAATGCAGAATGAAACCATGAATAAGACTCGCGGATTCACACTACTTGAAGTTCTGGTCGCACTGGTAATCATAGGCACAGCGCTGGGTGCCAGTTTGCGTGCCGTGGGTAGCCTGACGCAAAACAGCGATGACCTACGCGCCTCGATGATGGCCACTTGGTCTGCTGAGAACCGCTTAACGCAGATACGCTTAGCTCATGAGTGGCCAGCGCTAGGCAACCGCAGCTTTGATTGTAAACAGGCTGAACTGGCACTGAGCTGCGAAGAAGAGATCCTCGCCACACCCAACCCCTATTTCCGCCGCGTCGAAGTCAGCGTTTACAACGAGCAACATACTCGACGCATCGTCAAACTCACTCAAGTGGTGTCCAATGCGAGTTAGACAATATGGTTTGACCTTGGTCGAACTGCTGGTCGCGATCAGCATCCTAGGACTAATCGCGGTGATGGGCTGGCGCGGCTTGGACAGCATCGTCCGCACTCGTAGCGCGCTGAATGTCGAATTGGAACAGACGCGCGGGATGCAATTGGCCTTCGCGCAGTTGCAAAATGATAGTGCGCAACTAACACCCGAACTCTCGATACAAGACCGCCCCAACCTATTTGCGCTCGCCAATAAACTAACTCTGGTCCGCAATGTATACACAGAAGGTCAAGCTACCCGCGTGCAAGTGATTAGCTATCGAGTAGTGGGTAACAAACTCATACGCCGCGCATCACCCGCCACACGCAATCTCAACGAACTCGACCAGATGTGGTTGAACGCATTACAAGATACCGACAGCAATCCCACGGCGACGCTACAAGAGGGCGTGGAAGCGATGGCATTTCGTGTATGGAGGAGTGGCTCGTGGCAAACCTCCACGAATAGTCCCAACGTCATAGCGATAACAGGACTAGAAGTCGTTCTGACTTTGACCCATGAGGCGAATGGTCTCATCAAGCTGTTCTTACTGGGGCCAGTATGAAACAGCAAGTCGTGGACAGAGAGAAGCAACGTGGCGTAGCGGTCATCATGGCGCTACTACTCACCACACTCGCCATCACCATCGTTGCTAGCCTGTTCTGGCAACAACAAGTACAAGTCAGGCTGATAGAGAACCAAAGACTGCAATTACAAAAGCAATGGATATTACGTGGCGCTTTGGATTGGGCGGGTCTGATTCTGCGTGAGGATGCAAAATATTCCAGCGTAGACACATTAGATGAGCCGTGGTCTGTCCCTTTAGCGGAGACACGTCTGGATCAGTACGTCGAGAACGGCAAGGCAGATAGCGACGTCGCTGATACCACACTCTCAGGCGGTGTCAGCGACGCGCAAGCACGCTATAACCTGAACAATCTATGTCACAACGGGACGATAGACCCTACTGAGATCGGCACCTATGCCAAACTTTTGAGCTTGCTAAACATGGCTACAGAGTTAGCACAAAGCACTGCACAAGCTATATGCCAACCCATACCCGACACTAAGATAGCGCCTGACTCCACCTCCAAGCCGCTTGCATACTTAGGGTATTCATTCGTGGAAGATCTGCTCGCAGTACCAGGATATACACCGGCGCTGATATCTAAGATCAAGCCTTATGTGGTATTTTTACCGGGTAATACCAATGTGAATATAAACACCGCATCTGCAGAAGTCATCAGTGCAGAGATTCCCGACCTTACACTTAGCGATGCACGCACACTGTTAGTCTCTCGCAAATCAGCGCACTTCCGAGATATAGCAGACATATCGAATCGTTTGATAGCCAAACACTACAACACAGGAAAATTCGGCGTAAGCAGTAGTTACTTCTTAATCAACGGCAAGGTCAGGATGGACAAAGCCAGGATGGACATGCAGGCTTTAATCATCAGAAATGGCTTGGCTATACGCATATTGTGGATACGCGAATCTTGAACCCACAACTTTCATACACTGATATGCAACTTATCTATAAATTTTGCTGCATACTCAACCACTTTACCAAGAGCATACCTAAAAATTGAGCATACTCGTCCTACGCATACCAGCACACAACATCATATCTAGCGACTCAGCATGGCCGCAGTGTGTTTGTGCATACATATCTTATGACAAGCGTGACAAAGTAGAACGAAGTGGTTATGCATCACTTGCAGATATCACAACTCTGATACGGACAGCAGACAGCGTGGTTGTCTTGCTCTCCGCAGTTGATGTAAGTCTATTCACACTAACGGTCCCACCACTATCTGCAGCTCGACTACGCGCCGCATTACCCAATCTAGTCGAAGACAAACTGCTTGGCGATGTCACTGACAGTGTGATTGCATGTTCAAACAGTAGTAGCGATGGCGTGCGCGTTGTCGCTGTGGCACAACGTGCATGGTTGGAAACCTTAGTACAGGCCTTACACAACATGGGCGCACGGAACATCAAGTTATTGTCCGAGCAGTCCTGTCTTATCGAGAATACAACTGAAGCACGTGTGGCGTTGACTGAGACATCAAGTGGTATCGCATTGACTCTGCGGATCGATACACAGCAGGGCATGGGTTTAATATTGAACAGTGCCGATAGGCTGCTGACCACCTTGCGCGCTGTAGTGCCTGTGGCAGCTATCACGCTCTTAGTAAAAGCAGATGCTGTTGCTAGCTACCAAGCGCTCTTGGCCGCTGACGCACAGATTAAAGTAATCGCCGACAGTCCCGACATGTGGCGGATAGAAGGTCACGCACCGAACCTAGTGACGGGAATGAGCAACGAGGTGCACGCTACATGGAACTGGCAACCTTGGCGTTGGAGTATCGCCTTGGCGAGTGTCGTTTTAATCCTTAATGTGTTCGCCTTGAATATGGACTGGTGGCACATGAGCAAAGAGGCATC
>JBBQKX010000076.1:0-9365 GCA_038327315.1 Burkholderiales bacterium | reverse complement strand
GATGCGCGTAATACCGTACATGACTCAACTCTCATCCTTGAGTTGCAGCGCCAGTGGATAAAGTTCGTTGCGTCCTGCGCCGCTAATCTGAGTGGCGAGTTGAACCGCCTGCTTAAGCGGCAGCTCAGCCAGCAACAGCTTCAGGATGCGCTGCGTCTCTAATGACAATCCTTGTTGCGGTACAGCCGCAGAAACCAGCACCACGAATTCACCGCGCTGCTGGTTGCTGTCGGACAACAACCAAGCTTCTGCTTCGCCCAGCGTGCAAGCATGTATGGTCTCAAACAATTTAGTAATCTCGCGCGCCAGCACGATGCGTCTATCAGCACCCAATACTGCACAAAGATCTTGTACACATTCGACGATACGATGTGGTGCTTCGTAAAACACCAAGGTATAGGGGTGTTCTTGGAGTGTCAGCAGCGTCGCACGCCGAGCAGCCGATTTGTTGGGTAAGAATCCATAGAATAAAAAGTGTGGCTCGTTCAATCCTGCTGCCGATAGTGCCGCGACTGCCGCGCTTGCGCCAGGAATCGGGACCACACGCAAGCCAGCCGCCAATACCGCTTGTACCAACAGAGCGCCAGGATCGCTCACGGCTGGTGTGCCCGCATCACTGACGAAGGCCACGCTCATCCCAGACTGTATCTGGGTGATGATCTTATCGGCCGCGCCACGCTCGTTATGCTGGTGAACAGCAACAAGTTGTTTGGCACGTATCGCGTGGTAGCTCAGCAAATGCGCGGTGTTACGTGTGTCTTCAGCGGCGACCACATCCGCTTGCGCCAATACCTCCATGGCGCGCAAGGTAATGTCGCGCAAATTTCCTATAGGCGTAGCAACTACATATAATGCCGGTTCTAATTTTTGCGGGTGTTCGTTATGCAACGTCTTTTCCTCTTGCTGATAAATTTGTTCGCACTATACGCTTGTAGCAGTATGCCTCCGTCCACGCAACCCGCTGCGCCTGCGACAACAAGTACAGAGACTCCTATAGAAGTGCCTCTGGTTCCCGTCGAACCAGTCCTCACTCAAGCAATAGAGACCCAACCACCGTTGGTGATAGAGCCTATCTTGATGAATCCTGATGCGCAGCCACATTTGGCATTGCTCCTGCCATTTGAAGACAAAAATTATGGTATTGCAGCACGTGCGGTGCGCGATGGCTTTATGGCCGCTGCCAGCTTAAATCCCGATAGTCTTCCCGTGCGCTTTTACAATAAGACAGAAGATAACAGCAATGTGGTCGCGGCCTATCGTAATGCGGTGTCCAGTGGCGCTGTGGCAGTCATAGGCCCGCTAACACGCGACGGTGTGGCCGCCCTTGCTTCCGAAAAAAACATTCCTGTACCAACCATCGCGCTAAACAATGCCGATACCCAACCTGCCGAACAGTTGTATTTTTTTGGCCTCCCTGCTGATGACGAAGCTCGTACCATTGCGGCTCTGGCCGCCAACATGGGTTATCACCATGCTACCGTCATCTCTAATGCTTCGCCCATTTCCAAGCGATTGCAGCTCGCTTTTGAGGAGACTTGGAGTAGCCTAGGATTAAGCATAGATCGCGAAATTGATTTCAACGGTGACTCCAGTGTTTTCAAAGGAATATTCACCTATCCCAATCGCAACTTTAAACCCAAGACCGAAACGGATCCCGGTGACCCTATGATCCCGGAGTATTTGGTCGTGCCAGATACCATGGTATTTCTTGCCACTGGTGTGGAAACCGCGCGTCAGGTGCGCCCTTATCTTCCTAACAAATTGCCCACATATGCAACTTCTCAAGTTTTCCCAGGTAACGATAGCTCACTGATCAATTACGATCTGAATGGAATACGCTTCGTGGATATGCCTTGGCTCCTGCAACCTGATCATCCGGCTGTACTCGCTTATCCACACTCCAATACACCACTTACTGGGGTTCAAGAGCGATTTTACGCTTTGGGCATAGATTCCTATCGCCTTGTTCAACTGATGCTTAAACATAGCCTACAAAGTAGCCTACCTATGAACGGCGTTGTTGGCAAAATAGTGCTCAACGGTCACACACTACAACGTACTGCCGTAGCGGGTGTGTTCGCCCAAGGTCGCGCCATATCGACCGAAGCAGTAATAGAGCCAGCCACCCAGATGTTCCCTGACCAATACAAGCCCCAACCATGACAGACAAGGGTGTGCTAGCTGAACAATGGGCTGCACGCTACCTGCAGCAACAGGGCTTGCAACTGATCAGCCAGAACTATCGCTGTCGTACTGGCGAGATTGATTTGATCATGCAAGAGGGCGATACGCTGGTGTTCATCGAAGTGAGATTGCGCAGCAACAAAGACTTCGGTGGCGCTGCCGCCAGCATCGACCAGCACAAGCAACAACGCCTCATCAAGACCGCACAGCATTACCTGACCACATTGAAGCGCATACCTCCTTGCCGTTTCGATGCGCTGTTACTGGTAGACATTTCAGATACTCAACCGCAATGGCTTAAGAATGCTTTCGGCGCTTGATTCGGTTAATATCCACGCCATCATTTGAACCACCCACATCATCATGGATATCCAAAAACGCATCACCCAACATTTTAAAGACAGCGCTGAATTGAAGCTGCGCGTCATGGACGAACTCGCAGCCCCTATCGAAGAAGGTGCGCAACTGTTCTTCGATTGCATCGCCAATGACGGCAAAATCTTGGTATGTGGCAATGGTGGTTCTGCTGCAGATGCTCAGCACTTCGCTGCTGAGTTAATCAACCGCTTCGAAAAGGAACGTCCAGGACTGGCCTGCGTGGCGCTGACTACTGACAGCTCGGTCATTACCTCTATCTCCAACGACTACGATTACAACCAGATATTCTCCAAGCAAGTGCGCGCACTGGGCCTGCCTGGTGACAGCCTGTTGGCAATCTCCACCAGCGGCAACTCGCCTAACGTGGTCGCCGCCATCCATGCTGCTCACGAGCGCAATATGCGCGTTGTTGCCCTGACTGGACGCGATGGTGGCGCAATGCTCGCTGCACTGCACCCCACCGATGTCTTGATCTGCGTTGATGCCAAGAGCACAGCGCGTATCCAGGAAGTCCACTTGGTCAGCATGCATTGCCTGTGCGACATCATCGATTACCTGTTGTTGGGTGAGTAAGTTGGACTATCCGCTGCCCGACTTCGAAGCTAAATTTTGCGACGCAAACAACTTGGTAGCCAAACTTGCCAAGTTGCCCCGCCCGCTGGTTTTCACTAATGGCTGTTTCGACGTATTACACCGTGGACATGTGACCTATCTTGCCCAAGCGCGCGCACTAGGCGCCTCCATGATCGTCGGCGTGAACAGTGATGCCTCGGTAAAGCGCCAAGGCAAAGGTGAGGACAGACCCATCAACGTCGAAACTGATCGCATGGCTGTCTTAGCTGCATTGGAGTCGGTGAGTCTAGTGATCAAATTCGATGAGGACACACCCCTGAACCTCATCTTGGCTTGCCAGCCTGATGTGCTCGTCAAAGGTGGCGACTGGAAGCCAGCGAACATCGTCGGAAGTGGCGAAGTGTTGAATAACGGCGGTGCCGTTCATAGCATCCCCTTTCTGCACGAACGCTCCACCACTGCATTGTTAAAAAAAATACGCAGTCTTTAAAGCCAGCATTTTGATGGTCGCCTAAGTTCGACAACTACCTAGATCTCCGCCTGCATTTGGAGATTACCGCCAGCCTTGCGATAATGCGTCCCCTATAAACGTATCAGGTGCTAATCCACAGCATGACCCCTACCGAGATCACACTGCATCAGAAGTCCCATGAGTTGGAGATCGCTTTCGATGATGGCGCGCGTTATCGCTTTCCGTATGAATACCTGCGGGTGAACTCTCCATCGGCTGAGGTTCGCGGTCACGGCCCCGGTCAGGAAGTATTGCAAGTTGGCAAGAAGCATGTACTTGTGTCGGGTGTTGAGCCTGTCGGCAGCTATGCGATGAAGATCACCTTCGATGACGGGCACGACAGCGGGCTGTTCACCTGGGACTACCTGAACAATCTGGGTAAGAACCAATCTGCAATCTGGCAGGATTACTTGCACCAACTTGAGCTGGCAAATGAAAGCCGTGAACCCTTTATGCATGGCGGAGGCAAACATGACGAATAAGACTACCCACTTCGGTTTCGAGACCGTAGACGAAACCGAGAAAGCCAAAAAGGTTGCGGGTGTTTTCACCTCGGTCGCTAGCAAATATGACGTGATGAACGACTTGATGTCTGCGGGTCTGCATCGCATCTGGAAGCGCTATGCAATCAGTGTCAGCGGTGTGCGCACAGGTCAGAAAGTGTTAGATGTGGCGGGCGGCTCGGCAGACTTGTCGCGCTTGTTCTTGAAAGCCGTCGGTAGCAGCGGGCAAGTTGTGCTCACCGACATCAACAATGCCATGTTGCGCGTAGGCCGCGACCGTTTGTTGGACGAGGGCATCTCCACACCGACCACTCAATGCGATGCAGAGCATCTACCTTTCCCTGACAATTACTTCGATTGCGTCAGTATCGCCTTTGGCTTGCGCAACGTTACTCACAAGGAAGATGCATTGCGTGAAATGAAGCGAGTGCTCAAGCCAGGTGGTCGCGTCATCGTGCTGGAATTCTCCAAAGTGGCCAAGCCACTGGAAAAAGCTTACGACTTTTACTCCTTCAAGCTGTTGCCCAAGATGGGACAGATGATTGCGGGTGATGCTGATAGTTATCGTTATCTGGCTGAGTCGATACGCATGCATCCCGGTCAAGAAGAGTTGAAAACGATGATGGAAGATGCTGGTCTGGAACGCGTTGAGTACTTCAATCTTACAGGTGGGATCGTCGCAGTACACCGAGGCTACAAGCTCTAAGCCCTCTCATCCACTCAGGGTTAATCTTATTGGGAGAAACGGGGTTTTGAGAATATCGGTTACCACTACCAAAAGTGTTTTTCGACGAATTCTTAACTTTTCTAAAGGTCATTAGGGATAAACCAACCATCCCATCAAACCGCTCATTCTCGATTTCGTACCGTTCGCACCCCCTTTACTACCGCTTACCGTCCATCGGCCAGAACCGACCGATTACCTTAGATATTTCGTCCAACTTCGCTAAAGTGCGTACCACAGACATGGGGCAAAACTCGAGAAATCGGGTGACGCAAAGCCACCGATCTTCACCAACCGGAAAGATAGCGGAGCTGCCATGAAACCTCAACGGAGGCATCATGCTTGTACTTATACGTAACATACTGGCTATCGTTTTTACCCTCGCAACTTCACGCGCTTTTGCTCAAGCTTTCGGCGATGTGACTGATGTAGGCACACACCCTGGTGTTACAGACCGTGTTGCTTCCGTAGTATTCAAGATCGTGGCTAAAAACAATGTTGTAAGTACTGAAGTCGCTCCTGCTCCTGAAGCTGACTTCGCAGGCACTAGCAACCGTGAGTTTCGTAATCGCATCGTTCGTGTTGATAGCCGTGTCGTTCAAGGTGAAACAAACAATAGCTTGATGGCTCACGACCACTCAGCATTCAGCATTAATACTCCCACCCGTGCGATCAACAATCTTTTGTCTGCTGTAAGCACTTTTTCTAGCAGCCCATTGAGCGCTACTTCTACAAAGCTGATGCAAGTCTTATCTATGTTGTCTGCTGGTAAGGCAAATATGCAATTCGCTTATGTCGCACCTTTGAGCAAGAACACTCGTTTGGAATCCAATATTGATTACCGCCTGAACATCAAGTCCAGCAGTAATGCAGCTGTTACAGCGCGCTTTCAATATGTGATGGATTTCTAAGTTTCTACCACCGTTTTCCTCCCCTTGAGCGGATGTCCAGACAACTGGCTCCGCTTTTTTCTTTTTGCTCAGTCAGAATGGCATGTAAGTTTCTAGGTGAGCAGGTAAAATCAGCACTTATGCCATAGCTAACAAGCTCTATGGCGCTATACCAACCTTAGAGAGTCTTACATGAGCAACTTACCTAAATGCCCGCAGTGCAGTTCCGAATTCACCTACGAGGACGGTAGCAATTACGTCTGTCCAGAATGTGCACACGAATGGCCTATGCAAGCGACTGGCGCAACCACCGAGCAAGCGCGCGTGTACAAAGATGCATTTGGCAACGTGCTCGTTGATGGTGATAGCGTGACGGTCATCAAAGACTTGAAAATTAAAGGCTCTTCCTCTGTTGTAAAAGTGGGCACCAAGGTCAAAAACATCCGCCTGATTGACGGCGACCACGATATTGACTGCAAGATCGACGGCATAGGTGCGATGCAGTTGAAGACCGAATTCGTCAAGAAAGCCTAAACCTAGTTGTATTCCCCTTACGCATCGTTACATAAGTGACCTAACTATGAGTGCTTTGAACATCATCATCCTCGCTGCCGGTAAGGGCACACGCATGTATTCCAACAAACCCAAGGTGTTGCATGCCTTGGCGGGCAAGCCCATGGTTCAACACGTGCTGGATTGTGCGCTGGCGCTGGAGGCAAGCAATATCTGCGTGGTCTATGGTCATGGCGGCGAGATCGTCCCGCAAGCAATGGCGCAATATCAAGCGCAGTTCGTCATCCAAGAGCCTCAATTAGGCACCGGTCATGCGGTACAACAAGCGATGCCCCATTTGCCCGACGATACGCTTTCCATGGTGTTATACGGTGATGTCCCGCTAATACAGCAAACGACACTGCAACAGATGCGTGCTGCTGGTGAAGGACTGGTGTTGCTTACGGTAAACCTCGCCAATCCTACTGGCTACGGTCGTATCGTGCGTGACGCGAGCGGCAAGGTGTTGAGCATCGTCGAAGAGAAAGATGCAACGCCAGAACAGCGCAAAATCCAAGAAGTGAACACCGGCATCTTGCTCGCACCAACTGCCATGTTGCGCAACTGGCTGGCCAACCTTAAGAACAACAATACCCAAGGCGAGTATTACTTGACTGACATCGTTGCGATGGCTGTGGCACAAGGTGTCGCCGTGCATACGACTCAGCCTGCACACGCATGGGAAGTCGAGGGCATCAATAGCAAGACGCAATTGGCAAACCTAGAGCGCACTTGGCAAAGCGTAGAAGCGCAACGCTTGATGGCTCAAGGTGTGACGCTGGCCGACCCTGCGCGAATAGATGTGCGCGGGCAGTTGAGTTGTGGCCGTGATGTTGAGATCGATGTGGGCTGCATCTTCGAAGGCAAGGTTGAGCTGGCGGACAACGTACGCGTCGGGGCGTACAGCGTGATCCGCAACGCGACCATCTCGCAAGGCACGCAGATTGAGGCTTACAGCCATATTGACAGCAGTGTAGTCGGCGCAAATTGTCATATCGGCCCTTACGCGCGTTTGCGTCCCGGTAGCCAGTTGCATGACGACGCACATGTCGGCAATTTCGTCGAAATCAAAAATAGTGAAATCGGCAAGGGCAGCAAGGCCAATCATCTAAGTTATATAGGCGACAGCACCGTGGGTAGTCGCGTCAACATCGGCGCTGGCACCATCACCTGCAATTATGACGGCGCGAACAAATTCCGCACCATCATAGAAGACGATGCGTTCATCGGTTCGGATACACAGTTGGTCGCGCCGGTACGCGTGGGCAAGGGCGCGACCATAGGTGCGGGCTCTACCATCACCAAAGATGCACCTGATGGCGAGTTGACTTTGTCGCGTAGCAAACAGATCACCATCAATGGTTGGAAACGTCCAGTCAAGATTAAGAAGTAGCCAACGTGTTAAAGCTACGGCTTTGACGACTTAACAAGTAGCAGATTATTCGGGGTTAAATTATGTGTGGAATTGTCGGTGGAGTAACTGAGCGTAACATCGTACCTATCCTGTTGGAAGGTTTGCAGCGCTTGGAATATCGCGGCTATGACTCGGCTGGTTTGGTCGTCATCCATGAGGGCGCTTTAGAACGTCAGCGCAGTACCGGACGTGTGGCAGATTTGACAATCAAGAGTGCTAACACCAATGGTCAGATTGGTATCGCGCATACCCGCTGGGCGACGCATGGCGTGCCGTCCGAGCGCAACGCGCACCCCCATATGAGTAAAGATAAAATCGCCGTGGTACATAACGGCATCATCGAGAACTACGAAAATTTACGCACCAAACTCACAGCAGCCGGCTATGTCTTTACTTCTGATACCGACACTGAGGTCATCGCTCATCTGGTTCACAGCCATTATGTTGCTGGCGTCAGTCTGTTGGCAGCGACTCAACTCTCATTGAAGGAACTAACTGGTGCTTATGCCATTGGCGTGATCGCCAGTGACGCACCTGACACGCTTATTTGCGCTAGACGCGGCAGCCCACTATTGTTAGGTGTAGGCATAGAAGAACACTTCATCGCCTCCGATGTCTCGGCCTTGCTCCCTGTCACGCGCAGAGTCGTGTATCTGGAAGAAGGCGATGTCGTGCAACTGGAGCGCAAGCAATATCAGATCTACGACGCGAGTGGTGCTGAGGTGTCCCGCCCCGTAGTTGAAAGTGAGATGAGCAACGAGAGCGTGCAGCTGGGCCAGTATCGTCACTACATGCAGAAGGAGATACACGAGCAACCTCAAGCGTTGGCAGATACGCTGGAATCAGTATGCAACAGCCAGTCCTTGGTACCTGGCATCTTCGGTGCAGAAGCCAATGACATCTTCGCCGACATTAATCATGTGCTGATTCTGGCTTGCGGCACCAGCTATCACTCTGGCTTGGTTGCACGTTATTGGTTGGAAGAGGTTGCGGGTATCGCTTGCACTGTGGAAGTCGCCAGCGAATATCGCTACCGAACCAGCGTGCCCAATCCGCGCGCACTGGTTGTAGTCATCTCCCAATCTGGCGAGACTGCCGATACACAAGCTGCACTCAACCACGCCAAATCACTGGGCCACACATACACACTGGCAATCTGCAACGTAGCTGAAAGCGCTTTGGTTCGTTTGTGCAAACTGCGTCTGCTGACCCGCGCTGGCCCAGAAATCGGCGTGGCGTCTACCAAGGCCTTCACTACCCAATTGGCCGCACTGTTCCTGCTGACATTAGTACTCGCAAAGCAACGTGGTCGTCTTAGCAAGGAAAAGGAAAGTGCATACCTGCACGATCTTCGTCACTTGCCTAGCGCGGTGCAAAAAGTATTGGATCTCGAGCCCATCATCGCAAAACTGGCTGAACAGTTCGCTAACAAAAACAATGCGCTATTCCTAGGGCGCGGTATGCATTACCCAATTGCGATGGAAGGCTCGCTCAAGCTCAAAGAGATATCCTACATCCACGCAGAAGCTTACCCTGCTGGCGAACTAAAACACGGTCCGCTGGCACTGGTAGACAAAGATATGCCGGTGATCTCGGTCGCACCAAATGATGCCTTGCTGGAAAAATTGAAGTCCAA
>JBBQKX010000075.1:0-9388 GCA_038327315.1 Burkholderiales bacterium | reverse complement strand
ATGTAAGGGAGTGCCTCGGACAGCGTATGAGCTTTTTGGGCGGCGGTAGCAGGAGTGAGCGGCATATTTTTCCTTAATTAAGGTTCAGCGAACCCCCACCAAGGGCGGGAATCACACAAAAATTTGTCGCGAATTCTACACTGAATAGAAACTAGTAGTTAGCAGGCAATCACTATTTTAAGGACGCATCTCATGCTTCCCTCGACATCACCACAAGGTTAATGTCGCGCGGCCTTAGACAATTAGTGATGATGCATGTGCATGTGTTCATCGGCTTCAGGTTTGATCTCGACCAAGGGCGTCACCTCGGCTTGAGCCTTAACCTTGACGGAACGATTGTTGTCCAGCTTAATGGTGATGACAAAAGGGATGCTGCTCCCTACTTTGATGGGCGCTTTGATATCCATCAGCATCACGTGAAATCCTGCCTCACCCAGATCGACTACCTGACCTGCGGGCAAGTTAATCGCATCAACTTCACGCATCATCATCATGCCGCTTTCATGACTCATGCGATGTAGTTCCACACTTTTCGCAGCGGGTGTACTTACTGAAATCAAATGACCTGCTTGCTTGCTGATGATCTGCATATCCAACATCGCGGTCTGCTGACCGGGCGCCGTCGCACGGACAGTAGCCCGTTCAACCTGAATATCGGCGGCAAAAACAGAAATAGAGAACAGACTTGAAACGAAGGCTAGTGCGTACAAACTAAGTTTTTTCATGGCGCTTATTCCTGATTAAAAGGTCGTTAGTCGATAATTATACTTGCCTCGCTATATGAACTGGTGCGTCAATTTGTCGCACCTCTATAGCAAGCCCTGCGTTTACAATCACGCCCCATGAACAAACCCCTCATCTCAGTCCTGCCCAGCCATAGCCAGTTACACCGACTAGTCATCCTGCGCAGCGTAGCGATCGCCGCACAATTACTGACGCTGTTCAGCGTGTGGAATTTTTTGGAGATGGTACTAGATTGGTCGGCGATGTTAATCACCATCGCCACACTCGCCAGCATCAATTTACTTACTTACTTACGTCTGCGTGGCAACCGTCCCGTCAGCAACCCTGAATTATTCGCGCAACTGAGCATCGATGTACTGGCGCTGAGTGTGCTGCTGTATTACGGCGGTGGTTCAACCAATCCATTCATCTCACTTTTCCTGCTGCCCTTGGTGATTGCCGCCGCAACCCTGCCTATGCCTTACACCTGGGGAATGGCACTCCTCACCACTGCCAGCTATAGCGTGCTGATGTTCTATTACCAACCGTTGCCGCATAACCATCACGACCATAACAGCGACAGCGCCTTCACTACTCACGTGATGGGCATGTGGCTAGGATTCTTCATCAGCGCAGTGGTGGTCGCCTATTTCGTCACGCAGATGGCTCAAGCGGTGCGCAAACGTGATGAGCAATTGGCTAGAGCGCGTGAGGAGATCCTGCGCAACGAGCGCATCGTCGCCCTAGGCACGCAGGCCGCAGGTGCAGCACATGAGATTGGAACACCACTATCCACCATGGCGGTCGTCATCAACGAGCTACAGCATGAACTAGGGGATGGACAAAGCGAGTTACGCGACAGTCTAGAGATACTTGATGAACAGGTACGCGGCTGCAAACGCATCCTCGACAAAATCCTCAGCAATGCCCAAGAAGAAGGGGCGGCCAGCGTATTGCCAGTCGACGCCATGATGGCTGAAGTGCTGGACGAATGGCAATTGCTACGCCCGACGGCGGTATATCAATATCAGGCAGCCACAACCCCAGCCCAACTGGAGGTAGACACGACCTTGCGCGCGGCATTGATGAATCTGCTCAACAACGCGGCAGATGCCAGCCCGCAAGGTATAGAGATCATCAGTCGTTGCGACGACAAGCATTTCATTCTCACCGTAATCGATCACGGTGCTGGCTTGAGCGAAGAAGTCGCGCGCTATGCGGGGTCCGCCTTCTTCACCACCAAACAGGAAGGACGCGGTCTCGGTCTGATGCTGGCCAATGCCACGGTAGAACGCTTGGGCGGAACTGTCAGTCTATTAAACAATCCACAAGGTGGTGCGAGCACTGAGCTGGTCTTACCGTTGGCAGGAGTAAATATATGAGCCCAATAGATGACGAAGCGCCAACGCTATTATTGGTCGACGACGATATTACGTTCTGCAAAGTACTATCCGCAGCGTTGGCGAAGCGCGGCTATCGTGTCAGCGTGGCACACAGCGTAGAGGCAGCGCTCCCAATGGTGCGAGAATTTCCACCTGAGTTCGCTGTAGTCGATCTCAAGATGGGCGGCCTACCCGGGCTGTCGCTGGTAGCTGAATTGCACTCACTGGACCCCAATACTCGCATCGTGGTACTGACTGGCTATGCCAGCATCGTCACAGCTGTAGAAGCTATCAAATTGGGCGCCACCCACTACCTCGCCAAACCTGCAAATGCTGATGAGATCGTTGCCGCCTTTGCGCATACACCAGACAGCAATACAGCGATCAGTGCGCAACCTACGCTAATCGGGCATCTAGAATGGGAACTTATACAACGCGTGTTACACGAAAATAACGATAATATTTCGGCTACTGCACGAGCACTCAACATGCACCGCCGCACCTTACAGCGCAAATTGGCTAAACCACCGACGACACGTTGAAGAGGGCTAGCAGACTGGCTTAATAACCTGAAGCGTGCTTGGATTTTTCCAAGAGTTGATTGATCTTAGTGAGGGCTTTGATAATGTGCTGCATGGCTAGTGAGTACTCATTTTCGTATAACTCTTCGGCCCCACCACGATCGCCTTGTTGTAATTTTTCCATAATATTGCCACCGAATTCGTGGAACAACGCATGCGCGAATTCCAGTTCGCGGTAAGCCTGCGTATTTCGCAGATTGTGCAACTCTGCACCTTTAATCCAAGAGCCCAACTTGCAGATGCCGTCCTGACCTATCAGTCCTGACTCCAGTTCATCTTTGATACGGCCAGTCACATGATGGCCCAGCTTATTCTTCCACAGTACATGTTGTTCAGCCGCACCGATAAGATCCAGCGTCGACTCAACATGAGCTTTGCGCAAAACCTTGACGTCATGCCGCTCTAATTTATTCATACTTACACCTGAGTTAAACATGCTTCACTGCCTAATTGTTTAGAAATCCCTAAAGTACACGGGTCGTTATAACAGACTTGGCACAAAGGACAATATGGCATAAGGCCTAGATAATTCGGCCTAGTGAGTCATTATTGCTCTAGATGTACACCGCATAGCCGTTCGAACAATGCAGCGTCAGATTTTCGGATGAATCAACTATAATCCCGCCTCGTTCAAAATCTGCCAATCATGAAATCCATCGCCCTAATCATTGCTCTGTTGCTCGCCCCGCTCTCCTACGCCCTGCCTATCGCCGAGATGGCGGTACCAGAACTAAGCTCTAAAGCCTATTTGCTCTTCGACTATTCCAGCAATCAGGTGCTGCTCAACCAAAACGGTGACAGCCGCATGGAGCCCGCCTCGCTGACCAAGTTAATGACGGCCTATGTGACTTTCGACGCCCTCAAACACGGCACCATAGAGATAGATCAATCGCTTTTCGTGCCTGAGAGCGCTGCGCGCAACATCAACGGCGAGTCACGCATGTTGCTCAAGGTCGGTCAATCGGTCACTGTGGATCAGTTATTGCATGGCCTGATCATCCAGTCCGGTAACGATGCAGCCATCACACTGGCGGTGAATATTGCAGGCAGTGAAGCAGGCTTTGTCGACATGATGAACAAACAGGCGAAAGAACTGGGCATGAACAATACCCATTTCGCCAATCCTGCGGGCCTCCCGGACGCACAGCATTACAGCAGCGCTTTCGACCTTGCCCTGCTGGCTGCGGCCATCGTGCGCGACTTCCCGCAGTACTACCCGCTATTCTCCTTACGCGAATACACCTTCAATAATGTCACCCAAGCCAACCGTAACCGCTTATTGTGGCTGGATCCGAATGCCGATGGCATGAAGACCGGTCACACCGAGAGCGCAGGATTCTGCTTGGTAGGTTCAGCCAAGCGTAATCAGCATCGCTTGATCTCCGTAATTTTGGGTGCTAGTAGCGACAGCCTGCGCGCCAACGAAAGCCAACAGTTATTGAACTTCGGCTTTCAGAATTTCGATGCGGTGCGTCTTTATGTCAAAGATCAGTCTGTCTCCGATGTGCGCTTATGGAAAGGTACACAAAGCCATGTAGGCGTGGGCTTTAAGAGCGATATCTATCTAAGCATTCCAAAGGGTCAGTACAACAAGGTCAAAGCCACACTAGAAACACATCAACCCATCATCGCCCCCATAGACACCAGCGCATCCATAGGTGTGCTGAAAATCACGCTGGCGGGTAAACCTTATGCAGAATTCCCGGTCTACCCCTTAGAGAATGTCGCCGCAGCCAATGTGTTCTCGCGCGGCTGGGACAGCATACGATTACTACTGGAGCAAAACTAAAAGCCATGATCGTTTACCTGAATGGACAATTCCTACCCGCCGAGCAAGCCCAGATATCCGTATTGGATAGGGGCTTCATCTTCGGCGATGGCGTCTATGAGGTCATACCGGTCTACTCACGCATAGCCTTTCGATTGTCAGAACACTTGAAACGCCTGCAACACAGTCTGGATGGCATAAAACTACCCAATCCACATAGTGATGAAGAGTGGACACAGTTGGTGACCGAGTTAATCTCACATCACGACAGCGAAGATCAATATCTGTATCTGCATATCACACGCGGGGTGGCGGAACGCGACCATGCCTTCCCCAAACCACCTGTCACACCGACGGTATTCATGCTCAGCAAGCCACTGAATCCGCCCGCGACAGAATTACTGAAGAACGGCATCGCTTGTATCAGTGCCACCGACAATCGCTGGCTGCGCTGCGACATCAAAGCAATCTCCCTGCTACCCAATGTCTTGCTGCGTCAGATGGCAGTCGATGCCGGCTGCGCCGAGACCATCTTGTTCCGTGAAGACCTGTGGCTAACCGAGGGTGCAGCCAGCAACATCTTCGTGATCAAGGACGGCACACTGTATGCGCCCCCCAAGGATAATCTGATGTTGCCTGGTATCACATACGATGTGGTACTGGAGTTAGCGACACTTCATAGCCTCCCTCATAAAGTACGTCGTATTGGCAAAGAAGAAGTGCTAGCAGCAGATGAACTAATCTTGAGCTCGTCCACCAAAGAGATTTTGGCAATCACCCATCTGGATGGGCAGCCGGTCGGCAACGGCAAGCCTGGCGTAATCTATGGTCAGCTATATGACTATTATCAAAATTTCAAACGTGAAGTGATGCGTGCACTATGACCGATAAACCAAAAACATTACCGTCAACCAAAGAGCTGACCGATAGCTTGATCGAATATCCCTGCGAATTCCCGCTCAAGATATTCGGCCAACAGAACGCCGGCTTTGCGCAGGCTGTACTGGAGGTCGTCACCAAACACGACCCCAATTTTGCTGCTGCCAGCATGGAAATGCGTGCCAGTAAAACCGCGCGCTATGTGAGCCTTACCTGCACCATACGCGCCACTTCACGCACTCAGCTCGACGCTGTCTATCAGGAATTATGTGATCACCCCTTGGTCGTGATGGTGCTGTGATGACCACCCAGGACGCATCCCACATCCCTCATCCTGTCCTACACAGCCTTGGCATGGTGGACTACCAAAGCACTTGGGATGCGATGAAACGTTTCACCGTGGAGCGCACTGCCGAGACGCGTGACGAAATCTGGCTATTGCAGCATCCGCCCACTTACACCCAAGGCTTGGCGGGCTTGCCCGAGCACTTACTCAACCCGACCAATATCCCAGTGGTAAAAATAGACCGTGGTGGTCAAATCACTTATCACGGCCCCGGACAGATTGTCGCTTACTTGCTGCTGGACATGCGACGCTGGAAGATAGGCGTGCGCGAACTGGTCAACCTGATGGAGCAATCTGTCATCGACCTGCTCGCCGAATTTGGCGTAGCTGCCAAGAATCGAGTCGACGCGCCCGGCGTGTATGTGGATGGTGCCAAGATTGCTGCGCTGGGTCTCAAGATTAAGAATGGTCGCTGCTATCATGGTCTTTCCTTTAACGTGGACATGGATTTAACGCCATTTAACAACATCAACCCCTGTGGCTATCAAGGCTTGCGCGTCACCCAAGCCGTTGCACTCGGCATCACCGTCGGCATCAACGAATTGCAAGCACACCTCGCACAGAACTTGGTGCATGGCTTACAGAAACATTTGGAAAGCAAACTATGAGCAATGTAGAGAACAAGCAAACCGGCGCGGCCAAGACGGCGCGCAATCCAATCAAGATCGTGCCGCTACAGGAACGTCTGCGCAAACCTGAATGGATACGCGTCAAGTCTGGCAGCGGTCAGGGCTATCACGATGTCAAGCGCATGTTGCGCGAGCACAATTTGCATACCGTTTGCGAAGAAGCTTCTTGCCCCAACATCGGCGAGTGTTTCAGCAAAGGCACTGCGACCTTCATGATCTTAGGCGATGTGTGTACACGCCGCTGCCCGTTCTGCGATGTGGCGCATGGCAAGCCGCTGCCACCCGATATCGATGAACCTGCCAATCTGGCGCGCTCCATCAGTCTGCTGAATCTAAAATACGTGGTCATCACCAGCGTGGACCGTGACGACTTGCGCGACGGCGGTGCACAGCATTTCACCGACTGCTTGAGTGCGATACGCGTGAGTTCACCCAACACTCGCTTAGAGATTTTGATCCCCGATTTCCGTGGCCGTTTAGATGAGGCATTAGATGCTTTAGCAGGCAGCTTGCCTGACGTACTGAACCACAATCTAGAGACTGTGCCGCGCCTGTACAAATTGGCGCGTCCGGGTGCCGACTATGCACATTCACTCAAGCTACTCAAAGACTTCAAGGCGCGCTTCCCTGCTATTCCGACTAAATCTGGCCTGATGCTGGGCTTGGGCGAGACCGACGAAGAAGTGCTGGAAGTGATGCGCGACCTACGCGCCCACGATGTGAACATGCTGACCATAGGCCAGTATCTGCAACCGTCCGACGGTCATCTGCCAGTGTTGCGCTATGTACCGCTGGAAACCTTCGCCATGTTCGAGCAAGCAGCAAAAGAAATGGGCTTTGACCACGCCGCCAGCGGCCCTATGGTGCGGTCGAGTTACTTCGCGGACGAGCAAGCCCATCAAGCAGGTGTAATTTGATATACATCAAACACCTTGATTGATTTCGGTTTATAGTGCCCTCAGTGTTTATTAACCAAAGGAGTCGGATTATGAAAGTTTCTTATCTCGTTGCAATAACCTTGGGCTTAGCTGTTTCTTCGACCGCACTGGCTGATGAGGGCGAAGCCTTGTACAAGAAAAGTGGTTGCAACGTCTGCCATGCATTGAACAAGAAAAACGTAGGCCCAGCGTTCACTGAAATCGCCAAGAAGTATGCAGGTGATGCCGGTGCGCAAGCTAAGTTGGAACAAAAAGTTCGCAGTGGTGGCTCTGGCTCTTTCGGCGCGATGCCTATGCCTCCAACTGGCAAGAACGTAAGTGATGAAAGCATCAAAGCTATAGTGGCGTTTGCACTATCACAAAAATAAGCGATCTTTACGCTTAACCAAGCCTGCGCAAGCAGGCTTTTTGTTGCCTGTCACAAAGCCTCGTGGGTGCTGAACTGTTATAATCTGCCGCTAATTTTTATGCTGTACGCTGAATGAATATCCTTTACGAAGAAGACGGCAGTTTCAAGGTTGGCAGCATCATGACCGACAACACCAGCTCACTACAGATCGAAAGCCTGTCCGGCAAACGCAGCAAAATTAAAGCTGCCAATGTGATGCTGCGCTTCACTCAGCCAGATATGGGCGAATTCCTGCCTCAAGCTGAAACGATGGCCGAGGATATCGAGGTGGAGTTCCTGTGGGAGTGCTGCCCACAGGACGAGTTCGGCTTTGAGCAAACTGCCAACGAATACTACGGACATACACCCAACGCGCTGGAGTCCGCTGCGGTGATGTTGCGTCTACACGGCGCACCCATTTATTTCCATCGCAAAGGTAAAGGCCGATATCGTGCCGCCCCACCCGATGTACTCAAAGCAGCACTGGCGGGCGCAGAGAAGAAGCGCTTACAACTGGAACTGCAAGCCCGTTATACCGAGCAACTGAGCAAGTTCGAGCTACCAGCCGAATTCGCCGAACACCTCAATCATCTGCTCTACCAACCCGACCGCAACACGCTGGAAGTCAAGGCGCTGGAAGCAGCTTGCGCAGCTACGCACCTTTCGTCGGCGCACTTGCTGCATCAATGCGGCGCACTGCCTTCCACGCACGACTACCACTACAACAAGTTCCTGTTTGAGAACTTCCCGAAGGGCACCGGTTTCCCCGCCATAGAGATCGCGCCTTGGGCGGAACTGCCGTTAGCGACTGCACAGGCATTCAGTATCGATGATGCCAGCACCACTGAGATCGACGATGCCTTCTCGGTCGAAAAGCTGGCGAACGGTCATTGGCGCATCGGCGTACATATCGCCGCCCCCGCACTCGGTCTGACACGCGATTCAACAGGCGACACCCTCGCCGCAGGTCGCTTGTCTACCGTGTACATGCCGGGACAGAAGATCACCATGCTGCCAGATGAGGTGGTGCAGGCCTTCACCCTCAATGCCGACAATGTTTGCCCCGCGCTGAGCATGTATCTGGAGGTGGACAGCGAGACCCTGCTCATCACCTCTCACGAGAGTCGTGTTGAGCGCGTGCACATCGCTGCGAATCTACGTCATGACACCTTGGAGCCTTTGTTTAATGAAGAGACCTTGGCTGCGGGCAAATTGGATTACAACTATGCGCCGGAATTGCGCTTGCTGTGGGACTTCGCACAGAAGCTGGAGGCCCTGCGCGGCAAGGCCTCTGACAACAGTACCGCCCAAGTTGATTACAACTTCAGCATCATCGATGACCGCGTCTCCATCAGCACCCGCCGTCGCGGTTCACCCATAGATAAAGTGGTTTCTGAGTTAATGATCCTGGTCAACAGTACTTGGGGTAAGCAACTCGACGAGCACGGCTTCCCCGGCATCTACCGCACTCAGAACAACGGCAAGGTAAAGATGAGCACTGTCGCCGCACCGCATCAGGGTTTGGGCGTTGCGCAATACATGTGGTCTAGCTCACCGTTACGTCGCTATGTGGACATGGTCAACCAGCGCCAAATCATCGCCATGCTGGCTGATGCTGAGCCTGTGTACCCCAAAAACGACCCCGCGCTCTACGGCGTGGTGCGTGACTTTGAGGTGATGTATGGCATCTACAACGATTTCCAACGCCAAATGGAACGCTACTGGTGTTTGCGCTGGATACAGCAAGAGCATGT
>JBBQKX010000074.1:0-9969 GCA_038327315.1 Burkholderiales bacterium | reverse complement strand
GACCGCAACATCCGCAAGTACGGCCTGCTGGAAGAAGAGGAAAAATAATCATGTCCAGTAAACCTTTTGCCATCACCCTCAAGCCGGGTACATCGCTGACGAACCTGACCGGCACTTGGCGTACTGAGCGTCCGGTATATCTGGACCGTCTGCCGCCTTGCAACAACGCTTGCCCAGCAGGTGAGAATATCCAAGGCTGGCTGTTCCATGCCGAGAGCGGCGACTACGAGCAAGCCTGGCGCGTGTTGGTAGAGGACAATCCGTTTCCTGCGGTGATGGGGCGCGTGTGTTACCACCCATGCGAAGGCGCCTGTAATCGTGGTCAGCTGGATACCTCGGTCGGTATCAATTCGGTCGAGCGCTTCCTCGGTGACGAGGCAATCAAGCAGGGCTGGAAATTCGATGCTCCCGCTGCGGCTACAGGCAAGAAGGTGTTGGTGGTCGGTGCAGGGCCTTCGGGTCTTTCTGCAGCCTATCATCTGGCGCGCATGGGCCATCAGGTCGAGATCCAAGAAGCGGGTCCCTTGGCTGGCGGCATGATGCGTTTTGGCATCCCAAAATATCGTCTACCGCGTGAAGCGCTGGATGCCGAGATACAACGTATCCTCGCACTTGGGGTAGTGCTGAAGTACGACACCAAGGTCGCCAATATCCAACAGAGCATGAAAGACGGCGGATTCGATGCAGCCTTCCTCGCGGTCGGTGCCCATATTGGCAAACGCACTTACATACCAGCTGGTGATGCTACCAAGATCGTAGATGCGGTGTCGGTGCTGCGCTCGATGGAAGGCGAAGACAAACCCATGTTGGGGCGCAAGGTTGTAGTGTACGGCGGCGGTAATACTGCCATCGATGTAGCGCGCACTGCCAAACGACTCGGCGCGACCGAGGCCATCATCGTCTACCGCCGCACGCGCGACAAAATGCCTGCGCATGATTTCGAAGTTGAAGAAGCGCTACAGGAAGGTGTGATGGTCAAATGGCTGTCCACTATCAAGCAGGCCGGTGAAGGCGAGATCACCATCGAAAAGATGGCGCTGGACGAAAGCGGTTATCCACAACCAACTGGTGAGTTCGAGACACTGGCCGCCGATTCGGTTGTACTGGCACTGGGACAAGATGTCGATCTGTCCCTGCTTGATGGCGTGCCTGGGCTGGAGGTGAAGGACGGCATGGTTAAGGTGGGGCCGAATATGATGACCGGAGCATCGGGCATCTTTGCTGGGGGCGACATGGTGCCATCGGAGCGCACAGTAACGGTGGCGGTCGGTCACGGCAAGAAAGCTGCACGTCATATCGATGCTTGGCTACGTGGCACAAGCTACCAGGCCGAACCCAAGCATGAGATCGCCGAGGCAAAGAACCTGAATACTTGGTATTACTCCGACGCACACAAGACTGTGCGACCAATGCTGGACATCATCCGTCGCCAGACCAGCTTTGATGAAGTGCAAGGTGGGCTAGATGAAACCAATGCACTGTTCGAGGCACGGCGCTGTCTGTCATGCGGCAACTGTTTCGAGTGCGATAACTGCTACGGTGTGTGCCCCGACAATGCGGTGACCAAGCTGGGCCCAGGAAAGCGCTTCGAATTCAAATACGATTACTGCAAGGGCTGCGGTCTGTGCGTGGCTGAGTGTCCGTGTGGCGCGATCAAGATGGTGGCAGAAGATATCTAATCTGCAATGAATCTCATTTCCAACCCAGTCTTGGTCACTGCTTTGATGCTTGCTGTGTCTAATCTCTTCATGACCTTCGCTTGGTATGGGCATCTGAAGAATCTTTCCACTTCGCCTTGGTATATCGCGGCGCTGGTCAGTTGGGGCATCGCGCTATTTGAGTATTTGCTGCAAGTACCTGCCAATCGCATCGGCTACACCGCAATGAATCTGGGACAGTTGAAGATCTTGCAAGAAGTCATCACGCTGGCCATCTTCGTGCCCTTCGCGGTGTTGTATATGAACCAACCCTTGAAGATGGATTATCTCTACGCAGGTTTATGTATGATGGGTGCGGTTTATTTCATCTTTAGAACCTAATCACGTCCCACCTTAAAGCCATCACTATCTAACGACTAGCCTCTGCTCTTATGAACAAACATATCCACATCCTAGGTATCTGCGGCACTTTCATGGGTGGCATCGCTGCCATCGCCAAACAATCCGGTTATCGCGTCACGGGTTGTGATGCGAACGTCTATCCCCCTATGAGCACACAACTTGAAGCTCAAGGCATAGAACTCATCGAAGGATTCGGCGTAGAACAACTCAACCTAAAACCGGATGTATTTGTCATTGGCAATGTGGTGACGCGCGGTAATCTGTTGATGGAAGAGATACTGAACCGCAACCTACCCTATGTCTCTGGCCCGCAATGGCTGGCGGATACATTGTTGCGTGATAAGTGGGTACTAGGCGTAGCGGGTACTCACGGCAAAACCACCACGACCTCTATGCTAGCCTGGATTTTGGAATACGCAGGGCTGAATCCCGGCTTCCTAATCGGCGGTGTGCCGCAAAATTTTGGTATCTCGGCGCGCATTACCGAGTCACCATTTTTTGTCATCGAAGCGGATGAATACGACACCGCCTTTTTCGACAAGCGCTCCAAGTTCGTGCACTACCATCCGCGCACTGCAATCCTGAACAATCTGGAATTCGACCACGCTGACATCTTCGCCGACCTCGCCGCCATAGAGACTCAGTTCCATCATCTGGTGCGTACTGTTCCTGGAACTGGCTTGGTGGTCTGCAATGGCCGCGAAGATTCTTTGCACCGCGTTATTCAACGCGGTTGCTGGACGCCAGTCGAGAAATTCGGTTCGGATGATGGCTGGAACATCAATGACCAAGAACAGGTGTCGCTGAATGGCAAGGTGCAAGGCCAGTTGCAATGGGATTTGATGGGTGAGCACAACCGTATGAATGCACTGGCTGCGCTGTCGGCAGCTAGGCATGTGGGCGTACCTGTCGCTCAAGGACTTGCGGCGCTCTCCGAATTCAAAAATGTGAAGCGACGCATGGAAGTGCGTGGCACGGTTAATAACATCACCGTCTATGACGATTTCGCACACCATCCTACGGCTATAGACACTACGATTGCGGGTCTACGTCGCAAGGTAGGTCAAGCACGCATCCTAGCGGTGCTGGAACCGCGCTCAAATACCATGAAGCTGGGTGTGATGAAAGATGCCCTACCCGTGAGCTTGAAGGATGCCGATCTGGTGTTCTGTTATGCAGGCAATCTGGGGTGGGATGCACAAGGTGCGCTCGCCCCTCTGGGTAACAAGGCCGTTGTGATGAACGACCTGAATGAGTTGATTGCAGCAATTACAGCTGCTGCGAAACCTGGCGATCAAATTCTAGTGATGAGTAACGGCGGCTTCGGCGGCATACACGACAAACTGCTGAAGTCACTTTAAGCTCTCAACCTTATTCTTCCTCGTGATGTTCAAGACCCAGTTCCTGTATCTTGCGTGTCAGGGTATTACGGCCTAAGCCCAACAGATTTGCTGCTTCTATGCGTCTGCCATGGGTATGTTGCAAGGCTTGTAAAATCAATACGCGCTCGAATTGTTGGGTCAGGGTATCCATGATGCGCTCGTCACCACGTTGTAATGCGGTCGCTGCATGTTGCGCCAGCGCCATGCTCCAGTCCTCAACGCCACCCTTAGACTTAGAGCCTTCACCACGCCATTCAGGTGGTAGGTCGGCAATCTCAACAATCTTGGATGGCGTCATCACGATCAGCCAGTGACACAAGTTCTCCAGTTGCCTGACGTTACCCGGAAAGTCTTGGGCAGCGAGATGCTGGAGTGTGGCTGCACTTAATTGCTTTTGTTCGACGGCTAACTCACGCGCGCTCTTCTGCAGGAAATAAGTGGCTAACAAGGGGATGTCTTCACGCCGTTCGCGCAAGGGTGGCAGACGCAAACGGATGACATTCAAACGATGAAACAAGTCCTCACGGAACAATCCCTGTTTGACGCGCTCTTCCAAATCCTGATGCGTCGCTGTGATGATGCGCACATTGGCCTTGATGGGTAGATGACCACCGACACGATAGAAGTTGCCATCGGACAATACGCGCAACAAACGTGTTTGCAATTCCGAAGGCATGTCACCAATCTCATCCAGAAACAGCGTGCCGCCTTCAGCCTGCTCGAAGCGACCTCGGCGCATCGTCGCAGCACCCGTGAAAGCGCCACGCTCATGCCCGAACAGCTCAGACTCCAATAAATCTTTAGGGATGGCTGCGGTATTGATTGCTACGAACATTTTGTCAGCACGCAAGCTATGTCGGTGTAGCGCACGGGCGACTAATTCTTTACCGGTACCAGATTCACCATTGATCAACACCGTGGCATGAGATTGCGACAAACGGCCGATGGCTCGAAATACTTCCTGCATGGCAGGTGCTTGACCCAAGATGTCCGCCACGACTTCCTGTGGCACATCCTCGCTAGACTTGCGTTTACTTTGCTCCAGTGCACGACCTATCAATTCGACTGCATGGTTAATGTCGAAAGGCTTGGGTAGATACTCAAATGCCCCGCCCTGAAACGCTGCCACAGCACTTTCCAAGTCCGAATACGCCGTCATAATGATGACGGGTATCAAAGGATGTCGCTCATGCAACACTTGCAGAAAATTCAAGCCACTACTGCCCGGCATACGGATGTCACTGACGACCACCTGTGGTATCTCTGTATTAAGCGCCCGCAAGGCATCATCTGCTGTCGCAAAGCTCTTGAACTCGATGTCTGCACGCGCTAATGACTTCTCCAGCACCCAACGTATAGAACGATCATCATCTATGATCCAAACAGGTTTCATGTATTCCTCAAATCTGCTAACTGGGTTAATTCGGTATAGGCAACATGATACTAAAACATGTTTTGCCGGGCTCACTTTCGAACTCTATGCTGCCGTGATGCTGGCTGACAAAGTCCTGGGCCAGCGTCAGCCCCAAACCATGTCCATCTTCATTACCTGACACCAAAGGATAAAATATTTTGTCGCGCAGCTCTGCTGGTATGCCAGGTCCGTTATCGATGATCTGCACCAATATGGCGAGTCTGTGTCGACGGCGTATTAAGGTGATCTTACGCGCGATGCGCGTACGCAAGATGATGTGCCCCCGACCATGCATCGCCTGCGTCGCATTACGCACGATATTGAGCATCACCTGGATCAATTGCTCCTTGTCACCAATCAAATCAGGCAAGCTCAGATCATAGTCGCGCTTTATATGCAGGCCTTCTGGCAGTTCAGCGAGAACGACACTGCGAACACGCTCCAACACTTCATGGATATTGACTGCACTATGTCGCGTGCCGCTCTGAGGTGTGAGCAGTTTCTCCATCAAACTGCGCAAGCGGTCTGCTTCCTGAATGATGACTTGTGTGTATTCACGCAAGCCTGGCTTCTCCAGTTCCTGTTCTAATAACTGTGCCGCACCACGTATACCACCTAAGGGATTCTTGATTTCGTGTGCCAGATTACGCAGTAACAAACGATTGGCTTGTGTTTGATCTAGCATTTGCTCTTCGCGTGCAAGCTTGAGCGTGCGATCTATAAGATGGAACTCCAACATCAAACCGGGTTGTTCAAATTGCAGTGGCGTTGCAGCGCAGCGCAGGTGTAATTTGCCATGCGCATGCGTACCCAAGATCATATCGTGTTCTATATAGCTAGCATTACTGGCAACAGCTTGTTGCATCGCGCTGGCAAGTTGGTCGGTATGCACAAATACTTGCTGCACGGTCAGCCCGATGAGGTTCTTGCTGCCGACTTCGAACAAGTCCTCAGCTGCAGGATTAAGATAGGCGATGCGTAAATCCACATCCAGCAGCAATACTGCTGTGGAAAGATATTCTAGGCTAAGGATGGGAGCATCTGTCATGGGTATCATGAAGTTTATAAAGCATGAACCATGCCAGATGTAGGCCTACTGTAATTTAGATAATTCAGTGTTTAATGCGTCGATATTTTTTTGGTGCATACTGACTTCACCGCTCTGTTTTGCAACTTCTGCCTGATACTCTTGAGCGCGCGCTTCATTGACATGCGCCGTGCCATTAGTCACAAATACCCCCCGATTCTGGCTTTCAGCATCTACCAGATTCCCCTTAGCCGTTTCGAGCAACTTCCGCTCGGCTGCTAACTCATCCAGCAATATCTTACGGCGTGTGTCGTCACGCCCTTTTTGCGTCTCTTCGTCCACTCTGGGAAAATTGGCAGGACTGCGAGTCTTCGCCAATGGCACCATGGTAGGCAACGGCTCTAAATTGAGTTTCTTACTGCCCTTGATAGGCGAGCTCGAGTATGTAACATGACCATCAGCATCTATTGCTTTATACAACTCTGCATGTGCCCACAGCGGAGATAAACAAATCATGGCGAGCAAATATCTAATCTTCATAATGGTTCCCTGCGATCGAATATTTTGTGAGTATAGGTGAAGCATCTGACTGCGACAATTGCTTTACAGTTCCGTAGCAATGAAAAACGGGGCTTGCGCCCCGTTTATCTTTACACCGACAACCCTAATTACAGGCTGTAGTACATGTCGAACTCAACTGGATGAGTCGTCATGCGCATACGTGTCACTTCTTCCATCTTCAATGTGATGTAAGCATCGATGAAGTCGTTAGAGAACACGCCGCCACGAGTCAAGAACTCGCGGTCTTTGTCCAAAGCATGTAGCGCTTCGTCCAAAGATGAACATACTGTTGGAATCTTTGCATCTTCTTCCGGTGGCAGATCGTACAAGTTCTTGTCTGCTGGATCGCCAGGGTGAATCTTGTTTTGAATACCATCCAGACCAGCCATCATCAGCGCAGAGAAGCACAGGTATGGATTGGCAGAAGGATCAGGGAAACGTGTCTCGATACGGCGTGCCTTGTCGCTCGCAACGTGTGGGATACGGATCGATGCAGAACGATTCTTAGCAGAGTAAGCCAACTTTGTAGGTGCCTCGTAGTGAGGAACCAGACGCTTGTAGGAGTTTGTACCTGGATTCGTGATTGCGTTCAATGCCTTGGCATGCTTGATGATACCGCCGATGTAGTACAGAGCAGTTTCAGACAAGCCTGCGTAACCATTGCCCGCGAAGGAGTTCTTGCCGTCTTTCCAGATGGATTGGTGTACGTGCATACCGGAACCGTTGTCGCCAACGATAGGCTTAGGCATGAAAGTCGCTGTCTTGCCGTATTGGTGAGCAACGTTGAACACCACGTATTTCAAGGCTTGAGTCTGATCGGCGCGACGAACCAACGTGTTGAACTTAGTACCGATTTCGCATTGACCCGCATTCGCCACTTCGTGGTGATGCACTTCAACTTCGATGCCGATGTCTTCCAACGCCAAGCACATTGCGGCACGGATGTCGTTCAAGCTATCAACTGGAGGAACTGGGAAGTAACCGCCCTTTACTGTTGGACGATGGCCAGTGTTACCGCCGTCGATCTTGTCGCCTGTAGACCAAGCTGCTTCTTCGGAATTGATCTTGCTCATGCAACCAGACATGTCGACTGACCATTGCACCGAATCAAAGATGAAGAATTCTGGTTCTGGACCAAAGAAAGCTGTATCGCCAATGCCTGTTGATTGCAAATATGCTTCAGCGCGCTTAGCAATGGAACGTGGATCACGGTCGTAGCCCTTACCGTCTGTTGGATCAACCACATCACAAGTGATAACCAAAGTTACCTCGTCCATGAACGGATCGATGAACGCAGTTTCCGCTTGAGGCATCAACAACATATCGGATGCTTGGATACCCTTCCAGCCAGCGATAGATGAGCCGTCGAATGCGTGTCCATCTTCGAACTTGTCCATGAACACGTATTTGGCAGGTACGCCTACGTGGTGTTCTTTACCACGTGTATCGGTAAAACGAAAATCGACGAACTTAACATCGCGATCCTTAATCAACTGCAATACATCTTTAGCCGTCATCGCCATCACACTCTCCCTAAGAAAAATCTAAAAATAATTTGTAGGAATATCCTGCCCTAATCCTAAGCAGTAACCATGCCAGCAGTTTTTCCATCCAACAATCGCGCATTCTGCCATAAGGCAGTGCACTGGCGAAGCAAATCTTTGCACTAAAAAAATGCGTGATTTGGCTTTTATGCATCATTATGGTGCGGCGTATCTCATCACCAAGATGCTGCGGAATATCTCATCTGCTTTAATGAAGTCCACGCACTGCTGCTGCAATGATTCTGCTTCTTGCTGGCTACCACCCAAATATATCTCTGCATCTATCTTGCCATCCAAATAGTGGAACACTAGACGATGTTGCTGCAGATCATCCCTGCCCAACCCTCTGGACAGACGTTGAACCAGATCCAATCTGTTGGGCAAATGCGCATTGGGCTTGGCCTGCCGGTCATCCTCTGGATCTATATGAACCATCACATCGAGCACGTGATGCGCCTTGAGCACTGCGGCGCGGGCTGCCTCGGCAATATAGTGGCCTTCTGACACACTCACCTTGGGATCAACAATGACGTGAGCATCCACCAAAGCATTATCAGCCATTTTGCGGGTACGTAAATCATGCAAGCTAAATACGCCCGGTGTGTTCAACAAGGTTTGTCTAATCGCATCGACTTCTTCTGGTGCCAAACCTGTATCTATCAATTCTTCCAATGCCTCAAAGGCCAGCTTCCCACCCATATGACCAATCATCACACCGACTACTGCAGCTGCCACTAAGTCTAAGAAGGTATAGCCCATCAGGTTACCTATCACACCAACTACCACAACCAAGGATGACGCTGCATCAGAGCGCGCATGCCACGCATTGGCAATCAGCATCTGTGACCGCACACGCTTGGCTACAGCCAACATGTAACGGAACATAGCTTCTTTGGCTAGGAGTGCAATAACCGCTATACCAAGTGCTACCGGATTAACCGAATGCAAAGCAGCAGGATGTTGCAATCGCATAGCGGCTACTACCAACAATCCCACACCCAAAGCAGCAAGGAACACACCCAGCACCAATGTTGCAGCGGTCTCTACGCGCGCATGTCCATAGGGATGATTTGCATCAGCGTGTCGATTACCGTGACGATTCGCAAACAGCACGAGGATGTCTGACATCAGGTCAGATAAGGAATGTAGCCCGTCAGCCATCAACGCTTGCGAGTGAGAAAAAAAGCCGCCCACGACTTGCAAACAGGTCAAAATCAAATTGATAAATATACTCACCCAAGTACTACGTTTAGCTGCTTCAAAACGTTCGGGATGTGCGGGCTCAAAGGCAACCTTATGATTGTGGGTGTGCGCGTGATCATGATTGGAGTGACTGTGATTTTTCATCTTTATTGCGCTAGTATGTAAATCAGCCGCACAGCATAACACCTGCGCTTTACTGATAAAAGAATCCCTAAGAGGTCGCCATGATTACAGCCATACTAGAAACAGCACAGCAACGTGCCAAAGAAGCCAATTTTCCTTATCAAGGTTCTCTTACCCCCAAAGAGGCTTATGAGATATTGCAATCAGCCCCCGGCGCTAAGCTCGTCGATGTGCGTACACGTGCCGAACTCGACTGGGTTGGCCGTATCGAGGGTGCCATTGAAATCGAATGGATGACCTATCCTGGCATGAAAGCTAATCCTCACTTTTTGCCTCATTTTGAGCAACAAGTCGAGAACGAGGCTTTGGTATTATTTATATGCCGTAGCGGTGGTCGCTCCCATGCTGCCGCAGTTGCGGCCAGCCAAGCTGGATACACCAGCTGCTACAACATACTCGAAGGTTTTGAAGGCGACCTGAGTACTTCTAAGCATCGCAATGTATCTAATGGTTGGCGCGCTGCTGGACTACCTTGGTTACAGAGTTAATCTTTATAGTCGATGATGAGCGGGGCATGGTCGGAGAATCTTTCGGCCTTGTAGATGCTTGCTGATTGCGCCTTTTGCGCGATCACAGGTGTCGCAATTTGATAGTC
>JBBQKX010000073.1:0-10054 GCA_038327315.1 Burkholderiales bacterium | reverse complement strand
ACGCGCACCGAGTGTTCCAGCTTGACGAACTTCGCCGCCAATACCGCACCGATGGCAATGCCGATGGCGACCCAGGCAGTGAGCTTGGCGGCTTGGCTGAAGTCGTAGTGCAAGGCGACTGCAGCCCAGCCCAAGACGATCAATCTAAGCGTCGCACCCGTGCCCCAGAACAGTGTCGTCACGGCTAATGAAACTTGTCCTAGCGGGTCTTTCCACAATAGTTTGAAGTCGTGCCAAAAGTTCTTTATCAGGAAAATCGGATTGCGACTGAGTGGTTTGTGATCTATCGCAACTCGCGGGATATAGAGATTGAAGATTGCTGCCAGTACATAGATCACTACGATGATAGTCAGTGCGAGTTCCGGGGCGGTGTCTATAAAGGTATCAATCAAGGGCACATCCCACCAATTCAACATGGCGTTGGCGACACTTGGGCTGAGTAGGATGCCGCCTACGAGCGCACCCAAAACAATTGCGGCTACAGTAAGACCTTCCATCCAACTATTCGCCAACACCAGTTTGTCTGGTGGTAGGTATTCGGTGAGGATGCCATATTTGGCGGGCGAGTAAGCGGCGGCACCCAAGCCAACTAAACCATATGCAATCAGGGGGTTTAAGCCAAACAGCATGGCGAGGCAGCCGAGTATTTTGATGTTGTTACTGAGAAACATCACCTTGCCCTTGGGGATGGAGTCAGCAAATACGCCGACAAAGGGGGCAAGGATGATGTAGGAAAAGATGAAGGCTTCTTGTAATACCGGTGTGTGCCAAGCGGGAGCGTGTAAGTCCTTGAGTAAGGCGATTGCGGCGAACAACAATGCATTGTCTGCCAGCGCCGAGAGGAATTGCGCCGCGAGGATGATGTAGAAGCCGAGGTTCATTCGGAAGAGAGGTTTTTTATGAGCCCGTTTTATAACACGAAAGTATTGCCCCTGCTATCATTGCGTAACGCTAAATCTAATACTTGTCATGCCTCGTCCTATACACGCCTATCTTGATCTGAACGCTATCGCCAACAATCTGCATATCGCCAAACGCGGCACAAGTGCACGTGTCATGGCAGTCATCAAAGCCGATGCCTATGGACATGGTTTGTTACGCGTGGTTGAGGCGATGGCTGAGGCTGATGGTTTGGCATTATTGGATATACAGGATGCGATCCATTTGCGCGAGGCAGGCTACACCCAGACGATTTTGCTGCTGGAAGGATACTTTAGCGCCGAAGATCTGCCTCTGATTGCCGAGTACGATTTGACCTGCGTGATTCACAATGAGCAGCAGTTGGCTATGTTGGACGCTTATCCTAAACGCGAGGGTTTAGATGTCTGGCTCAAGGTTAATACAGGTATGAATCGATTGGGTTTCGTACCCACTGAAGTGGGGCGTGTCATGGAGCGCCTACGTGCGCATCAAGCAGTGCGCGACATCACCTTAATGACGCATTTTGCCAATGCCGATGAAGAGCGTGGGGTGGAGGAGCAGTTGGAAGTGTTTAACGACTTGGCAGCGCAGTACCGAGTGGCGCGTTCGCTGGCGAACTCTGCGGCATTGTTGCGTTACCCGAAAACACATGGCGACTGGGTGCGCCCAGGCATCATGCTGTACGGCGCATCGCCTTTTGCAGACAAATCTGCCCAGGAATTGCGTCTGCGTCCGGCCATGAGTCTACGCAGTCGCATCATCGCGATACAAGTTTTGGGAGTTGGCGATGAGGTAGGTTATGGCGCGAAGTTCAAGGCAGATCGCAATATGCGTATCGGCATCGTTGCTTGCGGTTATGCTGACGGCTATCCGCGTCATGCGCCGAATGGCACACCAATATTAGTGGCAGGACAAGTAACGCGCACAGTAGGGCGTGTTTCTATGGATATGTTATGTGTTGATATAAGCAATGTGATGCAGGCCGATGTGGGTAGCGAAGTTGTGTTGTGGGGCGAGGGCCTGCCTGTAGAACAGGTGGCGCAAGCTGCTGGCACCATCAGTTACGAGCTATTATGTGGCTTAACTAAACGAGTGCCCGTGCGTTATTGAAGCACTAGGAGAATAAGATGAACAACAGTATCACCAGTGCACAATCTGAAGGCAACGAGGATTTTTTGACGCTGGATATCGGCGTGGGTGATTCTCTGCAATTACAGGACAACTCTGCTGACAACCACCGCTACCACATCAAATTGATCGGCTATCTGAATAAGGCCAGCCTTGTGGTTTCGCATCCTCAGATCGACGGCCATCTAGCGGTGGTGGCGGAAGGTGCTGAGTTTTTCGTGCGTGGATTTTCCAATGCTAAGACTTATGAGTTCAACGCCAAAGTTTTGAGCTTAAGCAGTGTGCCTTATCCTTATATGCACTTATCTTTTCCTGAAAGCGTGAGTGTGCTGGTGATGCGTGGTGCGATGCGTATCAAGGTGAAACTGCCTTGTTCTGCGCTGGCGACAACCGGCGGGATCAAAATGCCCGCTATGTTCAACGACTTGAGTACCTCGGGTGCGAGCATACAAAGTTCGGTCAAACTGGGTGAGCGCGGCGAAACCATACAATTGAATTTCCGTGTTCCAGTGGAGCAAGAAGAGCAAGCTCTAATGGTCTCGGCGATCATACGTAACGTGGATGAGCCACAAGAGGATGGGGTCATCAATTATGGTGTGCAGTTCGTCAGTGTCACGACACGGCTCCGTATTGCCTTACAGACATTTATCTATACCACCTTGATAGAGAAACAATAAAAGTCTGACGCTGCAATGAAAAGGGCCTGTCATTAGACAGGCCCTTTGTTTTACGATTTGCCTAAAAGGCATTGTCGTAAAGCTACATCGATGTGCTCAGAGATGCGAAGGTTGGAATCGCTACGATAAAGGAGACGACACCAGCAATAACCCAACGCACGAATCTAGCGATAGTTTGTTTTGCGGCAGAAATAGTTCTTTTCATTTTGCACCTCTAAGTTGTTTGAACGACATCGCTGTCTGTATCAGCACCTGCTAAATGAGCAGGTATTTCTAAGAGTGGCACTTGAGTAAATAGTTCAACTTTTACTTATTGGGCGCTGAAAATTTATGTTAACTATTTGAATATAAAATAATTTGGTGTCCTCGACAGGAATCGAACCTGTAATTGCCCCTTAGGAGGGGGCGGTTATATCCATTTAACTACGAGGACGGCGGGGGCGCATTCTAGCGCAAAAGGCAGGGAAGCTACACGCTATGACTGGTATGATGTGCGGTCTTTTTTGTGCAGCGTTGGATAGGGTGAAGTATGAAGTTGGTCGCTATCGTTTTAGCTTTGATTGTGTTTGCATCATTGTTGGTCGTTCGTGCAGCACGTGCCGGCGAGTTGCCGGAAGTCGGCAAACCTGCGCCAGATTTTAATCTGTCAGACCAGAACGGAAAGTCACATAGTTTGCATGATTTTCAGGGCAAGTATCTGGTGCTGTATTTTTATCCCAAGGACGATACCCCAGGTTGCACGCAGGAAGCTTGTGCCTTCCGTGATGACCTTAATCAATTAACCGAAATGGGTGCTGAAGTCGTTGGTATCAGTGTGGATGATAGTGAAAGTCATGCTGAATTCGCTAAGAAGTATCATCTGCCTTTCCCATTGTTGGCTGACAAAGACGGCAAGGTCGCGGCCAGTTATGGCGCGCTGATGAATCTCGGTTTCATGAAGCTGGCACGCCGCTTTACTTTTCTGATTGACCCACAAGGCAATATCAACAAGGTCTATCTAAGTGTAGAGACTTCACGCCACTCCAAAGACATCATCACCGATTTGAAGAGTTTGACGGGAAGAGGGAAGTGATTATGGTTGCGCGTATCAATCTGTTTGTGGGCTGGTATCTGGTATTACAGATATTTTTGAATAATGTATTGGCCGAGTTTGGCACCTTGATCTTGAGTGTATTGGGTATGCCCGACCCGATGCCAACTAAACTGGGCTGGTTGGTAGGCTCATTGTTACTGGTTGCATTACTATTGATCGTGCGGGTGTATTTCCATGAGTTGCCACCGGGCGTGGGTAAGCCAGAGGGCAAGGGCTACAAGCTAGGCCACGGTCTGATACTCGGTAGCAGTGTGTTCGCACTGGGCGTTTACGTGTTGCCGTTCTTCATTCATCACATAGAGGACGCAGTCATCGCCACCGCGTTGGCCAAATTGGTCATCGGCATGTTGTATCCCGCGCTGGGTATGTTCGGCTTCGGCGTCTCTTTCATTTATCAATCCGCATTACCTGCGGAGGCTCAAAACAAGTAATTACCCTACATGCCATTCATCACCTTAGATAACGCGAGCCTGGCTTTTGGCCACGTCGCACTGTTAAACCATACTGCATTCCAACTTGATGAGGGCGAACGTGTTGGCCTCATCGGACGTAACGGTGGCGGAAAATCCAGCCTGATGCGAGTTCTTGCTGGCATCAATAAACTCGACGATGGTAACTTCTGGCGCGCGCCTTCCGCACGCATCTGCTATGTCAGTCAGGAACCTGTATTGGATGCTGATGACTCAGTGTTTGACGCGGTGGCCAAAGGTCTAGGCGCATTGCAAAAGCTGCTCATTGACTATCACCATGTGTCGCACGAGATGTCTAATCCCGAAGCAGACATCGACGCCTTGCTGGAGCAGATGCAGCATCTACAGACGCAACTCGAAGCGCAGGATGGCTGGTCGGTACAATCGCGCATCGAAACTGCAATCGCCAAGCTGGATCTCGATCCTGACAAGCGTGTGGGCGATCTTTCCGGTGGTCAGCGCAAGCGCGTGGCTTTGGCGCAGGCCTTGGTTGCGACACCTGATGTATTGATATTGGACGAGCCGACCAACCATCTGGATTTCGCTTCCATAGAATGGCTGGAAGGATTGCTCAATAGTTTCGTTGGTAGCGTGTTGTTCGTCACCCATGATCGACGCTTCTTGGACAATGTCACCACGCGCATCGTCGAACTGGACCGTGGCATCTTGTCTAGCTTCCCCGGTAACTTCACCGCATATCAGGGGATCAAAGAGCGCATGTTGGCGGATGAGGCGGTGGTCAACGCTAAGTTCGACAAGGTGTTGGCGCAGGAAGAAGTGTGGATACGCCAAGGTGTAAAAGCTCGCCGTACGCGTAACGAAGGTCGTGTGTTGCGATTGGAGCAACTGCGCCGCGATCGTTCTGCGCGCCGAGATAAGCTGGGCAAGGTCGAGATGGCGGTTGAAACTGGCGAGCGTTCAGGCAAGTTGGTCGCCGAGCTTACCGATGTCTGCAAGTCTTATGGTGACCGTACCTTGGTCAAAGATTTCTCTTGCCGTATTCAGCGCGGTGACAAGATCGGTCTGCTCGGTCCTAATGGTGCGGGCAAGAGCACACTGTTGAAGATGATCCTCGGACAACTGGAGCCAGACAGTGGCTCGGTAAAACTGGGTACCAAAATCGCAGTCGCCTATTTCGATCAGTTGCGTGAGCAGTTGGATGATGAGGCAACCTTGGCAGATACCATCAGTCAGGGGGCGGACTTCGTCGATATCGGTGGACAGAAGAAGCACGTCATCAGCTATTTGGGCGATTTTCTATTCGCACCTGAGCGTGCGCGTTCACCCGTAAAGAGCTGTTCTGGTGGCGAGCGCAACCGTTTGTTGTTGGCGCGTTTGTTTACTCAGCCTGCCAACGTGTTGGTGCTAGACGAACCGACCAACGATCTGGATATCGAGACGCTGGAGTTGTTGGAAGAATTGCTGGCCAACTATGACGGTACTTTGTTCCTAGTTAGCCATGACCGAGCCTTCCTCGACAACGTGGTCACACAGGTTATTGCCTTCGAGGGCGACGGCAAGCTGCAAGAATATGTGGGCGGATACGAGGATTGGGTGAGGGTGCAGAAATTCCAAGCAGACCAAGCCTCTAAGAAGCCTGCTACATCAACGCCACCGAAAGTTGCTGCTCCTGTGCCTGAGAAGCCCAAGGCCAGTACCAAACTGAGTTATAAAGACGCACGCGAGCTGGAAGAGTTGCCACAGAAGATAGAAAAGCTGGAACAAGAGTTGATCGACATCGCTGCCCATCTGGCAGATGGCACGATCTTCCGTAACGATGTGAAGCGTGCACAACAATTGCAGGCGCGCAATGTAGAAATTGATACACTGGTGTTGGAACTTATGTCGCGCTGGGAAGCCCTAGAGCTCAAGGCAAATGCCTAGATACTGGAATCGAACTTTTTAACTTGGAGAGAATAACATGACGCAATACAGTAAACGCATGGTGATCATACATTGGCTGACCTTGGCCGCATTGATTGTGGCCTGGTTCTTGGGTGACGCGCTGGATGAGGCAGGACACGCTAACAATGCCACCTTGGCCGCTTATGTCATACACGCTATCGTGGGCGACACGGTGTTCCTGTTGACGTTGTTGCGTATGTATTTCCGCCATAAAGACGGCACACCAGCACCTATTGGTAACGGCCTTATGGATAAAGTGGCGAAGGGTGTACACCATCTGCTCTACACTGTGCTCATCTTGCTGCCTATCAGTGGTGCGATGACTATACTTACTAGTGATGTGGGACGTGCATTGATGGCCGGTGATGTCAGCATGTTGCCGAAGAAATTCAGCGGCGTGATTGCACACAATGTGCATGAAATATTGGTGACCGTTTTGATCCTAACTGTGGTGGTACACATCATCGGCGCAATCAAACATCAGTTCGTTTTGAAAGATGGTCTGATGAGCAGAATGTCATTGCGTAGAAAAGATTGAGATAAATTTAAAATAAGAACAGGCGGGGTGACCCGCCTTTTTTTCGTCCTATATTCTTGATCTGTAAGTATGTAAACATTTGGTCATATTGTTACCCACAGAAGCTGTGGATAACTGTGTGGGTACTATGCGGGATAGCTTGTTTAAGCTGGTGACTAATAAGGGTTTTTGTTAGATTGCCTATTTTTTAAAATCCTATTAAATCAAATAAAAACAATAGGTTACCGTAAGTGTAAGATTTTATGGGCGGGTGGTGGTGGTTAAGTCCTGATAATCACTAGGTTTGTGGATTATTTTTGGCTGTCAATATGTAATTCGGACTATTTTGAAATAAAAATCGCTTGATTTTTTGAAGCGGAAATTTTGCTTATTAAATCAATACATTTTTCTGTAACAACCATCCGATGGCGGTCATCGCGGCGAAAAAAGTTGCCACATGTGCCCAGCTCCAATACAAGTATCGACGTGAAAGATCTTCTGGGGTGAGGTTGCTAATCAGAAAGAGTTTTCCGTCAGATGGACGAGCGATGATGTGCAGATCGGGAACAGATTGAACCTCACGTAGACGCTTTTCCACTTCGCGTTTTGCAGCTTTACGCGCCAGCATCCATTCATCCATATCGAGCATACCGTCGTTGTTTAGATCGAAGCGTTTGTGCAGGGCAGGCATGTCGCGTTTCCATTCCGCCAGCAAGGCGTTCAGTTCGGCATTGGAGTTGAACTCGGTCGCGCTGTTGCGAGTGCGGAACTCACCCAGCACGTAGACGAGATCATTGGGGATGAGTTTCCATTCCGTATAGCGCATGTCTCCATCCCGCCATTGCTCTCGATAGATGGTGCTGATCTCTGCCTCTTCAGGATCAACCACACAGATGCCGCTGCCGTCATTGAGGATGAATGAGTCTGGACTCTCACCTTTGTCTATGGTGCGCCACTTATCATTACTGCCGGTGCCTGAGCGCTCTTCTATGGTGTAGCGATACCACAAGCATGGAAGGAAACGCAGCTTACTCAACAGTGGTGTGTCGCCGAAATGCCTGCCTCGGCCTATTAGCTCAACGTAGCCTTGTGCCGCCGAAGCGATTCTAGAGGTGGGGGTATCGCGTATCGCACGTAAATGAATCAATGCCGAGCGCCAAGAGATAAGGCTGAGTGTGGCCATCGCTGGTAAGCAATATAGCCAGCCTTCGCGTGTTCCTATTCTTGCGGCAATGAATAGCAACAAAACCTGACCGACGGGGCCGATCAGTTGTTTCGATTCGCGGCGTATCGCGACCAGCATGGCGTTTTAGTTAAACAGTTGCTTGAGGTCCACGTCTTTCTTTTCCTCGCTAGAGAATTCCAGCAGGGGTTTAGCATCGAAGTTGAAGATATTGGCAATGATGCTGGCGGGGAATACTTCGATCTGCACGTTATTGATATTCACCGAGTCGTTATATAGCTCGCGGCGGTCAGCGATGCTGTTCTCCAACGAAGTGATGCGGTTTTGCAATTGCATATAGTTCTCGTTGGCTTTGAGCTCGGGATAAGCTTCGGCGATGGCGAAGATACTGCCCAGACCTGCGCGCAATGCGCCTTCAGCTTTTCCCAAAGCACCAATGTCTTGGTTCTGGCGTGCCTCATGTACTTGCGAGCGCGCAGAGATGACTTTCTGCAAAGTCTCTTGTTCGAACTGTTTGTATTGTTTGCACACCTCGACCAGCTTGGGCAACTCGTCGTGACGTTGTTTAAGCAATACGTCTATGTTTGCCCAAGCTTTGGCAACCGCGTGTTTGACGGTCACCAGATGGTTGTAAAGTCCAATCGCATAGAAGGTTGCTGCGATGATGACTGCTAGGATAATCAAGCTGAACATAGTTACTCCTTATGATTGGTTTATTGTAATTCTATCGTGCCGTTGATCTGTACTGATAGTCTGGATTCACCGCTGGCGAATTCGGGTGCGGGTGTAGCATCGGTCGCGACGGCGCTGCGCAACATGGCAACTGGATAGTGGGGTTGCATGCCGCTGGTATTGATGGATAGATGCACGGTCTTATAACTTTTTGCGCCCATCGCCTTGCGTATCGATTCGGCGCGGCTTTGGAAGGCTTTGATGGCTTCGCCTATCAAATCACTCTCGGTCGCCGCACGAGTGGCGGGTGCCACACCGAATTGCACATCGCTCAGTTGCATGGAGGATTGCAACTGCATGATGAGTTCGCTGGCAGCTTTGAAGTCATAACTCTCTATATGTATCTCCCCGTGTCCACGCCAGGCATCGATTTCATTGTTACTGCCATACACAGGATAAGTGTTCTGGGAGCCACTGCTGGATTTGACGTTCTCGAACATGGCTGCTTTTTTTAGGGCGGCATTCAAGGCGGCATTGAGTTGTTGGGTGACTTTTGCTGGGCGTTTATCTTGGAATTCAACACTCATATTGGTGCTGAGCAGGTCGTTGCTGATGGTACGAGCGGCTTCCACTTGAAAATCGATACGGTTATAGGTTTGATTGTCTGCTTGTGCAGACAGGCTCAACAACATCAAACTACACAACAAGAACAGGCGGGACATCGCTTTCTCCTTCTGAATAGGAATCAGTATCCTAAAGCAAAAACGCCGCTGTGTGGGGAGTGGTGTACAGCGGTAGTGGTCACATCACTAGCGTGTCGTTCAAGCAGGTCTTGGCTTGGGCCAAACGTGTCAGCGTAGACAGTAGATTCAAACCGGTATCTTCCTTTAGTTTCTCGGCGTTTTCTTTGAGGTCATCAAACGAGATGCTCACAGGCTCGCCCTCGGCAGCAAAGGCGATGGTGTTGCCGCTCTCGCAGGAAGGAAACATTAGCGCACGGTCTTCGAAGGCTTCGGCGATATAGGCGAAGCCGCCCATCACGCCACGGCTCAAGCCAATTAAATTGACTGCCAAGATGCCTTGTTCGCTCAAACGGGTGCGGCATGCTTGATAGAAGGGTAGGGTGTTTAAGCCACCAGGATGAGCGTGCTCATTGAAGCCATCGACTAAGATTAGATCGAATTTTTTATCGGTCTCGAACACGTAATCGAAGCCATCGCCTATCACCATATTGATGCGCATATGGTCCTCTGGCAGTTTGAAGAATTGGCGTGCAGCAGCCACCACACGAGGCTCAATCTCGACGATAGTCAAATGTGCTAATGGACGGAACTTGTAGAGGAATTTGGTCAGCGAAGCCGCGCCTAGCCCGATTAGCAAAATTTTGCGAGGCCAGCGGCTCTCGTCGCGCAGCAGCAGCGAGGCCATCATCTCGCGGGTGTATTCCAGTTCTAGATTCCACGGGCGTGCGATGCGCATCGCGCCCTG
>JBBQKX010000072.1:0-10124 GCA_038327315.1 Burkholderiales bacterium | reverse complement strand
TTGTGTCTCGGCGTAATCGAGTAGGCCGCGATACACATAACCTGTGTCGCCTTCCGCGCAAGAAGCAGTGACCAATTCGTCTTCCTTCAAGGCATCGGTAGCATGACCGCAGCCCACGATGGCGGGGATGCCTAACTCACGCGCGATGATGGCAGCATGGCAGGTACGGCCGCCGCGATTGGTGATGATGGCAGAAGCCTTCTTCATTACAGGTTCCCAGTTGGGATCAGTCATGTCGGTGACCAGTACATCGCCTGCCTGCACCTTGTACATCTCTGATGCATTCTTCACTAAACGTACTGGACCTGCACCGATCTTCTGGCCGATTGCGCGGCCTTCGATGAGAATCTCGCCAGTTTGTTTGAGTAAGAATTTGGTCGCCCCCTTGGACTGCGACTGCACCGTCTCGGGACGCGCTTGCAGGATGTAGAGCTTGCCATCTTCGCCGTCCTTACCCCACTCGATGTCCATAGGACGTCCATAGTGCTGCTCTATGGACATGGCGTATTTCGCCAGTTGCAGCACTTCCTTATCGCTCAGCGAAAAGCTGCGGCGCATCTCTTCGGGTACTTCTTCGATGCGTGTGGAGCGGCCTGCGGCACGCTCGGTATCGAACACCATGCGTTGTTGTTTCGAGCCTAAGGTACGGCGCACTAGCGCGGGGAAGCCTGCCGCGAGTTGTGGTTTGTGCACATAGAACTCATCGGGATTGACTGAACCTTGCACCACCATCTCGCCTAGTCCGTAAGAAGATGTAATGAATACTGCATCACGAAAGCCAGATTCGGTGTCCAGTGTGAACAGCACGCCGGACGCGCCCAGATCGGAGCGCACCATGCGCTGCACGCCTGCTGATAAAGCCACACCACCGTCGTGATAGCCAGTGTGTACGCGATAGGAAATGGCGCGGTCGTTATACAGCGAGGCGAACACTTCCTTGATGGCGAGCAGGATGTTGTCTATGCCGTGAATGTTGAGGAAGGTCTCTTGTTGGCCGGCGAAAGATGCATCGGGCAAATCTTCAGCAGTCGCAGAGGAGCGAACTGCAAAACTGCCTTCACCACTCGCGACCAGCTTGTCGTAGTGCAGACGTATCGCTTCCTCTAGTGCTTTCGGCAACGGCGTATCGATGATCCATGCGCGTATCTGTGCGCCTGCCTTGGCCAGTGCGATCACGTCTTCTACGTTCAGCGTGGCGAGTGTCTTGGCGATGCGGTCAGCGAGTCCGCTGGTGGAGAGGAATTCTTGATAGGCAGTCGCAGTGGTGGCAAAGCCGCCGGGCACTTGCACGCCCGATTTGCCAAGATGTTGAATCATCTCGCCCAGCGAGGCATTCTTGCCGCCGACTTGGCCGATGTCGTCTAGACCCAAAGATTGAAACGGAATCACATATTTTTGCATGGTGAATCTCCTAAAGTTTTGCATCTTGAATGCAGACTACTGTACAGAATTCAGAGTGTTCGGTGTTGCTCCTGCCAAAGTTTTACGGATGGTCTAGACCATTGCTTGTGCGCGTAGGCCGCCAACTTGGTTGGGACTGGATCACCATTCATGATGAGTCGGTTGAGCATCAGTGCGAGATCTGTGTCGGTAATGCACCAGTTACCAAACAGGTATTCCGCATCATCTTTCAGTAAGGAGTCAACGGCTGCATAGAGTCTGGCAGCGGATTCCTGTGCGGCTGGCGTGAGAGGCGCACCACGCTTGTTTAGGAAGACGATTTCGGTGGAGCGCTCCTGGCGTATCGGCATGAAGTCGCTGCGCAACCAAGCTTGTATCTGTCTTGCACGGGCGCGCTGTTGGAGATCGCGAGGATAGATGGCGGCATAGCGTGGCGCAGGGAAGCGCTCCTCCAGATATTCGTCTATCGCAGAGGATTCCGATAAGCAGAAATCATCGTGTTGCAAAGTTGGGATGCGGTTGGTGATGGAGCGCGCTGTGTAGTCAGCGGCATAGTGCTCGCGATCTTGCAGGCTGATTTTGCGGATAGTGAATTGCAGTGACTTTTCTGTGAGCGCAACGAAGGCCGACATCGCGTATGGGCTGATGCACTTTGAATCGGTATAGAGCGTAAGTCTATCGCTAGCCAAAACCTTCTCCTGAGTCACTTAAGTAGGATGCGTACAGTATTTAAGTTGCGCGTACTGAGCTTACTATTCCTGCTTCACTGCCTGTAAAAGTCGCACCGCGATCTCCTCTATGGAGCGCGCGGTCATATCGAAATAGGTGATGTTGTTCTTGTCCATCAAACTTTCTGCAGCAGCAACCTCGTAGCGACAATTCTCCAATGAGGAATAGTTGCTGTTTGGTTTGCGCTCATGGCGTATGCGTTGCAGTTGTTCGGGGGCGATGGTCAGACCATACAGCTTGTCACGGAATGGCAGCAAGGTGTCGGGTAATCGTCCGCGCTCGAAGTCTTCTGGGATGAGCGGATAGTTTGCCGCCTTGAGCCCGAAATGCAGCGAGAGATACAAGCAGGTCGGCGTTTTTCCGCTGCGTGACACGCCGACTAGGATGATATCGGCTTGTTTCAACTTGGCGGCAGAGATGCCATCGTCGTGAGCCAGAGCGAAGTTCATCGCATCAATACGGTTTGAATATTCGCGTGTGGAGTGACCATGCAAGCGTCCTGCAGTATGCGTGGAGCGAGTTTTTAGTTCCTGCTCCAGCGGTGCGATGAAAGCCTCGAATAAATCGAGTATCAGCGCGTTCGAGGTACGCAGCACCGAGGCAATCTCGGTATTCATCATGGTCATGATGACTAACGGACGTATGCCGTCCTGCTGGCCAATGGCAGTGATGCGCTCTTGGCACTGCGCCGCTTTTTCCATACTGTCTATGAAAGGCAAACGTACATGCTGGAAATCAAGGCCCTCAAATTGTGACAGCAGCCCGTTCCCTAAGGTCTCGGCAGTGATGCCTGTTCCGTCCGAGATGAAAATGACCGTGCGGCTGGACATAATGACTTTCTAAATCAGTACTGAAAAAATCGAGAAAACGGTTCGATACATTTTCCGTTTGCCTCGCATAATGAAACCCGTTCGTCCCGAGTAGGCGTAGCCGTATCGAGGGAAGCGGTACTCATCGAAAGTACGAACGGGAAACACTCACCACGAACGGTCTTCATTTACATGCTCCTAAGATTGCAACACAGCGCGGATTTGATCGAGCGACGCTGGATCCTCGATGGTGGTGAGATCACCCGGATCGCGTCCTTCGCAGATGGCTTGTAGACCGCGTCGCAGTAATTTTCCGGAACGCGTCTTGGGCAACATGGTAACGAAATGGATGCGTGCCGGACGAGCCAATGAACCCAAATGTTTATCCACCACAGTCATGATCTCCTTTTCCATCGCAGCTCGCTTATCTTCGGTATCGACCAGCGCTGGGTTCTTGAGGATAGCAAATGCCACGGCAACTTGGCCTTTCAATTTGTCTTCTACGCCGACCACGGCAACTTCGGAGACTTGCGCATGACTGGAGATGCTCTCTTCAATCTCGCGTGTGCCTAGGCGATGGCCTGCGACGTTGATGACGTCATCGGTGCGACCTAGAATGAAGTAGTAACCATCTTCATCGCGTATGCCCCAATCGAAAGTGGAATACACCAGTGTGCCGTTGTTCTGAGTCCAATAGGTTTTGACGAAGCGATCATCGTTACCATAGACGGTCTGCATGCAGCCGGGTGGCAACGGGCCTTCGATGACAACCACACCTTTCTCATTCGCGCCGCACAAATCACCGGTGCTCTCGTTGATGATCTTGACCTTGTAGCCGAACACCGGGATGCCAGGACTACCAAGCTTGGTGGGCAAATCTTCTATGCCTTTGGCGATGGTGAGGATGGGCCAGCCAGTCTCGGTCTGCCAGTAGTTATCGATGACGGGTACGCCTAGTGCGGTGGCAATCCAATGTGAGGTAGTCTCGTCCAGCGGTTCGCCTGCCAGATACAAGGTCTTGAGTGAGGACAGATCGTATTTGTGCATCAGCTCAGTGGGGTGCTTCTTCAGCACACGCACCGCCGTCGGCGCAGTGAACATGCGCGTGACCTTGTACTTCTCGACGATGCTCCACCAGATGCCTGCGTCGGGACAAATCGGCAGACCTTCGTACATGATGGTCGCCATGCCCGCGATAAGCGGGCCGTAGACGATGTAGGAGTGACCCACTACCCAACCGATGTCCGAGGTGGAGAAATATGTCTCACCGGGATTGCCGCAATAGATGTGCTTCATGGACGAAGCGAGTGCTACAGCATGACCGCCGACGTCGCGCTGCACCCCCTTGGGTTTGCCTGTGGTACCAGAGGTGTAGAGGATGTAGGAGACATCTTCAGACGTCAGCCAGGTCACAGGTACTTGCGCATCCATGTGACGTTGACGTGCTTGAGCGTAATCCACATCGCGGCCTGCCACATGGTCCATCACATGCAAGCCACGGTCTACCAGCAACACGTGCTGTGGTTTGTGTGATGAGAGCTCGATGGCAGCGTCCAACAAAGGCTTGTAGGGCACACGCTTCTGATTGCGGGAACCCGCATCCACCGAGACAATGAGTTTAGGTTTGGCATCCTCGATGCGTGTCGCCAAACTATTCGAAGCGAAGCCGCCGAACACCACGGAATGGATTGCGCCTATGCGTGCACAGGCCAGCATGGCAAAGGCTGCCTCGGCGATCATGGGCATATAGATCAACACCCGGTCACCTTTGACCACGCCCAGCGATTGCATGATGGCGGCGGTGCGTTGCACCTCGCGGTGCAGCTCGGCAAAAGTGTAGACCTGCTCACTATGGGTTTCGGTGGATATAGCAATCAGTGCGGGCTTGTCGCTTTGCGTCTTCAACCAACGATCGACCGCGTTGTGGCAGAGATTGGTCTCGCCACCCACGAACCATTTAGCGAACGGCGGTTTGGAATAATCCAGTACCTGTTCAAAGGGCTTGTGCCAGTCTATGCGCTCGGCTTCTTTGCCCCAGAATGCTGCTGGATCATCTATGGATCGTTGATAGAAATCTGCAAAGTTCATAGCTCCCCCTAATCATTTTGTGTGCTAAGCAACTGCTACTTCATCTTGCGATACGCCCAATTTGAGTTTAAACCAGAGTGGGCGATTGGGTGTGTGGCTAAATTACATACATGTCCACATATTCATTTACGGACATCGCTTCCAACGCAGCTTGATCGAGTGACACTGCAAGTATCGCTTGTTGTTGCTTGACTGGGAACTGACGCGCCAAATTGATTTTGAATTTTTCTACCAGCAGGGGAATGCCATCAGTGCGGCGGCGTGCGTGACCGATAGGATATTCGACGGCGACTTCATCCAGCTTGCTGCCATCGTTGAATTCGACAGTCAGCGCGTTGGCGATGGAGCGCTTGGCAGGGTCGTGATAATCGGTGGTGTATGTGGTGTCTTCCACGCACACGATCTTGTCACGCAGGATGTCGATGCGTGGATCGGCAGCGACCTTGTCTTCGTAGTCGGATGCGACCAAACGACCATGGATCAGCGGCACGGCAACCATGTATTGGATGCAATGATCGCGGTCGGCAGGATTGTTCAGTGGACCCTTCTTGTCGATGATGCGGATACAGGCTTCGTGAGTGCGGATGGTGATTTTCTTGATGTCGGCGGCAGTCTTGCCAGCCTTAGCCAACTTGCCATGCAAGGTCATTGCGGCTTCGACAGCAGTCTGCGAATGGAACTCTGCAGGGAATGAAATTTTGAATAGCACGTTCTCCATCACATAGCTGCCGTATGGGCGTTGAAACTTGAAGGGCTGACCCTTGAAGGAGACATCGTAGAAGCCCCAAGTTTTAGCGGTCAGCACTGAGGGATAACCCATCTCGCCTGTCTTTGCCATCAGCGCCAAACGAACTGCGCGCGAGGTCGCATCGCCAGCCGCCCAAGATTTGCGCGAACCGGTGTTGGGTGCGTGACGGTAGGTGCGCAGCGATTGGCCGTCTACCCATGCCAAAGATACTGCGTTGAGGATCTCGTCACGTGATAAGTCCATCATCTCTGCGACTACAGCAGTGGATGCGACTTTCACTAAGATGACATGGTCCAGGCCGACTTTGTTGAAGGAGTTTTCTAGCGCGATACAACCTTGTATCTCGTGCGCCTTGATCATGCCAGTCAGCACGGTCTTCATGGTCATAGGTTTCTTGCCTGCTGCGACGGCTGTGCGTGACAGCCAATCCGCTGTGGCCAGAATGCCACCCAAGTTGTCGGAAGGATGCCCCCATTCTGCCGCCAACCATGTGTCGTTGAAGTCCAGCCAACGAATCATCGCGCCGATGTTGAAGGCGGCTTGTACGGGATCGAGTTGGAACTGTGTGCCAGGAATCTTTGCGCCATTCGGCACCACAGTGCCGGGCACGATAGGACCGAGCAGCTTCTTGCAGGCAGGATATTCCAGAGCTTCCAATCCGCAGCCTAAGGTGTCGATGAGACAGTTGCGCGCAGTGTCGTAAGCAACTTTGGAGGTGATCTGGTACTGCGTCACATAGTCGACGATATCGACCAGAACTTGATCGGCGGCAGGGCGGACGTTGGAGATGTGTGCTGACATGATTTTCCTTTTTGCGTATCGAATTAAGTGCGTTGTGCGAGTGGAACGAATTTCAAATCTTCAGGGCCGACATAGTTGGCGCTAGGACGGATGATTTTGTTGTCGATGCGCTGCTCAATGATGTGCGCAGCCCAGCCAGAAGTCCGTGCGATGACGAACAGCGGCGTGAACATCGCGGTCGGTACACCCATCATGTGATAGGAGACAGCCGAGAACCAATCTAGGTTGGGGAACATTTTTTTCACGTCCCACATCACGCTTTCTAGACGGTCGGCGATGTCGTACATCTTGGTGGAACCTGCCTCGACGGACAGCTTGCGCGCCGTTTCCTTGATAACTTTGTTGCGTGGGTCGGAGATGGTATAGACCGGATGGCCGAAGCCGATGATGACTTGTTTATTTTCTACGCGCTGGCGGATGTCAGCCTCGGCTTCATCGGGATTGTCGTAGCGTTTTTGAATCTCGAATGCGGCTTCATTTGCGCCGCCGTGCTTGGGGCCGCGCAGTGCGCCTATCGCGCCGGTGATGGCGGAATACATGTCAGAACCAGTGCCCGCGATGACGCGGCCGGCAAAGGTGGAGGCGTTGAATTCGTGTTCCGCGTACAGGATGAGCGAGGTGTGCATAGCCTTGGTCCACAGTGCGGAAGCGGGCTTGCCGTGTAGCAGATGCAGGAAGTGTCCACCTATGGAATCGTCGTCGGTCTCGACTTCGATGCGCTTGCCGTTATGGCTGTAGTGATACCAGTACAACAACATCGAACCTAGGCTGGCCATTAGTTGATCGGCGATGTCGCGTGCACCCTGGATGTTGTGATCGTGCTGCTCGGGCATTATGCAACCCATGGCGGAGACTGCACTGCGCATCACGTCCATAGGGTGAGCCGAGGCAGGCAGACATTCGAGTACTGCTTTCACGCTGGCAGGGATGCCGCGCAATGCTTTGAGCTTGGTCTTGTAGGCTTTTAATTCGGCGGCTGTGGGTAGCTTGCCGTGCACCAGCAAATAGGCAATCTCTTCAAACTCGCAGGTGTCGGCAACATCGAGGATGTCGTAGCCGCGATAGTGCAGGTCGTTACCGGTCTTGCCTACGGTACATAAGGCAGTGTTGCCGGCAGTCACGCCTGAGAGTGCGACAGATTTTTTGGGTTTGAAGGCGGTGCTAGTAGGCTCACTCATATTCGTCTCCTGATCATTTAGCTTTTTGTTGGGCAAACAAGGCATCCAGTTTCTGTTCGTAATCGTGATAGTTGATGCGTTCGTAAAGTTCCATACGGGTCTGCATAGTGTCGACCACGTTCTGTTGTGTGCCGTCTCTGCGTATCGCGGTGTAGACGTTCTCGGCAGCTTTGTTCATGGCGCGGAAAGCCGATAGAGGATAGAGCACCAGACCGACATCGGCGGACTTGAGTTGTTCGACGGTATATAGGGGTGTGCTGCCGAACTCGGTGATGTTGGCCAGCACTGGGACTTTGACGGCTGCAGCGAACTGCTTGTACATGGCGAGTTCGGTGATGGCTTCGGGGAAGATCATGTCTGCGCCTGCTTCTACACAGGCGATGGCACGTTCCAGTGCTGCTTCTAGGCCCTCCACGGCAAGCGCATCGGTGCGCGCCATGATGACGAAGTTGTCATCGGTACGCGCATCCACCGCTGCCTTGATGCGATCTACCATTTCTTGTTTGGTCACGATTTCTTTGTTGGGTCGATGGCCGCAACGCTTGGCACCGACCTGATCTTCGATGTGCATCGCAGCTGCACCGAACTTGATCATGGATTTGACGGTGCGCGCAACGTTGAAAGCAGAGGAACCGAAGCCCGTGTCGACATCGACCAGCAAAGGGAGATCGCAGACATCGGTGATGCGGCGCACATCGGTCAACACGTCATCGAGATTGGAGATGCCCAGATCGGGCAGTCCCAGCGAGCCTGCTGCTACGCCGCCGCCAGAAAGATAGATGGCTTTGAAGCCAGCACGCTTTGCCAGCAAAGCATGATTGGCGTTGATCGCGCCGACCACTTGTAAGGGCGACTCGTCTTTCATCGCCTGACGGAATGCTGCACCTGCGGAATGATGGCTCATATGGACCCCTTCAACGATGTTTCATTTGGCTGCTGTGGGGAGGAATAACGCAAGCACTGTGCCAGCATGACTTATGAGAGGCAGGGAAGTCGCTGATTTTTATTTAACTACAGCAGGCTAGGCGATATTAAATTCGATGCGGATGATTTTATAGCTATGTTCATATGTTCCGTTGTGTGTTTCAATTGTTTCATGCATGAATCATGGCGAAACGATTGAAACATGAGCTATCCAGCCCCCAAAGATAATACTGACAAGCCCGTCATTTGGACGGTATCAATCTCGCGCTTGTTCGATCTGTTCCGCGATATCGCGCCGCAATACGATGAGCGTGCCAACATTGAACCGATACATCTGGGTTTCGAAGACGCGGTACAACACATACGCGAACGGTTAGAGAACGAACATTGCGATGCAGTCATCGCGGCAGGTTCCAATGGCGCGTATCTCAAGAGTCGTTTGTCCGTGCCTGTCATCATCGCCAAAGCCAGCGGTTTCGACGTCATGCAAGCACTGGCACATGCACGCAAGCTGACCCCGCATATCGGTGTGGTGAGTTATCAGCAGACCATGCCCGAGCTGGCAGAATTCCAAGAGACCTTCGGCATCAAGATAGACCAGCGCACTTATCTGACTGAGGAGGATGCGCGCAGTCAAATCAATGAACTCAAAGCCAAGGGTATTAAGGCCATTGTTGGGGCAGGGCTGGTCACCGACTTGGCGGAGGAGGCTGGCTTGACCGGCATCTTCGTGTATTCCGCAGCGACCATACGACAGGCCTTCGACCATGCGCTGGAAATTGCACGCTTTACACAAACGGAAGGCAGGCGAAAACGCGGCACGACAGTCGCAGACACCCTACGTGCGAAACATGGCTTGGCGGATCTGCGCGGTGAGTCTGAGCAGATGAAACGTGTGCATCAGTCCATCGTGTTGTTCGCCAAATCTCCAGCTACGGTGTTGATACAAGGCGAGACTGGCACGGGTAAAGAGCTGGCTGCACAGGCGATACATCGCGAGAGTCTACAGGGCGTCAACAAGCCCTTTGTCGCATACAACTGCGGCGCAGTGGCCGAGTCATTGTTGGAGTCTGAGCTATTCGGTTATGAGGAAGGCTCGTTCACTGGATCACGACGCGGCGGTCATGCGGGCTTATTCGAAGCTGCGCATCGAGGCACTATTTTCCTAGATGAAATCGGTGAGATGCCGTTGGCTTTGCAAACACGTTTTCTGCGCGTGTTGGAAGAGCGTGAAGTGGTACGCGTCGGTGGTACGCGGCCCATTCCAGTGAGTATTCGCATCATCAGCGCGACACATTGCGATCTGGAAGCGCGTATCAAAGATGGCCGCTTCCGCGCAGATTTATTCTATCGCTTGAGTGTGCTGCGCTTATCACTGCCATCTTTGCGTGAGCGCGTAGAAGACATCGTGCCATTGGCAGTTTGGTTCTTCAAGAATGCCCAAGC
>JBBQKX010000071.1:0-10143 GCA_038327315.1 Burkholderiales bacterium | reverse complement strand
AGTATTGTTGGTTGCGTATGGTGCGCGGCTTGCGTCTAACACCGCATAACTATCCTGACTGCTGACGCCACCCGTGAGTAGCCAATCTACCGAGCCAGTCGGATAGACCGCATTAGCCGATATGGCGTTGCTGAACATGGCAGCACCCCCGTTACCTTGCGCGTTCATCGCATACTGGTCGTTGACGTTCACAACAGAAGAGGCGGCAGCCAGACCAGCGATGTTCAACTGGAACTGCAGCGGGACACCGCTATACGCGATAGGGCGACCGGCGATGTTGACCGCATTCGGCGTCAAAGTCATCGCGCCAAGATAAGGGTCTAATAGTGTGACGCTACCGTTGGGGTTGCTGGTCATTTGTACCACAGCATTGTCGGCGACCCATGCACCCGCCGCATTTAGATAATAAGCACCTGCCTGCGTTTGATTTCCCCATGCGCCCGCATTGAGTGCCACCGTCGCTTGATTCTGATTGGCGACCGTGCCAGCGATGGTCGCGGTCGTTGTTATACCGATAGGCGATCTGGCGAGCACATTCATTTGTGCCACAACACCTGTCGTGAACTGCTTGAAACCCGTAGTAGTCAGCGCAGTGAAATAGGCGCTGGTGGTGTTCGGATTGAGTGTGCCTAAGATAGCGGGAACGCCCGAAGTCACTGGTGTGATTGCGCCAGGGGTATTAGCCACAGGTGCGACTACAACGGGTCCCGCAGCAGCGCCAGCAGGAGCCCCCGGTGCAGGAGCAATCTCACCGCCACCACCGCCGCAGCCAACCAGCAAAGATGTGATCAATGCGTAAGCCAGCACTAGCAGGCGGAATACAGAATTATTTGTATAAGCTTGATGCATGATAAGTTTTCACAACCAAGGGTTAAGTCTTATAACTCGACATTCTAAGTGAATCAGGGCAGAACACGGCTGACTTTTCGAAACCTCACACACCAGCTCGTTTCTGCTTAGGGTCGAAGACGATAGGCACTCAGGGAATACGATAGAATCGCCATATGCAGAAAATCTATCTTCAACTTTCCCCTACATGCTTGATAGCAGTCCGAAAAAGCTTCGTACTCATTTTGTTTTTTGGTTTCAACTTGTTTGTGGCGACAGCTGCGGGCGCAGAGGAGTTTTCTGATCGCATAAAGGGTGACGTGGGTGTCGCAGTCTATGGCAGTACCAACCCAGTTAAAGGGGATGGCAACACACTGCTCCCGCTGCCCTATCTGTATTTTGATTATGGTCGCTACTTTGCGCGCTTCGACACCTTTGGCTACAAGACCGTGCCGTTGGGCTATGGTCATCTGGAGCTCGTCGGGCGCATCAATCTGGATGGCTATCAGACCAATACGCCCAGCTTACAGGGACTGAGTGGTCGACAGAATTCACTCCCACTAGGCATCGGTACTTTTCAGGAGACACCGATCGGTGGCTTCTTCCTGAATGCGTTCTACGATGTCCATCAATCGCACAGCAGACTTTACGAACTAATCTATGCCGCTGAACTCAGCGTAGGCGAGAGTGAGGTCTACCCTATGCTGGGGATCGAGCATTTCTCCGCTAGGTACACGCGATATTTTTACGGTGTTACGCCAGCCGAAGCTGCGACCAGTCGGTTTACGGCTTATGAGCCCAAAGCAACCACCACGCCGATGTTAGGTTTTGTATGGGAAATTCCGGTGGAAGGGCATTGGAATGCGAATCTCTACATGCTGCGAAGATGGCTAGGGCCAGCCATTCGTCAAAGTCCTTTGGTAAACACGCGTTTGCAAGACGAAGCTTTCATCTCTTTGAGCTATCACTACAACTAGGGCATAGCCGAATGGCACTTACTTAAGAGTAATAAAGCGCAAAAACGCACGGATTGCCACACAGGCAGCCACCTCCAAAAAACTAAAAGTGCCACCATCCCTTCCCCTTCAAGGGGAAGGCTAGGATGGGGATGGGTAGTTTTCCACACCCCACCCCAACCCTCCCCTTGAAAGGGAGGGAGCCTGTTGTCAATTGGCTTAAGTAAGTGCCATTCGGGCATAGCCTTAAGATACAAGGCCGCATGAGTCCTTGTTTTGCGCACGATGATATTTGAGGGGGGATTACATCAGGCAATAATTGATCGGTTGTAGGGGAACAAGTTGGTGTTGGTCGCCGACGGCATCGCGCATATTGATTTCCAGCGAACGGCAGATCGCGTCCAGCGCCAGATCGTTAGGGGAGTTGCCGAACGGCTCCTCGATCTCATCGCCTAGCGCATCGAGTCCGAAGAAAGTGTATGCGACGATGCCCACGACGAAGGGCGTCATGAAGCCTATCGTATCGACCAAGCCGAATGGCAGCAGGAAGCAGTACATATAGGCGGTGCGATGCAGCATCAGCGTATAGGAAAACGGAATCGGTGTGCTCTTGATCCGCTCACAGGCTGCTGCCGCCGCCGTCATCGAGGACATGGTCGCGTCTATCGAAGCAGCGAGGCAAGCATCGATGCGCTTCTCGTTCAGGCACAAGCGCAAGTCATCGCCCATGCGATGCATCAAATAATCGGGAATGTTAGCCGCTTTGAACTGCCACTCGTGCTCCACCAGCAAAGGCTTGAGTTCGGCGTGAGCATCAGTATTGCGTAGCAGATGTCGTAACGCGTGTGTAAAGGCGATGGTGCGAAAGATCATGCGCTTGCGCACATCTTCTAGCCCAGCGTCCGGCTTGAGGGGTTCGTCATGCTTGATCAGCGTCAGGCACTGGCGCGCAAAGTTGCGGCTCTCCAGCACAATCTCGCCCCACAACTTGCGTCCCTCGCAGTAGCGGTCATAAGCAGCGTTATTGCGAAAGCCGAGGAAGATGGCCAACGCCAAGCCAATCAAGGTAAACGGGATAGCAGTCAGCGTGATCTTGTGCGTGAACAGCGAACCGTGGCTCACCGTCACGAGCGTGGCCAACAGGAAGTTGACCAGCAACACCGCCCATATCTGATGCAATACCGAGCCACGCAAAATTAGAAACAACCTGAGACCGGAAGGTCTGCTACGGACAATCATGAATTACCTCTTGAGTTAAATAGATGAAGCAATTGGATTCATTGAGGGGTGCAGATTACGCTAAAGGGTCGCGCACCGTGGGATTGTGTTGGCTGAGACTATTCGCGCTTATGCAGGAAGCTTCTTCAACAAATCCACGCGTATCGGCATATGGAAGGTCGCACCAGTTTCAGTCATGAACTGGTTGAACGTGGTGCGCACCGCTTCGAGAACCTCGGCAGATAAGCGATGGTCAGTGTGGGTCACGTTCAGCACCTGCTCTTGGTACTGCGCGAAATCAGCAAAGTGCATCTCTTGCAGGAAGAATTTTTGCCTCACCAGCGACAACAGCCCAGACGAGACCGCAAGTTGTGTGGCGGAAAATGCGGCTTCGCGGACGATTCTTTCGTCGTGGAATAGTTTCAATATTTCATTGAAATTGCCTGCATAGACAGGCTCGGAGATGTAGGCCACGCCGCTAGGTTTCAGTACGCGGTGTATCTCTGCGTAGGCACTGTCCATCAGTTCCATCGGGACGTGATGCAGCGACTTGAACATCAGCACGATGTCAAAGCTCGCATCGTCTGCCGGTATCTTCTCAGCGCCGCCATGTGCAAAATTGACATTGCTTAGATTGTTGCTAGCGAGATTTTTGGCGAGCTGGGTTTCATCCACTTCCAATGCAAATACCTCAGCCGCCTTGCGCGCCACGATGCGAGTCTTGTCGGCCTTACCGCAGCCCAGCTCCAGCACCCTTGCACCGTGCAAACCCAATAGTTCATCAAGTACATCGGCTTCGCTTGCGATGGGGCAGTTTGCAGGAGGGGATATGTTCATATTGTTTGATCAGGATTTTGAGAGAGATGAAATAAGGTGAAAGGTAAAAGGGTGCTGCTTCTATTCTTTGATTTTCTATCTATGCAAAAACTATTGCAATGCTAACCCCTTTAGCTAATGCGCCGTGTGCGACCACAACACCTAATCCAACTTCGATTCAGCCTTGCTGCTTTTGTTGTTTCAGCAAAGACGCGCGCAGGGAATTAAACACTTTGGCTTGTGGCGTGACACGAATCTTCTGCACATCGGCCTCACCTTGAACCATCAGCTTCAACATCAGGGAGGCATCCTGTTGAGCCTGGTAGGTTGCATAGTCCTGCACCACAGCACTCGCCGAACCTTTCTGCGCCAACATAATATTACTTGCCCTTATTCGCAGGAGTGCCAGCCGGGCGCGTAACGAAAGGCGTGCCGGTCTGCTCGGACAGTTGGCGGGCTTTCTCAGCAGCGCGCAACAAAGCCTGCGGAGCTTTTTGCAAAGTGGAGTCCTTCAGGTGCGAAACAGGTGCTTTCATTTATTCTGCCCTTCCTCTATCAAAACAACGGGGATGCCGGAATTATCATATAGCTGTCAGCTATCCACCAACAGCTTGTAACGCTCGAAATTTTTTCGACCATGTATGAAACGGCGACGAATGACATCCTCGGGGATATTATGCCCACCTTGCCTGACCCGGTTCGACACGCGTTCAATCGCCATCTCGACATCAGGTAAGGATAGAAATGCCAGCTCAACGACAAAACCAGAAGCACGCCACGCTGGAATCATCTGCGCATAACTTAAACCAGAAAGCGTCGTCTCGAACGAAAAACTTTCGCCTCGTTTAACGTAGTCCGCAATCGTTTCCAACATGATACGTCCGGCTTTGAACGCGACTAACTCCGGCGTAAAAGGTGACAAGCCCGCAGCAATCAAATCGGCATTCACAAAGTTTGGCAACTCAGCATCGGTAGGCAAAAACTCACGAGCAAAGGTCGTCTTCCCCACGCCGTTCGGCCTGGCGATGATAACGATGCGCTTGTTGTGTTGTGCCGAGAAAGTCATAATTTTCGTTCATCTCGAAAAAATTCGAGTCTGACCCGAATGGCACTTACAGTTATCACCGCATTCTTAAATGCGCCGCCTCACCTTGAGTGCGATCGTTCCCACACCCAGAAAAGCCACGCCCATCAGTACGAGGGTGACAGGCCAGCCTAGCGAATTGGCGAAATGCTGGGCACTGTAATATCCGATGTAGCTGAGCATGGCAATCACTGTGGTGAACAATAACGCGCGGCTACGCAGTAACACGCAGGCATAAAGCATGGACGCGGTCACGGCGAGGTAAATAAGTTCCACGGGGGTATGACGCACGAGGTCGAATAAGCCGCCATATAGCATGATGGAGCCGAAGAAATAGCTTAGGCCCGCCAATTGAATATGCCGCCCTGCCTTTTGTAGTCCATAGGCTGCGGAGATTACGCTCACCCCGATGAGCAGGCTCGCCCAGTGGACGGAGGTGGCGAGTGCAACGCGGTCAAACAGTCCGCTGTTCATCCAGCAGATCGCGATTAGAAAGGCGGGTGCGGCGAGCGCACGGTGCGGCGTGTCGTCGAGTGACGAGGCGACTAAAAACAGCGAAGCACCCAGCACGATGGCGATGTATTCGAGCGGGACATCCAGCATGTCGAGACCGACCTGCATGAAGCCGTACACGAAAAATAGCGTGCCAAACGCCAACACCGTGAGTCGATATTTTGCGTACAGCGCGCCTTGATGTAGCACCATCACAGCAAATACCGCTAGCACGGCTAAACGCCAATTATTGCCGTGTGGGTACACTTCATGGATGAGTACGAACCAGCCACTGGTGAGCATGCAAAGGGTCGCTAATGCCAGCGGTAGGATGGACTTTGGATACTTACCTTCATGTAAGGCAGCCAGCAACACGATGAGCAAAATATAGCCCACCCCCAGTGTCATAAACACCCGCATCGCACTGCCCATACTGTCCCAGAACATGCCAACGTAAGTGCTGACACCCGCAAAGATGAATATCGCGCCGAGATAAATAAACAAGGTGCGAGCCAACTCGCCACTGCTGCGCCGACCCGTCGCAGATTCAGTTTCAAATGCAGCGAGTGCATGCAGCGCCGTCGCGATTTCGTCTGGTGTGATGGCGTAATTGCGCATCAGTTGCGCGATGTGCGCCAGCGCGCTCGTCTTATCCGTCACCGCCGACGCACCGAGTAAGCCAGCCAACAACGGCCAGCCCCACCAACCGCCAATCAGCAAAAATATAAGCAGCAGAGCCAGCAACCCGATCATGGCGACACCACCCAGCCAATAAAGTGAGTGTTGTTGCCGTAATACATATTGCTGGCATTGGGCAGACGAATGCTGCGCCCGTTCTTCGTCAACACCACATCGTTATGGTAACGTGCAGAATAAAAAATCCCTGTGAAAGCATCGCCTCCATAACCATTCTCCCCCGTGTTGAACGCATAGCCATCGGGCGCAACACTGGAAGAATCGACCTTCACACCCGCGACATCGGGAACCTCAAGCAACGTGACCTTCGCCGCATCCGCAGGCTGCACCGGAGCATTGCCAGGAGGGAGCAAATTGGGCGGCAGCATGTAGCTAATTTCCCTCACCCCGCCCGTCTTCGGACTATATCGCCACAGACGCGGCTTCTGATAACCCGCCACATTGCCCTGATAAAAAACCTGCACCTGCTGATTAGCAACCGAGACCTGCACTCCATTCGTATTGTTGTTGTAAAACTCGGTCGCATACAGCACATCGTATTGCGGCGGTGCGACCAGCAGCGCAGGTATCCCCGAAATCAGCAAGAACAAAGCAACCAGCAACAGCGGCAAACCCAGACCAAAAGCAATAGTGGGATTCTCACGAAAGAATGATTTCATAGCGGCCTTTCAAAAGTAGTGGAACATTCATGCAGCTGCATAAAGTAAACCTAATCCAAGCATATCAGGACAACTTGCAAAATGATTGCGATGCAGATTTTGTTAGCGGTTTTGGATAAGTCTCATAGTCCTGCACCACCGCACTAGCCGAACTAACAGTGGTCCGTCTCCGATTGTCCTTGATTACTTCCTTGGCGGCGGCTCAAGCAAGAGGCGCCCTTAGGTGTTTCGTGTGTTCACGCCTTGGACGTGGACGGCGAAGTTCGAACCCACTGCTTTGGCATGGACCAAGGCCTCGTCATTGAAAAGGCTGGCTGGGAATCTCAGCACGCCGCAGGCATCTGTGGTGCCCACCCATTGATGCCGCTCGCCCGGCGGACAGGGCGCGCGCAGGCATTGCACCGGTATGTTGCTCATCACCTCAACCGGCAGATTCGCCAACGGCTTGCGCGTGTGGCGATCTACAATCTTCATGGCAACTAGCTTCGGCGCTGCTGTTCCCGAAGGTGCTGAAGCCGGGGCTGTGGCAACTGCGGCTAGAGCTAGGGTGCAGAGCAGTAATAGGCAAGGCGAGGCAAGCCACCGTGAGAGTTTCATATCGATTCCACCTTGATTAAGACCGTCGTTTGAGCCCTGTTTTTGCGATCAAGACCCCAAGCGACAGGGTGACGAAGTGTTCATACTTTTAATTTAACGGAAATATTATTGCGAGCCTGGCCCCTTTAATCGCTTTAATCGAAGCTTCCCCCTTTAACTTCCATTAGCTGCCACCATTTACTCCGCATTAGCTACGCTTTTAAATGCGTTCTACTTTGCGTTTTGCATTGCTAACCGTGCTTTCCTTTGATATTCCTTATAAGCAGGAATAGAAACCCCCATTGTTATAAATATAAGAAAAAGAAAGCCAACCCCTGCGCCAATCCAAAATGAGATTTTATCAAATGACCAAACGTCAGGAAGCGCAAAAGTTGCAATAGACCTATCTGACTTAATTGCAATATCGCTACTCGTTAGAACTCCAGTTTTTGAAGTTAGAGAAACCAAGACACGCTCACCGCGTCTGATTCTCTCAAGCCCGCCAACAAGCGATTGGCCGTCACCTTTCAAATCAAACTTTGCCGCAAGCTCTATTTGCTTCGAGTCAAACGTTGTTTTTGGTATAAAGAGCTTTACATTTGTTGCTGGCTCAAAACCCTCGTTTCTGATTTCAAGATTTTGAAAACTGGATACACCAAATGTAGCTGGCTCCGTAAGCGTGTAAATCAATTTCTCTTCCTTCAAATCCAAAGAAAAATACGCAATGACTACGCCAACAATAATACTGCTTAGAATAGTAAAAATTGATTTCACTCGTATTCTCCAAAACGGAAGCCAACGGGGTCAGCATCGCATTATTTTTCAACTATCCACTCATCGCGCTGCCTGATTTCTTCGTGCATCGCATCGGGTGCGAGGTCTAGCTCGCCCGGCCATGTGACTGCGCCGCCGACTACGGAGACTAGACGAAATTTTTCGGGGTCGCTCAAGTGTAGCCAACGGGGTCAGCATCGCATTATTTTTCAACTATCCACTCACCATGTTGCTTTATTTCTTCGTGCATCGCATCGGGTGCAAGATCAAGTTCACCCGGCCATGTAACGGCACCGCCCACCACCGTAACTTGCTTGAATTTCGCCGGATCGCTCAGGTGCGAAAACACGCCGCGAAAAAATCCGGGGAGGAAACGCACGACTCCTTCCAATCCGTCTTTAAAGCGCACCCATACAGCATGGTCTTCTATGACGCGAACTTCTGTGACTCTCCAATATGTAGGCATGATTACTCCAGTGGTGCGATAGGTTTCGGTTGTTGCTTGAGTTCGCATAAGCGCCAATCTTCGAGCAGTTCTGCTTGATGCAATTCCGCCCAGTCTAAAATCAGGCTTTGCGCACGGCGTGGCATTTTTCCTTCCATCAATTCCAAAGTTTGAATGCTCACGATTGCATCGTATTCACCGTATTGACAATGAAAATGTGGAGGGGCGTGATCGTTCCAAAACATCTGAATCACGATTCCAAAAAACTGGCTGATGGTCGGCATACCGTTCCTTATCGCTACTCAGTTTAATGTGACGCGTGAGTACCGAGATCATCATCCGTGATGTCATCGGGAAAGTCGTTGCTCAGTGTTCCCGCAATGGCAGCGAGAAACAGCTCGGTATTTTCTGTTTGAACTGTCTTGGTCACGTAGCGTTGTTCCAAAAACTGGATGAAGTCCAATGCCTCGCGTGCTGCCTGCTCAGGAAGTCGGCGGCTATGCTGATAGATGTTTTCGGCTATGGACATGGCGCTTCTCCTTTTTCAATGGGTGCAGACTAATGTGACTGTAAACACTTTGCAAGCATGTGGAGGCATAGCGGTTTACCTCAACTAGCGCGCACTGGATTCCGGCCTGCGCCGGAATGACGACCTCACCGACTAATCGGCTTATACCGAATCCTCTTAGGCTTAGCCCCCTCTTCACCCAAGCGCTTCTTCTTATCCGCTTCATATTCCTGATAGTTGCCATCAAAGAACGTCCACTTGGAATCGCCTTCACACGCCAAAATATGCGTGGCGATACGGTCTAGGAACCAGCGATCATGGGAAATAACGGCGACGCAGCCGGCGAACTCTAGCAACGCGTCTTCCAGTGCGCGCAAGGTTTCTACGTCGAGGTCGTTTGACGGTTCATCGAGCAGCAAGACGTTGCCACCAGAGATCAGTGTCTGTGCCAGATGCAAGCGTCCGCGTTCACCCCCTGAGAGTTGACCGACCAATTTGGTTTGGTCGCCGCCCTTGAAGTTGAAGCGGCCGATGTAGGCACGCGCTGGCGTTTCGTATTTACCGACGGTGAGAATCTCGTTGCCGCCTGAGATTGCTTCGAAGACGGTTTTTTCATTTTGCAATGAGTCACGCGCTTGATCGACGTGGGCGATCTTGACGGTGGTACCGATCTTGACGGTGCCGGTGTCTGGTGTCTCTTTGCCGGTGATCATGCGGAACAGGGTGGATTTACCCGCGCCGTTCGGACCGATGATGCCGACAATCGCGCCGGGCGGAATCTTGAAGCTGAGGTCGTCGATCAACAGACGGTCACCATAGGCTTTGCTCACACCTTCGAATTCTATGACTTCGTTACCCAGACGCTCGCCCACAGGGATGAAAATTTCCTGTGTCTCGTTGCGCTTTTGGTGTTCTTGTGAATTCAATTCTTCGAAGCGAGCGATACGCGCTTTGGATTTGGCTTGGCGACCCTTGGGGTTCTGACGTACCCATTCCAATTCTTGCTTCATCGCTTTGGCGTGTGCGTCGAGTTGCTTTTGTTCGGTGGCTAAACGCGCGCCTTTTTGTTCCAGCCATTCGGAGTAGTTGCC
>JBBQKX010000070.1:0-10748 GCA_038327315.1 Burkholderiales bacterium | reverse complement strand
TTTATTTCCCACATCACTTCAGAAAAGCCAGCTATCTATCTGATAACCAATGGTTTTATCCATCTCGCCCTCCCGCCGTACCGCGAAGAGGTGCGCATTCTACAGACACAATTCCTCACGTCAATAGCTTTCTGTAATTTTCTTGTAACTCACTGATGTATCAGAGCTCATGCAGTACCACCCACGGTCAGGCCATCAATCTTGAGTGTAGGTTGACCCACACCTACAGGGACACTTTGACCTTCTTTGCCACATGTACCTACACCTGAATCTAATGCAGTATCGTTACCCACCATAGAAATACGCGTCAAAACGTCCGGCCCATTACCTATCAAGGTAGCGCCTTTGACTGGGTAAGTAATCTTGCCGTTCTCTATCATATAGGCCTCAGTCGTAGAGAAAACGAACTTGCCACTCGTGATATCGACCTGACCACCACCAAAATTAGCCGCATACAAGCCATGCTTCACTGAAGAAATAATTTCATCCCGAGTTTTATCACCATTCAACATCATGGTATTGGTCATGCGTGGCATTGGAATATGCGCATAAGACTCTCGCCTTGCGTTTCCGGTAAGGGCGACACCCATCAGACGAGCGTTAAGACTATCCTGCAGATAGCCCTTAAGTATTCCGTTCTCGATAAGCGTGGTGCACTGTGTTGCATTCCCCTCATCGTCCATCTGCAATGAACCGCGACGATTGATGATGGTTCCGTCATCGACCACAGTGATGCCTTCGGCTGCAACGCGCTCACCTATACGCCCCGAGAAGGCCGAGCTGCCCTTGCGATTAAAATCACCTTCCAGTCCATGACCTATAGCCTCGTGCAAAAGTATCCCCGGCCAACCATTACCAAGCACTACTGTCATATTCCCCGCAGGTGCAGGGGCTGCATCCAAATTCACTACCGCCTGATGAACCGCCTCAGCCGCATAGCGACGCAAGATCTCGTCATCAAAGTAGTCATAGCTAAATCGACCGCCACCACCAGCCGAACCTTGTTCACGGCGACCGCCACTTTCCACAATCACTTGCAATGAAAGTCGCACCAACGGGCGTATATCCGCATTCATCAAGCCATCATGGCGCGCCACCATCACCACTTCGTACTCTCCTGCCAGACTCGCCATTACCTGCACGACACGATTATCCGCTGCGCGCGCATAGCCTTCTAGGCGCTCTAACAAAGTAACTTTATCTGCGTCTTTAATACTAGCAATAGGATCATGTGGGAGATAGATATCGCGGCGAGTACCCTGCTTCATAATCGGCACCGACTGTGTGCCGCCTTGTCGCGCAATCGCGCGCGTGGCATGGGCGGCACTTTCTAGCGCATTCAAACTAATATCATCCGAGTACGCAAAAGCGGTCTTCTCACCACTGACAGCACGCACACCTACACCTTGATCGATGTTGAAGCTTCCAGACTTAACGATTCCCTCTTCCAGAGACCAACTTTCAGCGCGACTATATTGGAAATACAGGTCCGCATAATCAAGGCGATGAGCCATCATATTGGCGAACACCTGCTCTATACGCCCTGCATCAAGGGCATACGGAGTGAGTAGGGTTTGCTGTGCGGTGGTGAATAGAGATGCTGCTTGATTTACTGGCTTCAAAGTATTCCTTAACTTAACATTGATACAGCGTACGGTGCGACAAAGCAGGCAGACTGGAGCGTAAACTCGCTTGATAAGCAGGATTCACTTCGGCAATCACCACACCTGAACCTCGTGGCAGTCTATCCAAAATACGCCCCCACGGATCGACCACCATGCTATTGCCATGAGTCTCGCGACCATTAACATGATAGCCACCCTGAGCAGATGCGATTACATAGGCCAGATTCTCAACTGCGCGAGCACGAACTAGAATCTCCCAGTGCATCTTGCCTGTCGTTTCGGTAAAGGCAGAGGGCAGCACGATGATATCGACATTCTTCATCGCTCTAAACAACTCAGGGAAGCGTAGGTCATAGCAGATTCCCAAACCTATGCGACCAAAAGGACTATCCACCACCACCACTCGACTCCCTGGTTCTATGGTTTTGGCCTCATGGTAGTTTTCGTTACCCAACTCCAAGTTAAATAAATGAATCTTGTCATACCGCGCAACTTGTTTACCGTGCTCATCAAATACCAAGCAACTATTAAAAACCTTATCAGGGGTACTACCCGCCAATGGAATAGAGCCACCAACCAGCCAAATCTTGAAATGCCGCGCAGTCTCACTCAGAAAGTCTTGTATCTGACCTTGCCCAGGTTGCTCGCGAACCTTGACCTTGTCCATATCATTCAAACCCATAATGGCAAAGAATTCAGGCAAAACCACTAGCTTAGCGCCCTGCTCTACGGCTTTAGCAATCAATCTGCGTGCCTCACCCAGATTACCCGTGACATTCGGCCCAGAAGCCATCTGTATGGCGGCCACCTTGAATGCATTTACCTGGGCGGCGATACGTTGCTGAGTGTTATTTCCTTCGGACATGATGAGCTTTCTGTACTATGAATTTATTGGGCATTATAGGAGTGCACAAATTGCTTGCACCGCATCTAACTTACTCAGGTGACGCATCCTTGATACTGGAGGATACTGGCTTCTGACCCAACTTGACCACAGTAGGATCAGCCCAAGTTCCACTTACATTGTATTCAAACGATACCAACTTATCGAGAGGATTTCCCAATAATTTATCGACCACAAATGTAGATACCCCGAATATAGGATTGATTGCGAATGCACTGATAAGTGAGACGCCGCTGCCTATATTAGGCAAAATTTCAACCCGCAGATCTTGAGTCTCATCCAGCAGATTAACGCCACCCTTCATAGTGACCTTTGCCGCAGATCCCTCAATCCGAAAATCTTGCGTCTTCATTTGGCCGTCATGTATCTGCGCTGTGCCCTTAATGCTATCAAACTGAAAGCCTTCACTGAACACATCCGTGAAGTCTAGAGCGATACGCTTGGGTAATGCTTGCAGACTCATCACACCCAACAGCTTGCCTACACCAGGATCAACTTTTAGGAACTGGCCTTTCCCTGTGTTCAAATTAAGCGAGCCTTCCAGCGTTTTCAAATTAAAGTCAGCAGGAGCGCCCTGCCATGACAAATTTGCAATTAACTTACCTTTGCCATCTTTGACCGTTTTAGGATATCCGGATCGATCCAGCACTCTGCCAGCATTCTCAATGCCAAGCGTTAAGTTGATTTTAGTTTGAGGCTTTCCATTCACCCCAAGCCAAACCCCATCTCCGCTTAGGTTACCATCTGGATCGGTTAAGATCAGTCTGCGCAGACGCCAACTGTCTCCTTCCGGATTACCCGCCAACTCTAGGTGTCCGACACGATTCCCGGTAACAATCAAGTCATCTATAGTCACATCCAATGTAGGTAGACTACTAGGTTGAACCACCTGCGAAACAATTTCAGCTTGAACCAACTCTGTGGCAGCAGGATGTTGAACCAAGTCTCCCGGCCAGACAAATTTCTTAAGGTGCGCACTCATTTTTGTAGCATTTTGGTAACCGTGAGGTTGCCAAATCACCTCGCCACTAGCCGACTGCCCTTCTAGTTGAGCCGCCACACCTTCTCCACGTTTACTAGCGACGACATGCAAATTACTCATACCAAAACCGTAGCCGGTCAATTTCTTGATTAGCAAATCCGCACCCGCAATCATAATCTTATCAGTCGCTGCAGCATCCTGCGAACCCAGCACGCCCCCCCATCCTTGCATGGAGAACTCCGGCATACTACCCACTAACCAGATACCATCTTGCTCAGACCATTTCCCCTGTCCACCAAAATTCACGGTCACGCGTTTAAGAGCATCCACACCCTTATGGGTTTGTTGTATTGCTTTAGCACTCAACAGGCTCCCGACTCCCACGTCGATCTCGATCTGCCGATCTACGCCAGCAGCTTTAGCGACGGATGCGGCACTGGACTGCAATGCTATAGTTAATGGAAGCTTGTCTTCCTTAATCTTAGTGAAGGGAAGTGGAAGTGTAGAACTGACACCCTGAAGATTGGAAGCAATCTGCACACGCAAGGATTTATTCTCCGCATTGACCTGCGCAGTCCATGCAGCTTCCCCGTGCAATTGACTGAGTAAAGGGAATTTAAGCTCCTCGCCATACACATCCAGATTACTCTTTCCACTGAGCTTGGCGATTGCTCCATTGGGCGTTGTTTTGATATACACCTCGGCTGGGCCACCCAATATCTGAGCCGTTAATTGGCGCGTCTCCAACCCACTATCGCTGAAATGTAATTCCCCATTCACTTTATGCATGATAGGTATATTACCGCCCAGATCAATCTCGTTACTGTAGGGTCGATATATACCCTGCAACTCGACCACTTCCTCACCCAATTTAGGGATACGTAGATTCACTTCCAAATCGCCCTTACCTCTGGCACTTATCGTATCCGTGTAACCTTGCGCATAGGCGCGCACAGGACTGTTGTGTACGTATTGCAAGAATTCACGTGTCGTTGCCGTTGATGACAATTTGGTTTGCAGCGAGGGTGTATCCAAGGTGATATCTGGAACGATCACGCTGACATCATGCAAAGGCACTCCCAAAGTTGTCGCATCGGCACATAGCGCTTCCAAACGCTTGCCATCCATCACAAATTCGCCATTGGCATTTTCTATTGTTGGCCAATCTGGCGCGAACCGTATAGCGCCACCTCGCACCTTAGCCTTAAGCTCGAACTTGCCTTGCGGGTCATTATCAAAAGGGAAGTGATTCAAATCGCCCAGTATGCGCAAATGAAAATCGTTACTACTACCGGCTAGTAGATTGTCATGTAGCCAATCGCTCAATTTTGTATTGACGGCGATCAAAGGGGTGTAACGGGCAACCTGCCTGACATCCGCCTTTGTAAGCTGAACGTCTAGATTCAAAATTCCCGGCGAACCCGCCAGAGTTTGGTAGCTACCATACGCCTTGCCCTCCAAGTCATCGTTCGTAGCCGACAACTCCGGCACCTCCACCTTCAGCTCATCACCCTTTCGCCCCCACTTTGCGGAGCCAGCCAAGGTCTTAAAATACAAGGGTTCACGCAGGATACTAGGAGCTTCCACACTCAGTTGATGCGAGTTAAAACTCAGTGTGCCTCCATTTTGATCGCCGTCGATTTCGGCAGACAAGCCTGTGAAGCCCGGAATCTGGCCGACCTGCCGCACAGAGATATTGTCGAACTTACCCTTAACAGAAAAACCCTGCAAACTAGTGGGCAAGCCTTGCCACTTCGCACGCAACCCCTCGACCTTACCATTTGGCGCATAACTATCCAGGGCAGCGCGCAAATCAGCGGGAATAGGCAGGAAATTGGCTAGACTCACCAAAGTTCGCAAGCGCAATTGATTCGCCCTAATCTCACCTGAGGCTGGCCGACGATTCTGCGCATTCAGTATCCGTAAATATAGGTCGGTGGTGAGCAGCCTGACACCGTTCTCCACCTGCATGGTCAATTCCTTGGTCTCCAACTCAAAACCACCAACCAGCTGATGCCAGGTTGCGCGCCCGTTGAGGCTACTCAACAACATCTCGGGAACATCCGCTCCTAAACGTGTCGCGACATCCTTGACCGCCAGATCGACCTGCACACGTGAGACTTGTCCATCTGTGACATCCAGCCACCCCCGCAAAGAACCTCTTCCACGACTGAGCTCTTTGGGCAAATTCAACCAAGGCCTCCAAGCTGCGATATTCGCTTTATCAAGTTGGGTAAAAACCTGACCATGCCACTTTTGTGGTTGCGAGAGACTACTACCGTAAAAATCTCCACGGATATCAAGTGGGCTAGCGAGTTCTATAGGCACAACGGCACGGATCGCAAAACGATGGCGACCAAACAGGCTCTCTATCAGCACATCCACACTTTCTAAAACCAACGGCGGAGCATGGCGCTGCTCATCATGCCAAATGATGAGGGCATTCCGCGCAACCATATGAGGCTGGTGTAGTAGCCAGTCAGCCAAACTGTTATCGCTCCCCGCTTGTTCGACCACGGGAATACTGCCAACAAACAAATTGCCTTGCTCATCTCTGCGTATCAACAATTCTGGCCTGTCGAATTCTAGATCAGCAAATCTCAGCTCAGCCGTAAGCAGGGACAACCAAGACACACTGACGCGTATATTAGGCAATACCAAAGCGGGCTTTTTGTGATTATCCAATATCGCCAGATTGACCATACTCAGTCGTGGACTGTAGCCATGCCAATCGCCCGCAATCTTGCCTATGGTGACCGGCCTACCTATTGTGCGCGATAAAGAAGCAGATATCTGCTCGTGATACTGTTCGATGTCTGGCAACACCCAGTAGCGCAGGATGATGATTCCCACAGCCATGGCCATCGCTGCTATGGTCACAACGATGATGGTGACTCGAGTCAGCCAATTGAAGCTATGCCAAAGCAGACGTACGGGGCGGGAATTCCACATGTATTGGGGCCAACAAATATCTCCGAGTTAAGACAGAGAATCTATAATCAAAATATACTGCGTATTCTAACTTGAAGCCCATCGCCATGAACATCATTCGCACTGTTTCTCACGATTTCTCAACCATGTTGGCCAAGATGCAGCAATGTAGCCGATATACCAAGCGCCTCCTACAGGCAGAGCCGGATTTGCAGCTCTGGCTGGCCAACAACTACGCTACGAACTGCGACAGCGCGGAAATAGAGCATCTATTGATATCACTAGATCTGGATATCAACGACGAAGAACAGCTGGCCAAGGCGGTACGCCAGTTGCGCAAAAAAGTCATGCTTAAACTCATATTTCGCGACATTAATGGCTTGGCGGACCTGCAAGAAGTCATGCAGGCTATGACCGCGCTTGCGGAAATCTGTGTACGCCAAGCACAAATATGCTTGATGCAAATACTGCAAGCCCAATATGGCACGCCCAAGGGAGAACACAATCACAAGCCACAGCAACTTCTAGTGATAGGGATGGGCAAACTGGGCGGGAGAGAATTGAATGTCTCTTCCGACATAGATTTGATTTTTTGCTATGCAGAAGATGGCGAGACAGAATCAACGCTTGGACAAGAAAGTGTTCGCACCCTGAGTAACCACGAATTCTTCACACGTTTGGGTAGACGCTTGATCAACATCATCAACGAAGCCACCGCTGACGGATATGTATTCCGAGTCGATATGCGTTTGCGCCCTTACGGCGACAGCGGTCCCCTAGTGATGAGTTTTGCCGCGCTTGAGGAGTACCTCATCACGCAAGGTCGCGAGTGGGAGCGCTATGCATGGATCAAAGCTCGTGTCATCTCCCCAATGCCTAGTGAAGCCGAAGCCGAGCTAATGCAATTGACCCAGCCCTTCGTCTTCCGTAAATATTTGGATTTTGGCGCCATCGATTCGATGCGCAAACTGCATGCCCAAATTCGCCAAGAGGTACAGCGCAGGGATCGCAAAAACAACATTAAGCTGGGGCCTGGTGGCATACGCGAGATCGAATTCACCGCACAGGTATTCCAACTCATCCGTGGTGGCAGAGATGCAAAATTGCGCTTACGCCCGACGCTCGCCGTACTCAAACAACTTGGCCTTGATGGGGAGATAGCCCCTGATACCGTGGCCCAGTTAGAAGCCGCCTACCACTTCCTGCGTAATCTGGAACATCGCTTGCAATATCTGGATGACCAACAGACCCAGGATATACCGGAGCTGGAAGAAGATAGAAAGCTGCTGGCACTCGCCATGGGCTATGCGGACTATGCAGCCTTGCTCTCCCAATTGGACGTACACCGTGAAATGGTCAATCTACAATTCGACAGTATCTTCGGTGAACAAGAAAATGCATCCGTCGACACCTCCGTTTGGCGTGACGGCATGACAATGGAGGATCTGGAAAGTTGCTTGAACGAGCAGGGTTACCAGCAAGTCGGAGCAACTAGCGAACGGCTTATGCAATTGCACACAGGCAACCGTTATCTGCAATTACCTGCATTGAGCAGACAGCGCGTGGATCAACTGATCCCCAAGTTCATTAAACTTTCCGCACAACATCCAGATCCCGACACCACGCTCACAAGAATATTGTCTTTGCTGGACGGCGTCATCCGACGCTCATCCTACCTAGCTTTCCTAATCGAATATCCAGTGGCCCTCGATCGACTGTGCAAACTAATCTCTTCCAGCAGTTGGGCCGCCAACTATCTGACCTTGCATCCGATGTTGTTCGACGAGTTACTAGATGCTCGGGAAATCTACTCCCCGCCAGACTGGCAGAAGCTTGGGGACAATATCCGCTTAAGCTTATCAGAATGCGGAGATGATCTAGAACGAAAAATGGATGTATTACGCCACCTACAGCAAGAACAGATATTCCATTTACTGGCGATGGATCTCCAAGACTTGTTGCCACTGGAGACACTGAGCGACCATTTGAGCGGCCTAGCAGATCTGATCTTGGAGCATGTACTCGATATCTGCTGGCAGAACGCCCGCAAGAAGCACTGCGAGACGCCCAATTTCGCCATCATCGCCTATGGAAAATTAGGCGGCAAAGAGCTAGGCTATGAATCAGATCTCGATCTGATCTTCATTTTTGATGACGAACATCCGGATGCACAAGAGAACTATTCTAGATTGGCCCAACGTATCAACACCGTAATAGGTAGCTATACCTCTGCGGGCAGACTCTATGAAACCGACTTGCGCTTACGCCCCAATGGCGCCAGTGGACTACTGGTCTCAAGTATAGAAGCCTTCGCAGACTATCAGCGCAATCATGCTTGGGTGTGGGAGCATCAAGCCCTTACGCGCGCGCGTTATAGCGCGGGCTCAGCAACTATCGGCAAGGGTTTTGATGCGATACGGTCGGAGATATTATGTTTGGAGCGCGATCCCACTAAACTGCGCGATGAGATTCTTAGTATGCGTACCAAAATGCATGATGGGCACCCGAACCCCAGCGACTTATTCGACATCAAACACGACCGTGGCGGAATGGTGGATATAGAGTTCATCGTCCAATATCTAGTACTCGCACACGCACACAAACATGCCGAGCTAAGCGCCAATAGGGGTAATTTAGCGCTCTTAAATAAAGCTGGGGAGTTGGGGCTGATTCCTATGGAGTTGGCGACAAAGTCAGGTGACTTGTATCGTGCATTTCGTAAGATACAGCACAGGATGCGCTTGAATCAGCAGACTCCCTGTCGTATAGCAAAAACATCACTGGACACTCAATCCAGCATACTGCTATGGAATCAGGTGCTAGGAGAAAGTTAAAAGACTCAGACCGAGGTGGCAGATGAAGGAGCATGTGAGTCAAAGGCCACATGCTCCTCTGAGGTGCTGACAGCACTGCGCACACCCAGTCGTGCGGTCAATCGATACATCGCCATCTCACCCTTACCCTTGATATTGACCGTAGCACGTGGCTCGAAAGCGAAACTGTCTCGCAAGCGGTTGTAAGTCATTTTATCGACCTGTATCACGCCGAAGGTCGCCTCATCAGTCAAACGACTAGCGATATTCACCGTATCACCCCATAGATCATAGATGAAACGCTTGGTGCCAATCACACCAGCGACCACTGGGCCAGTGGCGATACCAGTGTGTACACTCAGATGATATTTGGTAAATTTGGGATTATTGGCAACAAAATCACGCATCTCCATCGCCATATCAGCAATATCGCAAGTGTATGTATTCCTAGTACTGTCGAAACCGCCCACTACCATATAGGCATCACCTAGAGTCTTGATCTTCTCCACGCCATATTTTTCGCTGAGTGTATCGAAGCCTGAGAATATATCATTGAGTAGCCCGACCATCTCGGTAGGTGCCAGCATCTCGGTAAGTTGGGTGAAATTCACCAAGTCCACGAACATCACAGTGACATCGGCATAACCGTCTGCAATCAACCCGCCTTGATCGTTCTTCAGACGCTCAGCAATCGCGCTAGGCAATACGTTCAAAAGCACACGTTCTGATTTTTCCTGTTCTTGCTCAAGCAACTGGTGTTGCTGATTGAGTTGCGTCTTGATGCGCTCCATTTCGACCACAAAATACCTCACCAAGAAGTAAATGATGGAAGACATGGCAACAAAATTCAGAGCAAAAAACACGCCTATGGTCTTCATCGACAAATTGCCTTCGTTCCCCGTACCTAGGAAGTAATCAAATGCACCAGATATTATGGTCATCACAATATAGGCAAAGAACCAAGGCACCGACTCTTTCCAATCGGATACGACCAAGGCTCCGATAGGTGCAAGCAAGGCCCACAACATCACACCACTGGAAGAAACCGAACTACCGATACTCCATTGCATGATAAAGGGCGCAAACAAGAACAAACTCAGCTGAACAAAACGGAACACTTCGAAGTTCTTGGTCTTGAGATAAATAACCAAGGAACCTATAGAAACCAATTGGTACGCAAGCGGGACATTGGAAGAGAAATTTAAACCCATCATCCAATAAATCGCCAGCCACAAGACCACCGCAAAATTCATGAATGCGCAGGCAAATATCAGCAAGCTCTTGCGCAACTTGTCTTCAGGAGTATCTATCATTTCTTTGGTAATGGAAGGTAGGGTTTTCATAAAAATACATTTTTAGGTTAACACATCCAAATCAATGAACCATGCCAGCTCCATCATACCTAAATTAGCTGACGTATAAATATGTCAAATTACCTAGGTACTTTACTAGTCACTGTAACAACTCCTTATGCAAACCCTCACAGCCGCTGT
>JBBQKX010000069.1:0-10808 GCA_038327315.1 Burkholderiales bacterium | reverse complement strand
GAGAGTTTGTCGATCACCATCGTGACACCGCGCACGATGGGGCCAGTCGGGTAGCCTTCGCTATCTGGTTTGCGTAAAGGGTTGTTGGCGGGGAATGCCTTGTCGCCCTTTCCGCCGTGCTGTTCCAAGCGCACGCGAATTGCCTCGTAAAGTTTTTCATTGCGGTGCGGGTCAACAAGTTTTTCGATGTCTTTCAATGTCAGGCTGGTGAGAGGTACCTTCTGATTTACACCGCCTTGTACTTTCAACCTATCCGGTTGAGCATAAATGGTGTCTTTATGTGCAGCGCCACTGTTGCGACGTTGTGGCGCACGGGAAACAAATAGCGGTTTAACGGTATCGAGTGCGTCGGGAGAATAAGTCCCGAGCCGCTGCATCTCCTCGCGCAACATCGCTGGGTTGTCCAGTTTGAGCCGCGCTTCCAATTCGTTGCGGAAGTGTTGCCAAGGGTTGGGGAAGTGTTGTTCCAACTGGTCGAACATCGCGGGATCTGGAATCTCGCCTGTGGTGACATCCACAAATCCCGCACTCGCTTTCTCAATTTCCTTGCGACGCGAGTAATCCGACAGACGCTTGACCATGCCGTGACTGCACGCAGCAACCACAGCGGCATCCAGTGCATGGTGGCGGTCGGAATCGGCACGCACTTTGACCAGTCCCCAGCGGGCGCGCAGGAAAGAAGTCATTTGCCCGCTCAGCACCACGCAGCGTTTTGCTTCGCTGTCTTCATGCAGTTGCAGATATTGTTCAACGTAGTTTTTGAAAAATTTGCAGATGTAGCGCGTGTCGTTGAGATTGCGTTCACGGAAGGATTTTGATTCTTCATCGCCGAAGTCTTTGCGTAACAAGCGACTGCGCTTGGCAAGCCGATAGGCTTTGTTGCCTTCGACGAAAGCGACAAAATTGCGCCAGCGTTCGTTGTTGTCTTTGCCGTTCAGATATTCGAACGGTGTGCGATTGCCTTTGTTGCGGTTCTCTTTGGCAAGCACCAACACGCGATTGTTTTTGCTGTCATCAAAGCTGCGCGAGTAGGGTAGGGCGTGGTCGATTTCAACATAGCCTTGCTCGAATAAACGATGAATGTCCATCGCCTCAATCGAATAAGCGCACTTACCTTGCTGTTCGCGGTAGAGCTGATATTTTTCAAACTCTTTGCCTTTGACTGCACCGACGATGTTGAAGTTCTGCGCGAATTGGGCTTTGTCTTTGTCGTTACGTTCGCGGAATTCAACTTGTGCCTTGGTTACTTTCTTGCGTTCATCAAACGGGCGCGATAAATCTCGCGCCATTTCAATGTGCATTTCATGCGGTGAGCCGTATTCTTTGATGAGCGCGTTCACCACCTTGCGCGCTTGGTTGAGCGCACGTAGCACCACCGGGTTACGCGGGATGTCCATGTCGTGGTTGAACACCATGCGTCCGTCTTTGTCTCGTCCCGAGTAAAAAGGTGGGAGGTATTTGTGTTCGCCTGCGCCGACTTTGTGCAACTGGCTGTGATGGTAGCCCGCTTGGATGCAAGCCTCGTCATAACGCAGCCCCGTTTCCATGTGCGGCACGATTTGCCGGAGTGCTTTGAGCGACAGGTTGCTGAATTTGTCGAAGCGAATATCTAGCAGTGCCTCTACCATTTTTTCGGTATTCGGCAAAGTTAGCTTACGAAGCTCGGCTTCAACTTCGGCATCATCCTTGTACACACTCAACACCCAGGCAATCTGATCTAGCAGTTGCGGCTTGCCTTCCAAGGCGTCGGTTGAAATTTTTTGCCACTCCGCTTCCAGGCCTGCATCTTTTAGCGTTTTATGTAACGTTTGCCATGCGGGGAGCTTGGTCAGAACGGCGCTTTCTGGGTCTTTGTTTTTTTCTTCACTGGCTCGCTGAATCGAATAGGGCAGGCCTGCGAATTTAAAAGCGTCTTTATTCAAAAAACCTGCATTGATGAGGGCACTGCCGAGCTGCTTGTAGGTTAAATCGCCAGCTTGTTGATAGGGCAAAGGGAGTGCGACACGTCGCTCCACCTCATTTAAAGCGCGGGTTGAGCCATCGATGACGATGCGCAAGTTATTTAAGCGTGTAAGCCAGACATGGCGCTCGGCCGTGAAGCTGGCTTTGGGTGCGCGATATTCCGCTTTCTCAAACGTGCAGTGCCCTAGCATTTTCAATAAATCATTGCCTGCGAGTGCGGGGTTTTGCGCCCAGAACAACCCACTCTTTTTGTCGCCGTCCCCGAGGATGGCTGTTTCCAGAATTTTGCTGGCGTAGTTATTGCCAAATTTACGCTGATGCTCGAATAGTTTCTCCAACTCTTCAGCCAATAACTCACGGGACAGGGCCTTACTGTAATCGCCTTGCTTGTTGCGAGCAGCGCCCTCGAGGATTGGTTCGCCATTTTTATTTAGCGCGGGTGTTCCATCTTCCTTAAGCTGCTGTTTTACAAATTCATGAAGAATCATCTCAGCCGCACTGCGATAGCTCTTTTCTTGCATCAGCTTCTTAGTGCCAGCGAGACCTATCTTCACTTTGCCGCTTTCGCTCTTGCCATCTTCCGCCGCTTTGGCCTCGGCGCGGCTGATCCAATGGAAGCCGCGATGTTTGCAAAGGTGGTAGATCACGCGCGCCCATTCTTCGGCGGTTAGCAGACGATCCAACCCCGCCACGCGAAGCTGCCAAGCCGAAGCAATGTGCTGGCCTTTGGTAGGTGGTTGCTTGAAAAGGTTAGTGTCGGCAATCAGGCCTTCGCGTTTTAGCAATCGCGCTAACTTGGTGAGCCGCCATGCACGGCGGCGCAGACGGCGGCGCATCAGGCGGGCAGTGCGCCGCGCAAGGTTGAGCGATTCGCCTTCCTTGGCGGTTTCAGCCTTATCGAAGCAACGCACGCCAAGGTCGATGATGCGGTTTTCGTTTAAAACAGCCCAGCCCACCGAAGCGATGCCAATGTCCAAACCGAAGGTGAGTGCGCCCAAATCTTTATACTTGCCAGTCATGCCATTCTCCGTAATAATAAAACCGTTGTAGTAGTTCATCCGGGGTGAGAGCCGTTGCTACAATAAAGATAAAGCCGAAAGGCTGAATCTGTATCCAAAGCCCGGCAACGTAAGTTGCCGGGCTTTACTTTTTTCAGTGTTGAGGGGCGGAGCATAAGGGCTTGCTGTTATGCCGGCAACAGAGCTGACGGCCTATATAGTTTTAATTTCTTTACTTTCAAACAAGCGTTTGATACGCTTGTTTCGCAACTTAGGCAGTTCTTGCCCATCTCATTTCAAAATAAAATGTTTCGTGACCGGCGGCTTACGCCATAGGCAGTAGTACTTACCATTTGGACCCACACTATGAATACCACGACCAGATCACTCGCCCTGTTATTAACCGTTCTCCTCGCTTCGTGCGGTGAGAAACCTGCTGCTGGCCCAGCCGCCGCCGCTGGCAAAATGCCACCGCCGGCAGAGGTAGAAGTTATTACTGTAAGCAGCGGTGAGGCAACCATGACTCAAGACCAGCCAGGGCGTTTGCAAGCGTATAGGATAGCTCAGGTGAGAGCGCGTGTGGAAGGCGTGATTGAAAAACGTTTGTTCCGTGAAGGCAGCGATGTGAAAGAAGGCGAATCGTTGTTTCGCATCGATGCACGCACCATACGCGCGGCTCGCGATGCGGCTCGTGCCGATCTGGAAGCGGCCATGTTGAATGCCGAGCGTTTCAAATCATTGTTAGAGATTAAGGCGGTGAGTCAGCAGGATTACGACCTTGCCAAGTCACGTGCCAAGCAAGCGCAAGCGGCGATGATACGTGCCGAGGAAGACTTGGCGAATGCGCAGGTTCCTGCCGCGATTTCAGGCCACATCGGCCGAGCGCTGGTAGACGAAGGAGCTTATGTCAGCAAAGCGGATGCGACACCGTTGGCAACCATAGAACAGATCAACCCTATCTATGCCAATTTCAGCCAGCCTAGCGGCGAACTGTTGCGCATCCAGCAGGCAGTGAGTGCGGGCAAGTTGAAGCGTAGCGACTCGGTCAAAGTTGAGTTGTTGTTAGAAGACGGTAGCGTCTATCCTAGCGATGGCAAAATTTTCTTCCAGGACATGTCAGTTGACCCCACCACTGGCTCAGTCGCGATGCGCGCCGAGTTCCCTAATCCCAAGAATGAACTGTTGCCCGGCATGTTCGTACGTATCCGTTTTCCGCAAGCCGTAACGCAAGGCAGTCTGTTAGTGCCGCAGCGCGCGGTGCAAGCGAATGCAGAAGGCCAGTTCGTGATGGTAGTGGGTGCGGAAGATAAGGTGATGCCTGTGCCAGTGACCACCAGCGGGATGGCTGGCACTAATTTCATTATTGCCAGCGGACTTAAAGGTGGTGAGCGTGTGATTGTGAACGGTCTGCAAAAAGCCCGTCCTGGTTCCGTCGTAAAGCCGGTGCCACTGCCTGGTGAGGCGATGGTCGCAGCTCCTACAACTCAAGAAAAGAACTAAGCCATGTTCGCTAAATTCTTTATCGATCGTCCCATTTTCGCTTGGGTCATCGCGTTCATCATCCTGCTGGGTGGCGCGTTGGCATTGAAAAACCTGCCCGTGTCGCAATATCCATCGGTCGCGCCACCAGCCTTGTCTGTCAGCATCACCTATCCGGGCGCTTCTGCTCAAGTGATCGAAGACACCACCGTCGCTCTGTTGGAACAGGAGATGAATGGTATCGAGCATCTCTTGTACATGGAGTCAGCCTCGGAGCTGGGTAGCGGTAGCATCACTCTGACATTCGAAGCAGGCACCAATCTGGACTTAGCATCGGTCGAAACGCAGAACCGCATCAAGCGCGCTGAGGCGCGCTTGCCAGAGGATGTGCGCAGACTGGGCCTGACGGTCGCTAAGACTGCGCGTAACTATGTGATGTTCGTTGCGCTGTACTCGCCAGACAAGACCATGGATGACGTAGCACTGGGCAGCTTCACTGCGGCCAACGTGCTGGACGGTATACGTCGCGTACCGGGTGTGGGCGAGGCGCTGATGTTCGGCACCGAGTACTCCATGCGTATCTGGTTGGATAACAAGAAGCTCGATCATTACAAACTCTCCCCTGCCGATATCTCCAAAGCGGTGCGTGCGCAGAATGCTGAGATTGCCACAGGTGAATTGGGCCAAGTACCTGCCGTACCAGGGCAACAACTCAATGCTGTCATTGTCACCAGAAGTCGCTTATCGACTGCTGAACAATTCGGCAACATCCTGATACGCACTAATCCAGATGGCTCATCTTTACGCGTCAAAGACGTGGCTAGAGTTGAGCTTGGTGCGCAGGATTATTCACGCAGCGCTCGCATAGATGGGCAACCGACAGCCGCGGTCGCGATACGCTTGTCGCCAGGTGCGAATGCACTGAGTACGGTCAAAGCGGTCAAAGACAAGATGACCGAGATGGCTAAGTTTTTCCCCAAGGGCGTGGCTTGGACGGTTCCTTACGATACTTCTAAATTCATCGACATCTCTATCAAGGAAGTGTTGAAGAGTCTGGCCGAGGCCTTGTTGCTGGTAGTGCTGGTGATGTATCTGTTCTTGGAGAACTGGCGCGCCACGCTGATTCCCGCCATCGTCATCCCTATTGCACTGACTGGTGCGCTGGTCGGTCTGTATCTGTTGGGCTACTCCATTAACGTGCTGACGCTGTTCGCGATGGTGCTGGCAATCGGTATCGTAGTGGACGATGCCATCGTGGTAGTGGAGAACGTCGAACGCATCATGAGTACCGAGGGCTTATCGCCGCGAGATGCGACGCGTAAGGCGATGGATCAGATTGTGGGTGCGATCATCGCCATCACCTTGGTGCTGATGGCGGTGTTCATCCCGATGGCCTTCTTCCCTGGCTCGACAGGCGCGATCTACAGACAGTTTGCCGTGACCCTAGTGTTGACCATGATGTTCTCAGCGTTGATGGCGCTGACGCTGACACCTGCTTTGTGTGCCGCAATGTTGCGTCCCCAAAAGCATCAATTGCAGAGTGGCGGTGGTTTCTTCGGATGGTTCGACCGTTTCTTCGCACGGACTACTAATAGTTATGTGAGCACGGTGGGTAAGGCCACTAAGAAGACCACGCGCTATCTGTTGGTCTACGTGGCGATCTTTGTCGCGATGGGTTGGATGTTCACCAAGTTGCCAGGTAGCTTTTTGCCACAGGAAGATCAGGGATATTTCATCAACGTGATGCAGTTGCCATCGGGTGCGTCTAAAGAGCGTACCTTGGAAATACTGACCCAAGTTGAAGATTACTATCGCAAGCAACCAGAAACTGAGCACGTCATCGGCGTGGCGGGCTTCTCCTTCTTTGGACGTGGTCAGAACATGGCGATTGTGTTCGTGACGTTGAAGAATTGGGATCAACGCACCTCAGCCGATAGCAGCTCATTGTCGCTGGTGGGCAAGGCCAACATGGCACTGTTCCGCATCAAGCAAGCGATGATATTTGCCATCAACCCACCGCCCATCCCCGAGCTTGCGGCAACAGGCGGCTTCGATTTCCGCTTGCAGGACCGAGGGGGAAATGGACGCGAAAAACTCATAGAAGCACGCAATATGGTGCTGGGTATGGCGATGCAAAATCCAGCGATTGCGGGTGTACGTCCTGAGGGCCAAGAGGCTGGACCACAGTTGCTGCTTGATATTGATCGCGTGAAAGCCCAGAGCATGGGTGTGTCGATTACTGATTTGAATGACACGCTGCAATCTACGCTGGGCGTGGCTTACATCAATGACTTTATCCGTCAGGGCCGTATCTTGCGCGTGCAGATGCAGGCCGAAGCTGATATGCGCCGTAGTCCGCAAGACATCTTGTCTTTGTCGGTACGCAATGACAAAGGTGGCATGGTGAAGTTGTCCGAGTTGGCGACGGCGCATTGGGTGGTGGGTGCGCCTAAGTTGGACCGCTATAACGGACTGGCTTCGATGAAGATATCAGGTGGACCTGCACCAGGTCGCAGTACCGGTGAAGCGGTCGCCGCGATGGAAGAAATTGCAGCAAAACTGCCACCGGGTTTTGGCTTCGAGTGGTCTGGTACTTCCTATGAGGAACGCATGTCAGGCCAACAGGCACCACTGTTGTTTGCCATCTCGCTATTCGTGGTGTTCCTGTGTCTGGCAGCCTTGTATGAAAGTTGGTCTATCCCGTTTGCGGTTCTGTTGGTCGTACCTTTGGGTATCTTCGGTGCGGTGATGGCAGTGACCCTGCGCGGTCTGCCAAACGACGTGTACTTCAAAGTGGGTCTGATCGCCATCATCGGCTTGTCCTCCAAGAACGCGATCCTGATTATCGAGTTCGCACGCAAGTTGCAGGATGAAGGCATGAGCTTGATTGATGCCACGCTGGAAGCCTGTCGTTTACGTTTCCGACCTATCTTGATGACGTCCATCGCGTTCATCATGGGTGTGTTGCCATTGGCGATTTCCACAGGTGCGGGCGCGCAGAGCCGGCACGCGATTGGTACCGGTGTAATGGGCGGCATGATTGCAGCAACTGTACTGGCAGTGTTCTTAGTGCCGGTGTTCTTCGTCGTGGTACGCAAGATATTCCCCGGCCATGCGCGTAGCCATAAGGAGAATTCAAATGAATAAGCAGTTGAGATACTCCGCTCTGATGGTGGCAACTTTGTTGGCGGCCTGTTCCATGCAGCCCACTTATGAGCGCCCTGCGCTGCCAGTCGCGGCGGCTTGGTCGGCCACAGACAGTGGCAAGCAGGCGGTTGCTGACATCGCACATTATTTTCCCGATGTGCGTCTGCAGAAGCTGATCGATGTGGCGTTAGAGAACAATCGTGATCTGCGTATCGCCACCGCTAGAGTCGCGGAGGCTCAAGCGCAATATGGCATCGTCGGCGCTGATCGCCTGCCGACAGTGAATTTGAACGCGGGTCGTAACGCTTCGCTGACGCCAGCAAGCGCATCTTTCACTGGCAATAAATTACAGGCCTCTCGTTATGATGTGAACGTCGGCATCGTCTCTTATGAGTTGGATTTTTGGGGGCGCGTGAGCAGCCTCAACGATGCAGCCAAAGCCAGTTATCTGGCGACCGAAGAAGCACAGCGCGCATTCCGACTCTCGCTTATCAGCGATGTGGTGAACGCCTATCTGTCGGTTGTCGAATTGCGTGAGCGCACTGCCCTCACCGCTGCCACCTCGGAAGGTCGAGGTCAGGCGCGAGACATGGCGGCTAAACGTTATGCCTTGGGCGCATCCGGTGAATTAGATAATCTACAAGCACAAGCTAGCTATCAAGCAGTCGTGGTTGCGCGTGCCGATCTGGAGCGTCAACTATCTGCTGCAGAGAACCTGCTAGATGTTTTGGTAGGTATATCGGTGAACCAAATTAAGGATCTGCCGGCAGGTCGCGCGTTGGCTGACCAAGGCATACAAGCCGATGCAATGGCGGGCTTGCCTGCTGATGTGTTGTTGCAGCGACCCGATGTGCGCGCAGCCGAGCAGCGTCTGTTGGCATCCAATGCCAACATTGGTGCGGCACGTGCAGCTTTCTTCCCGCGCATCGCCTTGACTGGCAGCGCGGGCTTCGCCAGTCGTAATCTGAGCGGCTTGTTCGGTGCAGCGAGCCGCGCGTGGAGCTTCCAGCCGCAATTGACGCTGCCGCTGTTCGATGGCGGACGTAATTCGTCCAATCTTGATCTGGCGCAAGCACGCAAGGTCATCGCGGTGGCAGATTACGAAAAGACCGTACAGCAAGCATTCCGCGAGGTTTCTGATCTGCTAACGGCACGCGACAAACTGGCGGAGCAACTGGCTGCACAGAGCGACAACAGCGAGAACCAGAAGCAACGTTTGAAGTTAGTCGATGCACGCTATCAGGGGGGTGTTTCAAATTACCTTGAAGTGTTGGACGCGCAACGCGATGCTTATGCTGCCGAGCAGGCAACCTTGCAGATACGTCGCGCTTGGCTGAGTGCCAATACACAGTTGTACAAAGCATTAGCGGGTGAAGCGGCCGAACATCAGGATGCAGCCGCAAAATGACTGAGGTAGAACTCAAATCGGCCAGTGAGTTGACCCGCGAGCGGCTGATCACCGCCGCGCGTGAGGTGTTCTCGCAGCACGGGTTTCAGGGTGCGACGGTACGTGAGATATGCCGCCGTGCCGAGGCCAATGTCGCGGCGGTGAATTATCACTTCGGTGGCAAGGATGGATTGCTTGCAGAGGTGTTGAACTTTGCCCCGCTCAAAGCACTACAAGCTGCCAATGCCGCTACTTCCGCTTGCCCCAAGGAGCGCTTGCAACTATTCATTCACGATTTTATTCACATGCTGCTGGACGAACAGCATGCCTCTTTGCAATGCCAGATCATGGCGCGTGAACTGGCCGACCCTACCCCAGCTTTGGACCAGATCGTGCGCGATGCAGTCGGGCCTTTGCATGAGTTTCTCGGTAATTTGTTACGTGAAATCGGCGGCAAGGGCTTGAGTGACGCACAACTACGCCGCAGTGTGTACAGCATCCTCGGGCAGTGTTTGTTTTATCGCAACTCGCATCCGGTGTTGTTAAGGCTCAATCCCAAGCTGCGTTATGACCACCGCGAGATCAATGCCATCGCGGCGCATATTGCGGAATTCTCGCTGGCAGGCATCGCGCATTTGGCGCAAGCGGACTAGGTATTTATGAATGTTGACAGGCACTACACCAACGAGGACACTGCGACACGATTTTGCAGCGGCGTTTAGCGCAGCAGGATCGGAGCGAGGTTCCCTATACCGTGTTAATCGAAGGAGTTCATATGATCAAGAAAACGAGCATGACTGTTTTAGCAGTATCTCTGTTGGGTATGTCTATGGCGGCTTTTGCAGCCAAGCCTTGCGAGGAGTTGAAGTCTGAGATTGATGCCAAGTTTCAAGCCAAAGGCGTGCAAAACTTTACGCTGGAAGTCGTCGCCGATGGCGCGGATGATACTGGCCGTACCGTAGGCACGTGTGATGGTGGCACCAAGCACATCAGCTACAAGCGTGATGGTGTGGCTCCTCCACCTGTGAAACATGCGGATGCCCCAGCAGCAGCTGCCCAGTAAACAGCAACGTTAAAACATAGCGCCTGTGCCTATCCGGTACGGGCGCTTTGCTTTTATCCATTACAATTTCACCTCTACACCTGACATTGGACGACGCCATGCAACAACTTACCCTGACCCGCCCCGACGATTGGCATCTGCACTTGCGCGATGACGCGCTGATGGCTGCGGTATTGCCCGACACTGCCAGACAGTTCGCCCGTGCCATCGTCATGCCTAATCTGCGTCCGCCCGTGACCACCACCGAGCAGGCTGTGGCTTACCGTGAGCGCATCCTTGCCGCGCTGCCCAAGGGTATGAATTTCGAGCCGCTGATGACCTTGTATCTCACCAATAACACCAGCGCGGAAGAGATACGCAAAGCCAAAGCCAGCGGCGTAGTACATGCAGTGAAGCTTTATCCAGCAGGTGCGACCACTAACTCCGACGCAGGCGTGACCGATCTGCGTCTGACCTATGCCGCGTTGGAAGAAATGCAACGTTGCGGTATGCCGCTACTGGTGCATGGCGAAGTCACCAGCCCCGACATAGACATCTTCGACCGCGAAGCTGTGTTCATCGACCGCGTGATGTTGCCGCTGTTGAAAGACATGCCAGCACTGCGCGTGGTGTTCGAGCACATCACCACCAGAGATGCTGCCGAGTTCGTTGCCAGTGCAGCAGACAACATCGCCGCCACCCTCACCCCACAACACCTGCTCTACAACCGCAACGCCATGCTGGTCGGCGGCATCCGCCCGCACTTCTTCTGTTTGCCCATACTCAAACGCGA
>JBBQKX010000068.1:0-10836 GCA_038327315.1 Burkholderiales bacterium | reverse complement strand
TCGAAGCCGACTTGGACCTTGCGGTTGCCGGTTGCTGAAAGCGTAGCGAGCGTGCGGCCATGGAAAGCTTTTTCCATCACGATGATGGCAGGGTTCTCAATCTCACGTTTGTGACCATACATGCGTGCCAGCTTGATTGCTGCTTCGTTAGCTTCACAGCCGGAATTACTGAAGAATACTTCCTGCATGCCAGCTAATGCGCACAACTTATCTGCCAAGATTTCTTGGCCAGGTACTTGATATACGTTGGAGCAATGGATCAATTTGCCTATCTGCTCTGTCAAAGCTGCGGTCAAACGCGGATGTGCGTGGCCCAGCGTGTTCACCGCGATACCGGATAAACCATCGAGATAGCGTTTCCCTGATTCATCCCAAAGATATGCGCCTTCACCACGTATGAAAGCGACAGGTAATCTGGCGTAAGTGTTCATCACATGTGACATACAAAACCCTTAAATAAAAACAGCGGACATGCCGCCGTCTATAAAAAATTCACGGTACGTATCTTGAGCTATGCGTGCGATTCAGGCAAGTGAAACAGCCTGTTCGATGAAGATTTACAAAGCAAACAAGCCGACATCGCTGCCGGCTTGGTGTGTACCCTAACTATTCACGAGCAGGTCTTCTTAGAAGAGTGACCTCGCCGTGCAAAGCGAGCAGGCTTTAGGCCATTGCTTTGATAGCGGCAGACAAGCGGCTTTTATGACGAGCAGCCTTGTTCTTGTGGATGATCTTTTTGTCAGCGATGCTGTCCACTTTGCTAACTGAAGTTTGATATACAGCTTGGGCAGCAGCTTTGTCGCCGCCTTCGATAGCTTTCAGAACCTTCTTGATTGCAGTACGCAGTTCAGAACGCAGGCTGCTGTTGTGAGCATTTTGTTTAACTGCTTGACGAGCGCGCTTACGAGCTTGTGCTGTGTTTGCCATATTGTGACCCCTTGATTGTGGCTTGCGATAAAAGGCGCGCATTCTAGTGGCTAAGTCGCGAGCTTGCAAGTATTTTTGCGCCGTCCCGTGTTTAGGGAGTCTTAAGCCTTGCCAGTGTTATGATGCGCGGCGTTCCAATCCTAACCTATTCCTTAGCAATGAACCTACTTAGATCCCTAGCCACTATCAGCGGTTAAGCTACGCAACCTACGTTAAAAGAATCAGGAATTCTTTATTTCTGCGAATTTTTCGGTCATTGTTGAGTTTTCTTTGGTCAGCTTTTTGACGCTCAACTCCTCGGCCTTATTGTTGGCAAGACGGAGATTATTTTCTGAGCCAAGCAGGGCATCCTTAGTCTTTTGGAGATGGTCGATGGTCTTGTCGATTTCCTCAATAGCGGTCTTGAATTTTTTGGATGCCAGTTCGTAGTTCCGAGCGAAGCCAGTTTTGAATGTTTCAAGTTCGTTCTCGAAATTCGTGATATCAATGTTCTGTGCTTTCACCAGTGCAAGCTCGGATTTGTACTTCAGAGAGTTCTGTGCAGCATTGCGCAGCAGCGTAATGATTGGGATGAAAAATTGTGGCCGGACGACATACATTTTTGAATAACGGTGGGACACATCGACAATGCCAGAGTTGTAAAGCTCGCTGTCAGGCTCAAGAAGTGAAACGAGGATTGCGTATTCGCAGTGTTTCTCGGTACGATCCTTGTCGAGTTCTTTGAGAAAGTCTTCGTTCTTCTTCTTGGTAGTAGTTTCGTCGCTCTTGTTCTTCATCTCGAACATGATCGAGACACTCTCTGTGCCAGCCTCATCCGAGTCACGAAAGATGAAGTCTCCCTTGCTCCCAGCTTTCGCGTCGTTGTCTTTCTCAAAATATGCCCTCGGAAACGCTGTTGCTCGGATGCGGTTAAACTCGGTCTCACAGTGCTGCTCAAGCGTTTCGCCAACCATCTTGGTTGATAAGCGAGCCTTCATGTCTCGGAGTCGCTCGATTGCGTCATCGCGATCCTTGATTTGCGTCTCGTACTTGTCCTTGAGCGATTTTTCGGCGAGCTGCTTTTCAAGTTCCACTCGTTCAAGGTCGCTTTTCAGTGTGTTTCGCTCTTTTTCGATCACACCAACTGCCTCGTTGATAGCGAGTTTCTGCGCAATTTCGATGGCATTGAGCTTTGCCTTTAGATTTTGAATCTCCGCGTCCTTCGTTGCCGTGGTTTTTTGCAGTTCATTCACGAGCTTCGCCTCGGCTAGCTGAGAGACGGCTTGCTTGTCGTGTTTCGCCCGTTCGAGTTCATTTGCGAGCGAGTCACGCTCTTTTTCTACGGTACTCAAGGCCTCTGTCACGGCGAGCTTTCGCTCGACTTCACCTGCATTGAGCTTGGCTTTTAGTTCCTGTATTTCAGAGTCCTTGACTACAGCAGCCCTCTGCATTTCACTAGCAGCCTTTGCTTGGGTAAGCTCGACAGCGTTCTGCTTGTCTTGCTCGGCCAGTCCAAGCCGCTCGTGCAATTGCTGCTCGAACTCGCCGTTGCGAACCTGTTTGACGATGTCTGCGTACCCAGTCTCGTCGATTTTGAATGCTTTCCTGCAGTGCGGGCATATGATTTCATGCATAACTATTTACCTCTGATTTAGCCTCGATAACGTAAAACGAGTGATTATCCGAACACAAAATTTTGACAGAGCCACGATTGTTCAACTTCTACTGGTTGTGGAGCTATCACGATAGTTCGATCACCCTCGAATATGGGGTTAAGCACCTCGTTTGCTTCCCAAGCCCTTGGCCTTAATTTTGGCGTGAAGGTTCTGTATTTCAACTTTGAGGGTAACTGCGTCAACGTTCTCTAATTCTGGAATTTTATCCTTTGCGTACTCAATCATGGAGCGCTGGGTGGGGAGGCGAACGAAGTTTGCATCACGAATGAGGTCGTTCAGTGCTTTTAGCAGTTGCTTGTTTTTTAGCACTTGTGCGACGCGAATTTGGGCATAAGCCGCTTCCTGGTCACCCTCAATTCGGTCAGTTGTTTCTCGCCAAAGTTCGATAAATTCAATCCACCAGTCTTCGTTTATGTAGAAACTGACGTGGTCATCATGTGCTGATATTGACAATTTGAACATTCCAATTTTCCCAATATATTCTTTACACTTATCCAATTTTGCATTGAATTTGCAAAGGTCAATTACCTCGGGCTCAATTTCAGATTGATTATCATTATCTAGTTCGTATTGGAAGCGCTCAGCTTCTAGGGTTTCTGTGAGAATAAAAACCGCTGAGACACCGAGTGCATGTGCTGCCTCGATATACTCCTCAATACTTCCAATAAATTTATCGCCTCCGCTTCTTTCTAAAGGGCTGCCTTCTAGGTGAATTGGATGAAGTTTTGCTGCTTTGAGCTTTTCTTTCAGATACTGAAGATTCATATAATCATCCTCGCTGTTATGGCCTAACGTAAAGTAAGTGCGAATAATAAGTCTAAATATTTAGAAAAACGTGTGCGTAATTTACACCGCTTTTTCATGCCGCTTTCCAGCGTGCCGTTAAATAATCTCATCGCCTTTTTGTGGTGAGGTATCGGGTACTTTCGCAAGTATCGCATCGAAGCGGCTGGGTTTGGCTTTGGCGGCACGCTCGCGGAAATATTCTTCGGTGTGTATGACAGAAAGTTTTTCCGCGACAGCAGTAACAATGAATTGATTAAGCGATGTTTCATCTTGCTGCGCTATATCTTTTGGATAGCCGTGTAGTGAGTTAGGTAGACGCAAGGCGAATTGGCTAATGAGGTTTTTATGGTTCAACTTAACTATTTCATCATGTAAATTTCTGACTTCTGTAGTTCGCTATGCATTTTATCTGGTGCTAAATCTAGCTCGTTTGACCAAGTTACCGCGCCGCCTTCTTCATGTACGCTCATGAACGTTTCAGTGTCGCGCAAAGTTTTGAATACGCCGCAATCTCGGTTCAAAAATGCCGCCATATCTACGATGCCTTCTGTTCCATCGATAAATTGCACGAACAGTCTAAACGAAGGTAAGGCATTAACCTTGATGACTATCCATGGCGTTATTCCAGCGGCTTGATTTTGTTTGGCATTTGTAATTGTTCGCATAGCGTCCAGTCCTCCATAAGTTCTTCGCGGTGTTGCAATGCCCATGCTTTCACTAGCATTGCAGCACCTTTAGGCAATCTACCTTGAGTGATTTCTAATGTTTGGATTTCTACCACAGCTTTTGATCCCGCATACTCCGCGTGAAAGTGAGGAGGTGCATGATCATCCCAATACATTTTGATAATAATTCCGTAGAAAATTGAAATGGTTGGCATGTTTCCCTTTTTTATGTTTCGAGTGTAAGTTGTTTAGTGAGATAGAACAACTTACGTTTTTATTTGAAACTCAGTATTGACGGGATAACGGTTGATAGCGACGGAAGCCAATTAAGAAGTGTTCGACCTTGTCGTTTTGTTATGATGCGCGGCGTTTTAATATTAACTGACGGTCTTGCAATGAACCTACTTAGATCCCTAGCCACTATCAGCGGCCTCACCATGGCTTCGCGTATCTTGGCGTTTGCACGGGATGTGCTGGTTGCGCGTGTCTTCGGTGCAGGCATGGCGACCGATGCCTTTTTTGTGGCCTTTAAGCTTCCCAATCTGTTGCGCCGCATGTTCGCAGAAGGCGCATTCTCGCAAGCCTTTGTGCCCATCTTTGGCGAATACAAGCATAAAAACGGGGCTGAGGAGACTAAGTTGCTGGTGGATCATGTCACCACCATGTTGGCTCTGATCCTGTTCGTGATCACTACCATAGGCATCATCGCGGCCCCCATCCTGGTCTATATTAGTGCTCCGGGCTTCAGCGATGAACCTGAGAAGTTCGAGCTTACCGTGCAGTTGTTGCGTTACACATCTCCCTATATTTTCTTTATTTCGTTGGTTGCTGTGGCGGCGGCCATCCTCAATACCTATAACAAGTTCTGGGTACCGGCCTTCGCTCCAATTCTATTGAACATCTGTTTCATAGGTGGGGCACTTTGGCTGGCGCCATATTGCCACCCGCCCATATTGGCACTGGCTTGGGCGGTACTGATCGCTGGTTTCGTGCAACTGGCCTTCCAGATTCCCTTTCTCAAGCAAGTCGGCATGTTGCCAGTGCTACGACTTAACTGGCGCGATGCAGGCATGTGGCGGGTCATCAAGCAGATGGGACCGGCGATGTTCGGTGTGTCCATCGCGCAGATTAGCCTCATCATCAATACCATCTTCGCATCCTTGCTTGCGGCGGGTAGCGTGTCATGGCTGTATTACGCGGACCGTTTGATGGAGTTTCCATCTGGCGTGCTGGGTGCTGCCCTAGGCACAATTTTGCTGCCATCATTGTCCAAATGTTTTGCTAAAGACGATATGCAGGAATACTCCAGATTATTGGATTGGGGCTTGCGTCTGACGGTCATGCTCACGTTACCAGCAGCTTTGGCACTGGGCATGATCGCGGTGCCCTTACTATCCACCTTCTTTCAGCGTGGCGCTTTCACCGCCCATGATGTGCTGATGACCAGTTATGCCTTGGTGGGTTATAGCGTGGGCTTGATGGGACTTATCTTGGTGAAGATACTCGCGCCCGGTTTCTATGCGCGCCAGAACATCCGCACGCCCGTCAAGATCGGCATTGTCACCCTGATCGCTACCCAATTAATGAACTTGCTGTTCGCTTTCGTACTGCATCTGGATCATGCAGGTCTGGCGTTATCCATCGGCTTGGGTGCATGTTTGAACTCAACCATCCTGTTCTACTATTTGCGTAAGCACGGTATCTATACCCCAGAACCTGGTTGGGCCAAGTTCTTCTTCAAGATCGTGCTCGCGGTTTTTGCGATGGGCGTCGCGCTCTGGTTCGGTATGGGTACTGAGCAAAGTTGGCTGACGGGTAGTGGTTGGGAGCGTATCGGACGATTGACGCTATTAGTGTTGGGCGGGGCCGTGGTGTATTTCACTATGCTTGCCGCATTAGGTTTTAGACCCAAGGACTTTACCAAACGCACGATTATTTGATAAGTGCGCAGTGTTGCTGGTGCGCAGCTTGGAAGCTCTAATCCTTAGTGCAGGGCCTTTTTCTGTTTCTCTCCATCTAAGAATTGACTGGAAGGCCATCGTCATGACGCTGTTAATGGCGTATATGGTTTTATTTGTCGTTGGTCAAACCTTGCATCGCTGCGACAGGACGTACTTGGGGGAAATAGACTTGTTTGAGGTTGTTGCCCAGATTCTGTGACCAAGTGATACCGTCCGTGCGCTTGAGTCCCTGCCAATACAGCATGATGTCGGAGTCATAAGCGTCTATTGCAGTCTGGTAACTCCTAGCATCGTAGCGTTCATCGTGGCGGAAGGTGGCGATGTCCATGCGCGGCTTGAGCGGAGCATCGTTTTGTATATGCCCTATACAGATGCCGACCATGGGAAAGGTCAACGTTGGCAGTTCGAGCAGGTCGATCATGCCTTGCGGGTTGCGGCGTATGCCACCTATGGGCACCACACCCAAGCCCAGCGAGCGAGCAGCCACCATGAGGTTTCCCAGCATGATGCCCGCATCCACGGCTGCGACCCCAAAACCTTCCATGCTTTCATGTATCACTTGGGCTTGCCCTGCTTTGCGTACGCCCATCTCGGTTTTGTTGAAATCGATGACGATGGTGATAAATACTGGCGCTTGTTTGATCCATGCTTGTCCGCCTGCGAGCTCGGCAATGCGGGCACGCTTTTCTGCATCGCGCACCACGACTAAGGAGATCTCCTGTGCGTTCATCGAGGTTGGGGCGTGCCAAGCGGCGCGGATGATGGCATCCAGCATCTCGTCGCTGACGTTGTCGTCGCGATAACTGCGGATGCTGTGGTGGGCGTGTTGTAATTTAATCGTTTCGTTCATGCTGATTTATTCCTCTGCCGGTGATAGATGCATCGCCTTGTTAACGACCTCGCGGGTGAGATGCGGGGCGAACAGTTCGATGAAGTCATAAGTATAACCGCGCAGATATTCATTTTTGCGTATCGCGATACGCGTGGTGCTGGGTTTAAATAGATGCTTGGCCTCTATCATGCGCAGATGACGGTCGCGCTCTGGGATGAAGGCGAGTTCGGCCAATATTCCTATGCCTAAACCTAATTCCACATAGGTCTTGATGACATCCGCGTCTATCGCGGTGAGGGCGATGTTAGGCTCTATGTTGGCGGCAGCGAAAGCCGCATCTATCTTGCTGCGCCCGCTGAAGGCAAAGTCGTAGGTGATGATGGGATACTCGGCGAGCCTGGCCAGTGTCAGTCGTTTGACTTCTAATAAAGGATGATTGGGGGGCACGACCACACAGTGATGCCAGTCGAAGCAGGGCAGTGTGATCAATCCTTCATATTGGCTGAGTGCCTCGGTGGCGATGGCGATGTCGGCCTCGCGGTTGAGTACCTGCTCAGCGATTTGGGTGGGATTGCCCTGATGCAGCCCCAGCTTCACTTTTGGATAGCGTTTGATGAACTTCTTCACTGCAGGTGGTAGCACATAGCGCGCTTGGGTATGCGTGGTTGCTAGGATCAGGTGGCCGCTGTCCTGTTCTTTAAACTCTTGTCCGACCTGTTTCATATTGTCGGACTCATGCAGAATGCGTTGCGCGATTTCCAGTATGGTGTTGCCTGCTTCCGTCAGCGCCACGATGCGCTTGCCGTTGCGCACGAAAATCTCTATGCCCAGTTCATTTTCTAGGAGTTTGATCTGCTTGCTGATGCCGGGTTGTGAGGTATAGAGCGCGGCGGCAGCTTCGGAGATGTTTAATCCCCTGCGCACGATCTCATTCAGATAACGCAGTTGCTGTAGGTTCATGAGTGTTTCCTATATGTTATTAAGTTATAAAACTCTAACAAAAAAGTATTAAAGAGTATATCTGCGTTCGTTTAGAATGTGCGCCTGAATTTTTTGAACGGTAGTTTGATGGACAGTTTGTATACGCTCTCCGGCTTCATAGTCGGGCTGATAGTAGGGGTGACTGGGGTCGGTGGGGGCTCATTGATGACGCCTTTGTTGGTGATGTTCTTCGGTGTGTCTCCCGCGACTGCAGTCGGAACCGATCTGTTGTACGCATCCTTGACCAAGACCATGGGAGGATGGGTTCATTCTCGCAAGGGTACGGTGGACTGGAAGGTATTTGGCCTGTTGGCTATGGGTAGTCTACCCGCCGCTGTGGTGACCATCATCCTGCTCAAATACTTAGCACTGGATGAGAAGACTTTGCGCAGTCTGGTAACCAGTGTATTGAGTGTGGCCTTGCTGGCGACAGCTACAGCCTTGTTGCTCAAAGATCAGATCAAGCGATTGGCAAGGCGTAAGGACGGTACCATCTATGAGTTGCATCATAAATATTTGCCGGCTGCCACCATCACAACAGGCGTTGTAGTTGGTGCTTTGGTGACTATCTCTTCTATTGGTGCAGGTGTGTTGGGTACGGTGGCGTTGTTGTTCCTGTATCCACGCATGCCCTCAGTGAAAGTGGTGGGAACGGATATCGTGCATGCAGTGCCACTGACCGCGTTGGCAGGTATGGGGCATATGGCCTTGGGTACGGTAGATATGGTGTTGCTGGGGAGTTTGTTGTTGGGTTCTTTACCTGGCATCTATATTGGTAGTCACCTTAGCTCTAAAGTGCCAGAGAAAGTTTTGCGCCCTGTGTTGGCGGCGATGTTGTTGATCATCGGACTGAAGATGGCCTTCTACAAATAATTGAGGAAAGAAATATTATGAGTACGAATAAACCTAATAAACCTAAATCCGTAAGCTGGTTCAATGGCTGCGGTGGTCGCATCGGTGTGGTGATCGGTCAGTCGGGTGAGCACGCGTATATAGGTGCAGCGTTGCGCCATGACGAAGATGCAGATGTGGAATACATTCTGATGTACGGTGCCAAGTTCCCGCTGGAGGCAGCGCGCTTGTTAGCTGTATCGAAGTCTTACGAGGCAAGCTAAATGTATCGCTACGATAGTTTTGATCACCAGATTACCGCCGAACGCGTCGCGCAATTCCGCGATCAGGTAGGCCGTCGCCTTTCGGGTGAGTTGAGTGAAGATGAGTTCCGTATTCTGCGTCTGCAGAACGGCTTATACATGCAAATCCATGCTTACATGATGCGTATCGCTGTGCCTTATGGTTTGGTGAGTGCTGCACAGATGCGCATGTTCGCGCATATCGCGCGCAAGTACGATCGCGGCTATGGGCACTTCACGACCCGTCAGAACATTCAGTTCAACTGGTTGAAATTACAAGATGCACCTGACATCCTCGCTGAGCTTGCGAGTGTGGAAATGCATGCTAATCAGACTTCTGGTAACTGCATACGTAATATCACCAGCGATGAGTTTGCCGGTGTGGCGCGCGACGAGATTGTCGATCCGCGACCTTATGCTGAAATACTGCGCCAATGGAGCACCTTCCATCCGGAGTTTGCCTATCTGCCACGCAAATTTAAGTTTGCCATTACGGGTGCGAGCGAAGATAGGGCAGCTATCGCAGTGCACGACATCGGTCTGGCGGTGGTGAAGAATACGCAGGGTGAAGTGGGCTTCCGTGTGTTGGTAGGCGGGGGCTTGGGTCGTACGCCGGTGATCGGTGTGGAGATCTGTGATTTCGTACCTTGGCAGCACATCATTACTTACGCCGAGTCTATCGTGCGTGTGTATAACGAATACGGCAGACGCGACAACATTTACAAGGCGCGGATCAAGATCTTGGTGAAGGCGCTGGGCATAGAAGAGTTCAAGCGCCAGGTTGAAGCAGATTGGCAGTACACCAAGAATGGTCCATGCACAATCACGCAGGCTGAGTTGGATAGAGTTTCGGCCTACTTCACCGCACCTGAATATAAAGTATGTGCGAATGAGGATGCATCGATACAGGCGATGTTGGATGACAACAGAGGTTTTTCAAACTGGTATCAACGTAGCGTCAAGCATCACAAAGTTGCAGGTTATGCATCTGTAGTCTTGTCATTGAAGAAGACGGGTATCGCCCCAGGTGATGCGACAGACAAACAAATGGATGCAGCAGCTGAGCTGGCCGAACGTTTCAGCTTTGGCGAGTTGCGTATCACGCATATGCAGAATCTGGTGCTGGCTGACGTTAAGCAATCCGATCTATTCAGCTTATGGGAAGCAGCCAAGGCCTTGGGCATGGCGACACCCAACATCGGTTTGATAACAGACATGATTTGCTGTCCCGGCGGCGATTTCTGTACGCTGGCCAATGCGCGCTCTATCCCGCTGGCAAAAGCCATCGCAGAATGCTTCGAAGATATCGATTTCCAACATGACATCGGCGAGTTGGAGATGAATATCTCTGGCTGTATTAATGCCTGTGGTCATCACCATGTAGGTCACATTGGCATACTCGGCGTGGATAAGGATGGCGAGGAGTGGTATCAAGTGCAAATTGGCGGTGCACAAGGTAATGACGCAAGTCTGGGTAAAGTTATCGGTAAATCATTCAGCTTTGAGCAGATGCCAGAAGTGATTGCGCGCTTGTTACAAGTCTATGTGCGTGAACGTTATGACGATGAAAGATTCATCGATACTGTGCGCCGCTTAGGTGCTGAGCCTTTCAAGGCCGAAGTATATGGCACGCTGGTTGAGCGCGATGAAGCGCTGAAAGCTCCTGATTACGAGCTACTGAAAGTGAGTGTGTCCTATGACATGCCTTACTACTCACCACGGTTCTGAGGTATATATGATCATTAAGCATAAAACTGTAGTGGCCGATGATTGGAGCGTGTTGCGTTTGGCTGAGACCGATACGGCGGAGGGTGTTGTGGTTCCAATCGGTCGCATCCTCGTGCCGCTCAAAGTCTGGTTGGCGCAACGTGACGGTCTGCAACATCGTGCTGATGT
>JBBQKX010000067.1:0-10996 GCA_038327315.1 Burkholderiales bacterium | reverse complement strand
CGTGAAGCGCAGGCCTTGGCGGACGAGTTAAGCCCTAAGATCTGATGCTAGCTAAGAGAATTATTCCCTGTCTGGATGTCACCGCGGGACGCGTTGTCAAAGGCGTGAGCTTTGTGGAATTGCGTGACGCTGGCGATCCTGTTGAAATCGCCAAAAAATATGACGATCAGGGCGCCGATGAACTGACCTTCTTGGATATTACAGCCAGCTCTGACGATAGAGGCATCATTTTCCGCATCATCGAACAAGTCGCCTCCCAAGTGTTTATTCCGCTGACTGTGGGTGGGGGAGTGCGTGAGGTGCAAGATGTCCGCAATCTGCTCAACGCAGGTGCGGATAAAGTCAGTATCAATACCTCAGCAGTGGTGAATCCGCAATTGGTTGCAGATGCGGCGAGTCGTTATGGTTCGCAGTGCATTGTCGTGGCGATAGACGCGAAACAAGTCGCACCGGGTCGCTGGGAGGTGTTCACTCACGGCGGTCGCAAGGCTACAGGCTTAGATGTGGTGGCTTGGGCCACCAAAATGCAGCAACTGGGGGCAGGCGAGATATTGCTCACCAGCATGGATAGGGATGGACAGAAAAACGGATTTGACTTGGCGCTCACGCGTGCAGTGACGGATGCTTTGGAGATCCCTGTAATAGCAAGTGGCGGTGTCGGTAATCTGCAGCATCTAGCCGACGGCGTGCAACAAGGCGGCGCCGATGCGGTATTGGCCGCAAGCATCTTTCATTTCGGCGAATATACCGTGGCTCAAGCCAAACACTTCATGGCTGAACGGGGTATAGAGGTGCGATTATGAGTGACGTCTGGTTGAATAAGATCAATTGGTCCAGTGATGGACTGATACCGGCAATCGCTCAAGATGCCAAATCGGGGCGTGTATTGATGGTGGCTTGGATGAATCGTGAAGCCTTGCGTCTGACATGGCAAAAACAACAGGCGGTTTACTGGTCACGTTCACGCAAAAAGTTGTGGCATAAGGGTGAGGAATCCGGCCATTTCCAGATTGTTAAAGAGATCCGTATGGACTGTGATGCTGATGTCGTGTTGCTGCAAATCGAGCAACAAGGCGGCATCGCTTGCCATACCGGTCGTGAGAGTTGTTTTTTCAGTAAGTTGGAAAATGGGGTGTGGCGCGAAGTCGACGACATCCTAAAATCACCCGACGAGATCTATAAAAAGTGATTCCAATTTTATTTCATCGGTGAAACTGTGTTGACTTCCTCGCTCACTCCTAGTTGTGACAACTGCACTGCCAGCGTCGTTCGCTCGTCGCCGCCTTGTTTGACCTTAGAAATAGAACTGGAATAATAATGATGAATGATATTTTGCAAAGATTGACTGAAACTTTGGAGGCGCGCAAGCAAGCTACGCCAGATACCTCGTATGTCGCCAAGTTATTCAGCAAGGGTGAGGATGCCATCCTTAAGAAAATCGGTGAGGAAGCGACTGAGGTGATTCTGGCGAGCAAGGGCGGCGACAAGACGCAACTGGTCTATGAAGCTGCTGATCTTTGGTTTCATACGCTAGTATTGTTGGCACACCATGGTTTGAGTGCACAGGATGTGATGAACGAATTGGCTCGACGTGAAGGTTTGTCGGGTATCGTCGAGAAGAATAGCCGACCTGAGGAGTAAATATGAGCGACTGTCTGTTTTGCAAGATCTCGCGTGGCGAAATCCCTAGCCGCAAGGTCTATGAGGATGATGAGGTTTACGCTTTTCACGACATCCATCCAGTCGCACCTGTGCACTTCATGTTGATACCCAAATTACATCTAGACTCACTTGCTCATGCTGAAGAGAAGCATGCGGCACTGTTGGGCAAGATGATGACGCTGGCGCCACGATTGGCAGCCGAACAAGGCCTGAGCAATGGCTTCAGAACCGTCATCAATACCGGTAAGGGTGGCGGGCAGGAAGTGTTTCATTTACATATACACATCATGGGCGGCGGCAATATACCGCCCATGGTAAAAGGGCATCCCTAAAAATCCAAACTCCGTTGTAATACGGCGTTGTTCACAAAAAAGACTTCTTACATATTTGTTATATGCTGCGTCGTCATTTTTTGCTCACGCCTTGTCTTACTTAGGATTTTGAATTTTTCGAGACACCCTTAAGCGTGACTAGTTAGTTTTTCGAGACTCCCTTAAACGGGATTAATTATTTTTAGGAGAGCGTCATGGGTTCATTCAGCATTTGGCATTGGTTAATCGTATTGTTGGTCGTCGTAATGATTTTCGGTACCAAAAAATTGCGCAATCTCGGTAGCGACCTGGGCGGTGCCGTCAAAGGCTTCAAAGAGGGCATGAAGAGCGAAAATGATTCGTCTCCACAATTGAAAGACGGTGGCGAGACTATAGAAGGTGAAGTGAAGGATAAAAACTCCACGCACTCCTGAGCACAGCAGTAACAGCCCCTGATGTTTGAGATAGGTTTTTCCGAACTGGTGTTGATCCTAGTGGTGGCACTCGTGGTCGTCGGGCCTGAGCGTCTACCCAAAGTGGCGCGCACGCTCGGTTTGCTATGGGGCCGCGCGCAGCGCTATGTGAATGGCGTCAAAGCAGACATTGAACGCGATATGGCGATGGATGAGTTGCGGCAGTTAAAGGCGAAGATACAGGCTGAAGCAGCGTCAGCTCAACAGTCGGTCAAGCAGCTCGATCAGAATATCAATGAGCAAGTGCGGCAACTCAATGTTGCAGTCGCCCAACCAATCAAAGAGATCAAACAGCAGGCGCAACTCCCGTTGCACACAGGAGAATCAGAAAATGCGCAGCAAGATAGTAAGCCTTGAGATGTTTGACTGTAGGTTTCCCATGTATTGCCAAATTCCTAGCCATGGTCGTATTCACAATGCTGTGCAGTTCGAAAGCGATGCAAATAGTTTTGTAAATTTATGAGCGATACGACAGATAAGGAAAAGACCACTACAGAAGCGTTTGTTGCGCATTTGATCGAGCTGCGCACACGTTTGCTGCACTCTGTCGTCGCCCTATTGCTGGTCTTTGTCGCGCTGTTCCCTTGGTCGGCTGACTTATACACATGGTTGGCTCACCCGCTCTTGGCGAAGCTACCCAAGGGCGCTCAGATGATTGCCACCGATGTCACTACGCCATTTTTCGTGCCGCTTAAAGTGGCGATGATGGCTTCATTTCTGATCGCATTGCCCTACATTCTTTATCAGATTTGGAGATTCGTCGCGCCGGGTTTGTACGCACATGAGAAGCGGTTGGTGTGGCCACTTATTATCGCCAGTACATTGCTGTTCTTTTGCGGTATGTCCTTCGCTTACTTCATCGTGTTCCCAATTGTGTTCGGTTTCATCACGGCGAGTGCACCGCAGGGTGTGGCGGTAATGACAGACATCGATAAGTATCTCAGTTTCGTATTGGGCATGTTCATCGCGTTCGGTATCACATTCCAAGTCCCCATTGCCGTTGTGATACTGGTGCGTATGGGTGTCGTCACGGTGGAGAAATTGCGCGACATACGTCGTTACGTGATTGTCGGTGCCTTTGTTGTTGGCGCCATCTTCACGCCACCTGATGTCGTCTCACAATTTATGTTGGCGATGCCATTATGGTTGTTGTACGAGGTAGGGATATTGGTTGCCAGTACGATAAAAGTTAAGCCATCAGATGCATGATGAAAGTAGAGATAGAAATGCCGCATAAGCGGCTTTTTTATGACTTAACGATTAGGAGCGGGGCGCTTAGCGACTTTGATATGCAAAGTCTGTTTGTTTGAATTGCGCATAACAGCAACAGAGATAGTCTTACCGGGCGGAACATTGGCGATAGCCTCTAGCATTGCGGACCATTGGTTGATTGCTTGGTCTTCAATGGAGAGCAGTATGTCGCCTGTTTTCATGCCTGCATGGTCAGCAGGACTGCCTTTTAGAATCTCGGTAATCAGTACACCTTTGGCATCACCAAGCTTGAACGACTCTGCGAGCTCGGGGGTGAGCTCTTGTACGCCGGCACCTATCCAGCCGCGTGTCACAGAGCCGTGTTGAATGATCTGCTCCATGGTCTTCTTGGCGGTACTGATAGGGATGGCAAAACCAATACCGAGTGAGCCGCCATTAGGAGAATAGATCGCGCTATTGATGCCTATCAAATTGCCACTGGCATCAACTAAGGCGCCACCTGAATTGCCAGGATTAATTGCGGCATCAGTCTGAATGAAATTCTCAAAGGTATTGAGACCAAGATGGTTACGCTTCAATGCACTGATGATGCCCATGGTGACGGTCTCACCTACACCAAATGGATTGCCGATAGCGAGAACTACATCTCCTATGTGTGCTTGGTCTATAGGTGCAAAAGTGATGGTTGTTAGCTTGCCTGGTAGATCAATTTTGATTACAGCTAGATCTGTTTCGGGGTCGGAGCCTATGACGTGAGCGCTAGCCTTGCGACCATCTGCGAGAGCAACCTCAATCTGGTCGGCAGCTTCGACAACATGATGATTCGTGATGATGTAGCCGTCTGGGCTTACGATCACGCCTGAGCCTAAACTAGAGCTACTCTGAGGTTCTTCATCTCCTTGGTCATCAAAAAAGAATTTGAAACGTGGGTCATCTTTGAATGGGTTGCTCGGCGCTTTGACATCAGTTTTGGTGAAGATGTTGACCACGGCTGGCATGGCTTTTTGAGCAGCCTTACTCAGGCTCATCAACTGTGGCTGTGGTTCGGCAGCAGTTGATGAACTTTCATACAGCGTAACTACTCCATTGCGCGCAGCATTAGGCAACAACTCGGGCTTGAGTGTGTGGATGATGAATAGTAGTGCCAAACCGATCGTGACCGTTTGGGTGAACAAGAGCCAGTGTTTACGCATGATATGATGAAATGAGTCGAAACAATTATTAGGGATATATGTATGCGCCTATCCGAACTGCGCGATTATAACGCAAGCTTCTTACAAACCAATTTATACAAAGATTATTGTCCGAATGGTGTGCAAATAGAAGGGCGGGATGAAGTTATGCGGATTGCAACTGCAGTCACCGCATCGCAAGAAGTGATCGATGCAGCGATTGCATGGAAGGCAGATGCACTCCTCGTCCATCATGGCTATTTCTGGCGGAACGAGGATGCAAGCATCGTGGGTATCAAGAAGCGGCGCATAGCGGCATTGTTGGGTAATGAGATGAGTCTGTTAGCCTATCATTTACCGCTGGATGCACATGAGCGACTAGGTAATAACGCACAGTTGGCGGAAAGACTGGGCATCAGGACGACTGAGAGATGCGGGGAGCAGAATTTACTCAATGTGGGCGAGCTTGCTGTGTCACTCAATGCAGATGAATTCGCAGCGGAGATTCAATTAAAATTAGGGAGATATCCCCAAATCATCCTAGGTGATGGGCGATTAATTAGGCGTGTGGCTTGGTGCACAGGAGGTGCGCAGGGGTATTTTGAGCAGGCGATTTCACTTGGAGTTGATGCCTATATCACTGGTGAGATTTCAGAACAGAGCTACCATTTGGCGCGGGAAAGTGGTGTAGCTTTTATTGCGGCGGGACACCATGCGACCGAGCAATTTGGAATACAAGCTCTCGGTCAGCATCTTTCGGAAAGATTTGGGCTACAGCACCAATATTTTGATCAGGCTAACCCAGTTTGAGCCACTTAAAGTTAAGCGCGTTTAGTGCGTAATTGATCCAGTGAAATTTTCATGCTACGTGGTGCAGTTTGGAGTGCTAGATTGGCTTGATCGATTTGCAAGCGATGGTTCAATAAGACCTTGTCCAAGCTGGCCACTATCTCAGCAAAAACCAATTCTGGACTTGAGTTAAAGCGTAGCAGGAAAGCTCTACTTCTGGGGTGGATAGGCAGCCACTGCCAAGCTAGAAAGGATTCATTACTTTTTAAGCCAGCTGCGTTTAGGCTTTCACGAAGTTCACTGACCGCTGGAAGCGACAAATGATCGGGCGTAGGAGTGCCGCTCCACATCAATCCAAAGTAGATCTGCAATCCCTTACCCAGATTTTGTTGTTCCATCATGGGTCTTATATAAAGGGGCTGATCCGTATCCAGCAAGCAATTGAAGCCTACTAGGCTACCTTCCGCATTCTTATCTTCTGTGGTCGCGATACGCCAGGCTAAATGATGCGCAATCATGTGCTTTCCGACACGCTCCATCAATTCATACCAAAAGCGAGTATTGAGTTGCTCGCGTATTTGATCTGTTTGCTCGGCGACGGATAACGCTAAGGGTAGATTCTCAGGCTGAGCAAAAAAATCCAGAACGGCTTGTTCTTCATTCATTATGGTTGGTGTCCTAAAAGGTAATATTGAATCTATATAAGCAAATAATGTATCTAGGTGTGCCCAATGGGTTTTTTAAAGGGATAGTGAAGAAATTGGGTAACAGGTGTTGACATTGTTTTTTAGAGTCGACATTATTCGTTCCGTGTTGCAGTATTGAACTTTACTGTATGTAATAGTAATCAAGATAATAATTATTACGCGACACGTCGCAGCGAAAATAATCCGTTCTACTTATATATCACGTCAATTCCAATTTGATGTGGGTTAAATTGTTTGTTGGGGGAGCCACTAACGATGCACCGCTTTATTCGTCTTTCTATCATGTTGATGGGTTTGTTTGCTGCCAGCAGCAGTTATTCCGCTGATGTGCAACTTGCACCCTTGACTACCGCCGATGATTTGGGACCTGCCATTGAGCAGCCCATTGAATTTCCTCATAACCGTCACGCCGGTCTGCGCAATCCTAATGATCCTACCAATAGCGACCCTCTCAAGGGTGGCATGGAGATTAATTGCATGTATTGCCATACTTATGCGCGTCGTGATTCGATAGCGGGTATTCCGCCAATACAGAAATGTATCGGCTGTCATCAAAATATTGAATCAGTGCGTGAAACACCGCGTATCAAGAAACTCTTCGAATACTGGGAGGCTAAAAAAGCCATTCCTTGGAAGAAGGTTCATGATTTGCCGGATTTCGTGCGCTTCAATCATGAGCGTCACATCAAGCGTTTCGTATTCCAGCAGAACCGTCCGGTTCAAGAGGTTTGCGGTGCTTGCCACGGTGATGTGAAAACGATGACAGTCGCGCGTCGCCAAAAATCATTGGCGATGGGCTGGTGTATGTCCTGTCACGAAAAAGATCATCCTGTCACGGCTTCCGGTAACGGTTCTCTGATCGATGCAGAAGGTAGGCCTTCTCCTTTGGGATCATTGGCTGCAAACGGCGTATCGATCGGCAGTCAGGCGTATTGGTATGGCTTCAAGAAACCTGCTGCGAATGCGGCTGGTGTTGAAGTGGCCAAGGGCCCAAATGATTGTTCGTCGTGCCATTACTAAGTTAATGCGTACGCGTTTAGAGAATTTTTCTGTGAGGTTGTGAAGATGGACAACAATTTTGATCGACGTGATTTTCTGAAGGTGTTGGGCTGGGGGGGCGCTGCTGTAGCGTTGTCTGGCTGCGGTAATACATCTGTGGAAGATGGTAAAGAAACAGTGGTCTCATACGTTGAGGCTGCAGACTATGTGATGCCTGGCATCTCCGTATACTTCAACTCGACATGCGCGCAGTGCGATGCGGGTTGTAGTATCACTGGTCGAGTACGTGAAGGTCGTGTGCTGAAGTTGGAAGGCAACCCTGACTCCGTAATCAATCGCGGCAAGATGTGCGGTCTGGGTCAGGCGGGTGTACAGCATCACTACAATCCAGATCGCATACGTGAGCCATTGCTGCGTACGGGATCTTCTGGTGAGACTATTACTTGGGATAAGGCATATGCACTGATCGCCGAGAAGCTCAACGGCGTAAGTGGTGATCAGATTGACTTCCTGACTGGGACGGTCAGTGGTCACCTGAAAGCGTTGTTGGGAAATTACCTAGAAACGCTGTCTAGCAAGAATCACTTTGTATATGAGGCGGTATCGCCAGCAGTGCAAAGAGCGGCAAACCTGAAGTCTTATGGCATGGAGATGCCTCGCTTCAGTATCCATAAAGCTAAGGTTGTCTTGTCTTTCGGAGCGGATTTCTTGGGCGCATGGGTATCTCCCGTACACTTTTCGCAGCAGTATGCGGAGTTCCGCAAGGGTGTGGATGGTCAGCGCGGTGTGTTGGTGCAAGTTGAGTCCAAGATGACTTTGACGGGCGCAAATGCGGACCGCTGGTTGGTGGTTCGCCCTGGTACAGAAGGTATATTGGCGCTGGGTATCATCAATGCGCTGGGTGTGGCGGGTCTTTCATTGCCGGCAAATGTTTCGGCTTTAGTTAAAGCATACGACAAAGAGCGCGTCAGCAAAGATACCGGTGTAAGCACTGAGAATCTGGTAAAACTGGCTGCAATGCTGAAAGAGCGTTCACCTAGTTTGGTTCTGCTGGGTAGTGCTGGTGAGGGTTACGCCCACGGATCTCAGAATGCTGCTGCAATCAACCTACTCAATCAAGTTTTGGGTAACGTAGGCAAGACCGTTGAGGCTTCTGCCGCTGTTCCATTCCCTCAGATTGCACCTTCAATTGGTAATACTGCAGGTTTACGCTTCGCCAATAATCGTTTGTCTAGCGGCCAAACCAAGGTTCTGTTCACTTATGGCGTGAATCCTGTGTTCACTGCGCCGGCTGAGATGGGCTTCAAAGAAAATATGGCAAAGGCAAACTTCAAAGTTGCCTTTGCTCATTATCTTGATGAGACGGCTTTGCAGGCAGATTTGGTATTGCCTTTGGATTCGGCTCTTGAAGATTGGGGTACGCAAGTTGCAGAGTACCAGCCCGATGGTGTACAGATCAGCGTGCAACAGCCATTGATGGAGAAGTTGCATCCAAACACTCGCGGTATGGGTGACGTTCTGTTGGCATTGCTTAAGCAGCGCAATCCTGAAACCTACAATGCGTTCGATGATTACTATGCGTATCTGCGTACTGCCTTGTTGAAAAACAAGCCGCAATTTGCTGATTCGGGCGCAGATGATGATGTGTTCTGGAATGGCTTGTTGAGTAGCGGCATTATCAATGTCGGCGGTGATTTGAATAAGCTGAACAATAATATAGCGGTAGACATTAGCTTGCCTGCGCCAGTTGAAAAAGATAGTAAATATCCATTCAACTTGATTCCTAGCGTCACCGCCCATCTGCGCGATGGTCGTCATGCGAATCAACCATGGTTGCAAGAGTCACCTGATCCCTTGACTACCATCGTTTGGGACTCATGGGTTGAAATTCATCCTAAGAAGGCTGCTGAACTAGGTATCGTCGAAGGCGATATCTTGCAAGTGGAATCTAAGAATGGTTCTATCAAGGCTCAAGCCTATTTGTTCCCCGGTATACATCCAGATGCTATCTCTATCCCTCTGGGACGTGGTCATGAAGCGATGGGTCGTTATGCCAAGGGCTATGGTGTGAATCCATTCCAGATATTGGATCGTGTATTCGATCAGGAGACGGGTGAGTTGGCGATGCACGAAACTATGGTTAGCATCAGCAAAGTAGGTAAACGTGTGATTGTAGTTAAAGATGAAGGCGCAGCCGGTGGTCATCAGGATGGCAGAAGAATTGCTCTGTCTGTGACTAGCGATCAAGTCGATCTTTCTGAGGAGGTCTAAGCATGTCGGTAACTAACTTATTAGAAAATTGGGCGGAGTTCCGGCATACGCATCCGGTAGATGATGTGCCACACGACCCATACAAGTGGGCGATGAGTATCGATATGGATACTTGTACTGGTTGTAATGCATGCAGCGTGGCTTGTTACGCTGAAAACAATCTGCCGGTTGTCGGAAAAGATAAATATGAGCATGGCCAAGCCATGCACTGGATGCGTATTGAGCGTTATTGGCCAGAAGACGGTAGGGAGTTCCCTGATCAGGGTGCGCAATTCCTGCCTATGATGTGCCAGCAGTGCGAAGCGGCTCCTTGCGAAACAGTTTGTCCTGTTGGCGCGACCAATCACACAGCTGATGGCCTGAATTCGCAGGCTTACAATCGTTGTGTTGGTTCACGTTACTGCTCGGCTAACTGCCCGTTCAAAGTACGTTACTTCAACTGGTACGACTACCCAACTACTGAGAATGTATGGCCTGCTGAAATGACCATGCAATTGAATCCGGACATTACCTTGCGCGGCAAAGGCGTGATGGAGAAGTGTACGTTCTGTGTACAGCGTATCCGTGCCGGTGAACGCAGTGTTAAGAATGAAGGCCGTATTTTGCGTGATGGCGAAGTGCTGACTGCGTGTCAGCAAGTTTGCCCAACTAATGCGATCACATTCGGTAACTTGATAGATCCTGATTCCAAAGTGCACCAGCAATGGAAAGCTCAGCGTGTTGAATTGACGGCTGATAAACAGGAAAAAGACAAAGAAGAAGGTGGAAGCGACTTGCGCGGCTATCGCATCTTGGAAGATCTGCGTCCTTATCCTTCTGTGATGTATCTGGAACGCGTGCGCGAAAGCGCGATTTGATTCGCTACAACTTGTTTAGGGAATGACAATGAAAGATATTAACGAAGACATCGCCTGGGCCAAGATCAATACGGATGTGCTCAGGAGTTTGGAATCACCCCGCAAGTTGTACTGGGTGATCGTATTAGGCGCTCTAGCTGTATTCAGTGTTGCTGTTGGTTGTGAGGTGTATCAATACAATATAGGTATGGGTGTTTCCAACCTAGACAATCCGCATGTATGGGGTCTGTATATCGCGACCTTCATCTTCTGGATCGGTATGAGTCACTCTGGTACCCTATTGTCAGCGATCTTGCACCTGATGCATGCTGACTGGCGTAAGCCGATTTATCGCTTTGCTGAAGCGATGACGACTTTCTCCTTGATGACGGCTGGATTGTTCGTGATGGTGCACTTGGGTCGTTTGTGGCAGTTCTACTACTCACTTCCTTACCCTAATGATCGTGCTCTGTGGCCTAACTTTCAGTCCCCGTTGTTGTGGGATGCGATGGCGATCTTTACCTACCTGAGTTCATCTGTGATTTTCTTGTTCGTAGGTATGAT
>JBBQKX010000066.1:0-11196 GCA_038327315.1 Burkholderiales bacterium | reverse complement strand
GTGTAGAATTCGCGACAAATTTTTGTGTGATTCCCGCCCTTGGTGGGGGTTCGCTGAACCTTAATTAAGGAAAAATATGCCGCTCACTCCTGCTACCGCCGCCCAAAAAGCTCATACGCTGTCCGAGGCACTCCCTTACATTCAACGCTTCTTCGATAAGACCATCGTCATCAAGTACGGCGGCAACGCTATGACGGATCCCAAGCTGCAAGAGGGTTTTGCACGTGATGTGGTGTTGCTCAAGCTGGTGGGTATGAATCCTGTCGTGGTGCACGGTGGTGGTCCTCAGATCAATGATCTGCTCAAGCGCGTCGGTAAGCAGGGTGAGTTTATCCAAGGTATGCGCGTCACCGATCAGGAGACCATGGACGTGGTCGAGATGGTGTTGGGCAAGGTCAACAAGGATATCGTTAACCTCATCAATCGTTATGGTGGCAAGGCTGTAGGTCTGACCGGACAGGATGGCGCTTTCATACGCGCCGAGAAGATGATGCTGGAAAGTAGTGAAGAGCAGGGCAAGATGCTGGACATTGGCTTAGTTGGCGAGATCACCAAAATTGATCCTTCTATCATCACCTTCCTGGATTCTGGCGATTTCATTCCGGTCATCGCGCCTATTGGCGTAGCACCTGATGGCGAAACACTTAATATCAATGCAGACCTAGTCGCAGGCAAACTGGCCGAAGTTCTCAGAGCCGAGAAGTTGGTGCTGATGACCAATACACCAGGTGTGCTGGATAAGAATGGCAAGCTGCTCACCGGCCTGACACCTAAGTTGGTCGACGATTTGGTCGCTGACGGCACCTTGTCGGGTGGCATGCTGCCCAAAATAGGTTCGGCGCTGGATGCGGCCCGCAGCGGGGTAAAGGCAGTGCATATCATCGACGGTAGAGTTGCGCATGCTTTGTTGCTAGAGATTCTGACCGATGAAGGTGTCGGTACGCTGATTAAAAGTAAGTAGTTATTGCGCGTAGGTCGAAGTGCAGAAAATTTAAAATTTCTAAGCCAGACTAGGCGCGCGATAAAAATCGCAGCGCAGCATATGCGATATATGTAAGTAAGGTTTTTTGAGCGCAACAACGTATGGCGACGAAATTTTGGATTTTCGATTTAGATAACACCTTGCATGATGCGTCGGCGCACATCTTTCCGCACATCAACCGCAGCATGACGGCTTATCTGCAACAGCATCTGCAGCTGGATGAACTGGCGGCAAACGCTTTGCGGATAGATTACTGGAAGCGTTACGGCGCGACGCTGAGCGGCATGATGAAACATCATGACACTGATCCGGATCACTTCTTGTGGCACACCCATCAATTCCCCGATCTTGGGAATATGGTGTTGCGCGAGCCTAGACTGAGGCATGTGTTAAAGGCGCTACCGGGTAAGAAGGTGTTGTTCTCGAATGCGCCCAAGCACTATGCACATGAGGTGCTCAAGTTGTTGCGCATAGACGATATGTTCGATGACGTGATGGCGGTGGAACATACTGGTTTCCGCCCTAAGCCTGACAGTTTTGGATTCTTGCGTTTGCTGCGTTTGCACAAGGTACATGCGTCGCAGTGTGTGATGGTGGAAGATAGCTTGGATAATCTGCGTACCGCCAAGAAATTGGGAATGACTACGATATGGGTCAACCCTGGGCAGCAGAATGAAGCGTGTGTAGATATAAAAGTGAAGCATGTGATGCAATTACCTTTGGTGTTGCATCGCTTAGGATTCTGAATTTTTCGAGACACCCTATACTAAAGGGTAATAACTGATTCCTTCCTTTTATGGGATGGAGCGATAAGTAACCGCTATGGCGGAAAAATGAGGTAAATATGGCTGCGAAACCAGGCGAAAGAAAATTACAGATATTGCAAACCGTGGCGCATATGCTGGAACAGCCCAAGGGTGAGAAGATCACCACTGCGGCCCTAGCTGCCAAGCTGGAGTTGTCCGAAGCTGCTTTGTATCGTCATTTCGCCAGCAAGGCGCAGATGTTCGAGGGCTTGATCGAATTTATCGAACAGACGGTGTTCGGTCTCATTAATAAGATTACTCAAGAAGAGAAGAGTGGCATCAAACAAGTCGAGGCTGTCGTCTCTATGTTGCTGGGCTTTGCGCAGAAGAACCGCGGCATGACACGTGTGTTAATCGGTGATGCATTGGTCAATGAAGATGACAGACTGCAATTGCGTATCAATCAATTGCTGGACCGTATTGAAGCGACACTCAAACAATCGTTGCGCATGGCCGCGACCCAGGGCGAAATGGGCGATGCGGTGGACGTGGGTGCGCATGCCAATGTCTTGCTGTGTTATGTCATCGGACGCTGGACTCAGTTCGGCAAGAGTGGCTTCAGCCGTGAACCGCTGGCGCAACTTCCCGCACAACTCACCATCCTGTTAGGTAAATAAAATGATCTTAATCCTTGCTGCCAATGTAGATGAGCAATCCACGGAATACCGCCAACTTTTGGCGCAACTTGCCGCACTACAAGGCATACAAACCCGTGTACATGTAGAGCGTGGTGCGCAGCAAAAGCTTACCGAGATCTATCTCATTGGCAATACCAAGGCTTTAGATGTGGCCGAGATGAAGAGCTTGCCTTGCGTGGAGCGCGTGGTGCGCGTGTCTGAGGAGTACCGCATTCTTGGTCGCCACAAGGACGAGCAGCGTCCCACCCATTTCGATTACAACGGCGTGCGTTTCGGTCAGGACACATTGAATGTGTTCGCTGGGCTATGCGCAGTGGACAACGCTGAACACGTGGAAATCATGATGAAGGCGGTGCGTGATAATGGCCAGAAGTGCACGCGCATGGGTGCCTACAAACCGCGTACCAGTCCTTATGCTTTTCAAGGCCACGGTAAGAATTGCCTTAACTATGTATTCGAATTAGCAGGCAAGTACGACATCAAGGTCATCGCTATGGAGATTACCCATGAGTCGCATCTCAACGAGATTAAAGAAGCCCTGCATCAGACGGGGAATCCAACAGGTGTGATGTTGCAAATCGGTACGCGCAATACGCAGAACTTTGAGTTGCTGAAGATTGTCGGTCGTCAGACTGAGTTGCCGGTGCTACTTAAACGCGGCTTCGGTATCACTTTGGATGAGTCACTGAACGCGGCTGAGTATCTGGCTTCAGAGGGCAACCGTAACGTGGTGTTCGGCTTGCGCGGCATGAAGACTAATATGGGTGATCCACATCGGAACATGGTGGATTTCGCCCATGTGCCGGTGGTTAAACGTCTGACCCGTATGCCGGTGTGTATCGACCCATCTCACTCCGTGGGTTCGCGTGCTGCGTCACCAGATGGCATCTTGGATACCATGCACGTTACGGCTCAGGGTGTGTTGGCTGGCGCGAATATGGTGTTAGTGGACTTCCACCCTATGCCGCCTAAAGCTTTGGTGGATGGCCCGCAAGCCATGTTGCTCAAAGAGTTGCCTTACTTCCTAGAAGATGTGCAGATCGCACGTGAGGCTTATTTGCAACGCGTCGCCTTACGCGCTAGGCAGGAAAGCTAGGCCTGTGGCTCGTGTGGATCTGCAGGGTGGCCTCGAAATCTTTGATGGAGACTGGTTTACCGTAGTAGTGGCCTTGGAAAGAAACGCAGCCTTGTGATACCAGTGCTTGCTCCTGTTCCTTGTTCTCCACGCCTTCAGCCAAGATGTTGATGTTAAGGCTATGTGCCATGTCTATCATTGATTTGACGATGGCCTTGTCGTAGTTATCTGTCACGATCTCCTGTACGAAAGACTGGTCTATCTTGATCTGGTCTACAGGCATACGTTTCAGGTGTTTGAGGGATGAGTGTCCGGTACCGAAATCGTCCATCGAAAGGCTCACGCCCAGTGCCTTGAGGTGATGCAGCATCTCTATGGTGTACTCGATGTCCTGCGTTGCCAGACTCTCGGTGATTTCTAGTTTCAGTCGCGCTGGGTTGATACCGCTCTCTTTCAGCACAAATTTAACCTGCTCGATGAAAGAGGGCTTGTGCATTCTGGATGCGCTGTTGAATTGGTTGTTGCTGCTCACGTGTTTGGATTGACGCAGCTGTGCTGCACTGACGTTCACTGACAACACCAAGTCTTTGGTCAGAGGATTGGATTCCCAGCGTATCAGTTGTTGACAGGCTGCATGTAAGACCCAATTCCCTATAGAGACAATCAGGTCACTTTCTTCAGCCAGACTGATGAATTGTGTTGGATAGAGCAGGCCGAGTTCGGGGTGATGCCAACGCAATAGTCCTTCTGCACCCAAAGGCTTGCCACTGATATCCACCTGTACTTGGTAGTACAACTCTAGCTGCTGTTCTAGCAATGCCGAATGCAGGTTATGTTCCAGATTGCTACGTGCTTCGAGCGCGTTCTGAGTGTCTTGGTCATAGAATCGCACTGTATTGCGACCCGCACGCTTGGCTTGGTACATCGCGGTATCGGCGCGCTTCAATAACTCTTCACTACTGACTTCGCCGCGTTTGAACAGCGCTACGCCTATACTCGCCCCAGCATGATGGGTATAGCTATTGAGCAGATAAGGTTGATTGAGAGATAGGCAGATTTTTTCCGCAATAAATCCAGCTTGCTCTACAGCAGTCTCGGCATCGCCAGGTAAGGCATTCAGCAATACCACGAATTCATCGCCGCCCAATCTTGCGATCGTATCGGTAGTGCGTACATTCTGGCGCAAACGATGAGCCACTTCGACCAATAAGAGGTCGCCCTTGGCGTGACCTTTGGTGTCATTCAGTGTCTTGAAATTATCGAGGTCTAGGAAGATCAAACCACTGTATTGTTCGGTGTTGCCTGATACGGTGATGGCGTGATCCAGTTTGTCATGGAATAAGCGACGGTTGGGTAGGCCTGTCAGGCTGTCCGTATAAGCTAGTTCATACATGACCTCTTCAGACTTTTTGGTCACATCGCTGAGTTTCTGATTAGAGCTACGTAGCCGGTCGAACAGTAACAATAGGTTCACGACCAAGATCAGCGCAACAGCCGCGATGCTGCGTTGTATACGCAGACGCAGACCCTGTATCTCCTGCAATTGTTGAGTATTGGCTTGTGCGGTCAGAGATTCTTGATGATGGACAACTTCGTTGCGCAATTGCAGCAACTGTTCTGCCAACCAACGATCTATCCCGCGTACATGCTGGTCTATGATAAAAGCGTTGTTGGCTGATTCTTGTAAGGAGTAGCGCTTGAGGTATTCCCTGTAGATATTGCCTATCAGAATGTGTCCCTCCAGTACCACGCCCACTTTGTCGCTGAAGCGTAAGTCGTCCATGGGACGCTGTTCGAGTTTATTTAACGCCTGCTGGCGTTTAGAGGGATAGGAAGAGTTGATCAGTTGCGCCTGATCCTTACTGATGCTATTTATTGCCAGCAATTCATTGTGTAGATGCTGCAGACCCGCGCGCACTTTAGCTTCACTCTGTTCGAACTGTTGCCAATATTTGATGTAAAGGTCGTGGTCGTGACCGCGCAGCAGCACGTCCTTCCACTCTTGTACCTGAGATTTGAACTCGACTTGTATCGCAGAGATATCGTTGGCTTGATCCAGTTGGGTCAGGAGTTGCTGGTTGTATTTCAACTCGGCTTGGGCGAGATCTTTTACATCGGTGCTGATATTCATCAGACCCAATATGGTGGTGATGGAGAGTGTTGCGATAATCGCAAGTAACCAGAAATTCTTGAGACCTAGCTGAGACTTGACTGCATTGTTGTACAAAAACTTTTTCATGGATGCCCGTACGGGATTGAGTCGCCGCATTATAAGCGTGGGAGGGGAAATCAGCGGCTGCTTAAACAGCCAAGATAGAGTGCTGCATCTGGCTGTGTGCCGTTGCGCTGTGCCTGCCAGATCATCTCACTCAGGCATTCCATCATCTGGTGTTGGGCATCATGTTCTGACTCGAACTTGTGCGTCAGGCGCACGAAGTGAGCACGTATACCGGGTGGCTGGTCTATGGAAATCTGCTCTTCTATGGTCAGGTGCATCATCAGATGCAAAAATGGATTGGTCGCGCCACTTTCAGGTGTGTAATCTCGCTCAAGATGTCGTTCCGCATCGATCAAGATGTCGTGGTATTCAGGGTGCTTTTCTATCAGTTGCGCGGTGAGGTCTTCCAGTGGCGTGAGTAATTCGCCTACTACGCGTTTGCGCCAAGTCTCGAACAGAAATTGTCGTGCTTCATCGCGGCTGGGGTTGAACATACTCAGTCTACTTTCGTTCTTTGTTGGTATTCGCATAGATCATAAATCATGCACTCGCCACATTTTGGTTTGCGTGCTTGGCAGATATAACGCCCATGCAAAATCAGCCAATGGTGTGCATCGTGCATGAACTCGGCTGGGATGACTTTTATCAGTTTTAGTTCCACCGCCAGCACATCTTTGCCGGGTGCGAGATTGATGCGGTTGGCGAGGCGGAAGATATGGGTGTCCACTGCCAGTGTAGGCTGGCCGAAGGCGGTGTTGAGTATCACATTGGCGGTCTTGCGTCCCACACCGGGTAGGGCTTCCAGTGCCTCGCGTGTCTGAGGTACCTCGCCGTCGTGATGCTCCAGTAAGCGCGCACACATCTGGATCACATGTTTGGCCTTGGTCTTGTACAAACCGATGTGCTGTATGTATTCGCGCAGCGCATCTTCGCCCAAAGCCAATAAGCCCTGAGGTGTGTTGGCGACAGGGAATAATTGACGGGTGGCTAGGTTGACACTTACATCTGTGGCTTGCGCCGACAATATCACCGCCACCAATAGTTCAAATGGCGTGTGATATTCGAGTTCTGTGGTGGGATGCGGGTCGGCGGCTTTCAGGCGCTCAAAGATGGCGCGCCGTTTGTCACGATTCATGCGGCGCTGGCGATAGGGATGACGCGTTTTTTCTCGTTGGCAGCTGCGCGCATCGTCATATAGTTTTTGCCCGCGATCAACAAGCCCAGTGCTATGAAAGCCCCTGGGGGCAGGATAGCCAACAAGAAGCCGTGGTAGTCGGGCACTACCGTGACAACCCAAGCTTTGGCGCCGACACCAAATACCATGTCTATGCCGGAGAGCAAGGTGCCGTGACCGAACACTTCACGCATGCCACCTAATACCGCCAATACTGCAGTTAGGCCTAAGCCCATTGCTAAGCCATCCACTGCGGACTGCCAAGGCGGCTGCTTAGAAGCGAATGCTTCGATACGCGCCAACACGATGCAATTGGTGGTGATGAGGGGGATGAAGATACCCAGCACCAGATACAGTGCATGCACATAGGCATTCATCGCATATTGGATTACGGTCACCAGCACGGCGATGATGAGCACGAATACAGGAATGCGCGCTTCGTTCGGCACGGCACTGCGTATCGGTGAGACGGTCGCGCTGGCGATAGTCATCACCAAAGTGGTCGCCAAGCCCAAGCTCACGGCATTCACTACTGAGCTGCTCACCGCAAGAATGGGGCACAGTCCCAGCAGTTGGACCAGTCCGGTGTTCTGCTTCCATAGGCCGTTATAAAAGATGTCCTTCGCTTCTTGGTAGGTCATTTTTTCACCTCTTGTTTAGGGCTAGTCGTGGCAGTGGCCAACAATGTGTCTTGGTGCAGCGCGTAATACTGCAATACTTTATGTGTCGCCTTGATCACTGCGCGTGGTGTGATGGTCGCACCGGCCATGTAATCGAACTGACCACCGTCTTTGCGTACATGCCAGTCATCGTCTTTGCCGGGCTGCAGTGCCTTGCCGTTAAAGCCTGTGACCCAGTTGCTTTTGGCGATGTCCACATAGTCCCCTAAACCCGGTGTCTCCTTGTGTTCTACTACTCGCACGCCACCCAGTGTGCCATCGACCTTGATGGCGATGATCAGGCTGATGCGACCGCTATAGCCATCGGGTGCGATAGCTTCAAGTACTACGGCCACAGGCTGACCGTTTTTGCGCGCGCGGTAAGCAGTGCTTGGGGCGCTGGTGCCTAGGAGTGGGTCGGGTGTCAGCTTCAGTATGTCAGCCAAGATGTCGTTGTCGAAATCTTGGTGCGGCACAAGTTGCGAGATCAACTTGAGCTTGGCTTCTTGTTCGCTACGCTCTATTGGTGCTTTGGTATTTAGGTAGGTGACACCCAGCAAGGTCGTGCCGATGATAGTGAAGAACAATACGTTGAGCGCGGTGTGGAGGGCCGCTTTAGCAATTGTCCGCCTCACGATTGTTTTTCCTTTTTGCCAAATACTTTGGGCTGCGTGTATGCGTCGATTAAAGGCACACAGATGTTCATCAGCAAGGTGGCGAATGCCATGCCGTCAGGGAATGCACCGTAGATGCGGATTAAATAAGTGAGCAGTCCTGCGCCCGCTGCGAAGATGAGTTTGCCTTTATGCGTGGTCGGGCTGCTAATCGGGTCAGTCAAAATGAAGAACGCGCCCAGCATCGCAGCCCCTGAGAACCAATGGAACAGCGGCTCTACGTAATGCGTAGGGTCGACCAGATGAAAGATGCCAGCGATGGTGAACAAAGTGCCCAGATAGGCAACTGGCAGATGCCAAGAAATGATGCGGGTGGCCAGCAGATACAGGCCGCCAATCAGAAAGCCGCCCGCAACCATTTCGCTGCCATGTCCGGCTAAGCGCCCGAAGATGGGTTGGGTGAGAATCTCGCTCACCGGATGTGCAAGATGCAATTGAGTCTTGAGCGTATCCAAGGGGGTGGCCATGGTAATCGCATCAAGCGTGATGCCGTCCGGCAAAATGCCTGAGAAGATGTATTGTAGTTGTTGCATGAAGCTCAACTCGAACTCGCCCATGCCGTGCGGGCTAATCCAATGCGTCATTTGTACAGGGAAGGAAACAATCAGTACCGCGTAACCTATCATCGCTGGGTTGAACGGGTTGTTACCCAGTCCGCCATACAAATGCTTTGCCACTGCGATACAGAATGCGGTGCCAACGACAATCAGCCACCAGGGTGCGAGCGGCGGGATAGAAAGCGCCAGCAGCCAAGCGGTTAATAATGCGCTGTTGTCTTTTAGGAACGGGGCGATGGGTCGCTTGCGCAGCTTGAGCATCGCGGCCTCGGTCGCCAATGCCGTGATGCTCGCCAGGGTGATGGATACCAAGATGGCGGGGCCGAAATACCACACATACAAGGCGATGCCAGGGATCAAGGCGAGTATCACTTTGAGCATGATGGCTGACACGCTGTCGGACTTGCTGATAAAAGGCGAGAAAAACGCGCTTATCTGATTGCTGTGTTTGCGCATATTATTCCTTGGTTTCAACATCGTTCCCTGCCAACTCATGGATACGCGCGCGACGCGTTTCAATGTCGGCGATCTCTGCGAGTTGTTGCAAGGTGAGTTGTTCGGTATTTTTGGGTTTCACTGCGGCAGCCTGTTGTTTAGCATGCTCGATGGCTGCTTGGATCTTGGTTTGTGCATCATCTGTAGGCGCAACAGATTCAGCAGGTGCTGTCGTAGTAACGGGGGCTGGGGCCGCCACCGCTTGTTCGGCAGCGAGCTTGGCGGCTTGCAACTTTGCCTCAGCCGCAGCCTTCTCTTTCACAGCTAACTTCTCTGCTTTCTCCTGTTTCTCACGCTCGATGCGGTATTCGCGGAACTCGAAACGTTCACGTGCTGCATCGGCGGATGTCTTGTCGGCTTCGCGTGCCCATATCTCGCTCTTGGCAAAACGGTAATACTGCACCAGCGGGATGTGGCTGGGGCAGACATAACTGCACGCACCGCATTCTATGCAGTCGAACAAGTTGTATTCCTGTGCCTTGCCGAACTCCTTGGATTTAGAGAACCAATACAAGTCTTGCGGTTGTAACTCTGCTGGGCAAGCCTCTGCGCAACGCGTGCAGCGTATGCAGGGCATGGCGGGTGGTGCAGGCGGGAATAATTTTGGCGAGGACGCGATGATGCAGTTGGCGGCTTTGACGATAGAGACACCAGCATTGGGTAGCGGCAAACCCATCATAGGGCCGCCCATGATGTAGCTGTCGGTGTCGGGCAACACACCTGCGTATGCCACGACATCGCTCACGGGTGTGCCTATTAGTACTTCCAGATTTTGTGGACGCTGTACATTGCCGGTGACAGTCACGATGCGTGACACCAGCGGCTCACCAAATGCGACTGCACGGTAGATGCTTTGCGCGGTGGCTACATTGAAGCACTGCACACCTTTGTCGGTTGAGCGCACGCCGGCTGCAACCTCTATGCCAGTCAGCATACGGATCAATTGTTTGGCACCGCCACCTGGATAGATGGTGGGTACAGTCACGACCTTGATGTCATCTTTACTCGCTGCTGCGGCAATCTGCATGGAAGCAATGGCTTCAGGTTTGTTGTCTTCTATGCCTACCAGTACATTGTCTGCTTCCAGCGCCCAGCGCATGATTTCTGCGCCCTTGATGATCTCCTCAGCACGTTCGCGCATCAGCATATCGTCACAGGTGATATAGGGTTCACATTCCGCGCCATTGATAATCAGTGTTCTGACCTTATGTTTACCCGTGCGCAGCTTGATGTCGCTGGGGAATACGCCGCCGCCGAGTCCAACTACGCCAGCCAGACGTAACATTTGGCGAACATTTGCATTGATTGAGGTCAAGAAATCGATGCCATCACGTTTGCCCCACTCATCTTTACCATCTGGAACCAACGTGGCACAGAGGTCGGGCAGCCCTGATGCATGGGCCACCACCTGCATGCCAATCTCGGTGATAGTCCCCGAGGTGCTGGCGTGTATCGCACTGGAAACACTGTCTTCGGGCAAACCTATAAGTTGGCCTTTGAATACGTGGTCGCCAGCGACTACCAGCGGCTTGGCAGTGTTGCCCACGTGCTGATGGAAGGGAATGATTAACTTGGCAGGCAACGGCATCTGCGCGATGGCCGTGCGTGTCGATTGCGTTTTGTTGGTGGGCGGATGTACACCACCATGGAATTTATGGAGTTTGGTCATGTCTTCTGTCACGGCTTCACAGGTGTTAGCGCGAAAATGGGATACTTCCATTTCCAGTTGCCAATTTTTTCTTCTATCACTTGCATGCTGATGCAATCCACAGGGCAAGGCGCTACGCACAATTCGCAACCAGTGCACTCGCGGCTGATGATGGTATGCATCTGTTTGGCTGCACCGGCGATGGCATCGACTGGGCAGGCTTGTATACACAAGGTGCAGCCTATGCAGGTGTCCTCATCTATGAACGCG
>JBBQKX010000065.1:0-11316 GCA_038327315.1 Burkholderiales bacterium | reverse complement strand
ATGTATCTGGCAGGCTTCATTACCTTTATCTTTTTGGGACGTAAACGCATTGTCATGCTGGCTCATCCGCAGTTGACCCCTAAGCTCTTAGACGACTTGTTGTTCTATGGTGTACTGGGTGTGATTTTGGGAGGGCGCTTACGTGAAGTGTTGTTCTATAACCCCGGATATTACTTCTCGCACCCGTTAAAAATTCTCGCCGTATGGGAAGGAGGCATGTCCTTTCATGGTGGATTCTTGGGGGTGCTAGTGGCGATGGCGATTTTTGCCAAGCAACAGAAGATGCACTGGCTAGCACTGATGGACTTCATTGCACCTCTTGTGCCGCCGGGCCTGGCCTTCGGTAGATTGGGTAATTTCATTAACGGCGAGTTGTGGGGGCGGCCTACGGATTTGCCTTGGGCGATGGTATTCCCCAGAGCTGACAATATTCCCCGCCACCCATCACAACTATATGAGTTCGCGCTGGAAGGCGTGTTGTTGTTCATCATCTTGTGGTGGTTCGCACGCAAACCTCGACCAGTAGGCTCGGTCTCTGGTCTGTTTTTGATTGGTTACGGCAGCTTCAGATTCTTGGGGGAATTCACCCGCAATCCGGATGACGGGATATTCGGTCTAATGACATTCGGAATCAGTATGGGGCAGTGGTTGAGCGTACCTATGGTCATTGCTGGCGTGCTCATGTTTAAGTGGAGTATGCGTAAGCATGCTGCAGCGCGACCTTGACACTCGTGCGTGGCTTACCCGATACTCAAATCATCATTTGAACTACTGAAACCTCATTGGAATACTTTTCGCTGTACACCCTAATCGGTTTTTTGTGTCTTCTGCTCGTACTGAGCGGGTTCTTCTCTGCCTCTGAAACCAGCATGATGGCAATCAATCGCCACCGCTTGAATCACTTGGTACGCAAAGGTAATAAGAGTGCAAAAATCACCGCAGGACTGCTGGGTAGGATAGATCAACTACTGGGTTCCATCTTGTTAGGGAATACCGTCCTGAACGTCGCCGCAGCGACGCTATCCGGAATCATCGTCTTGCGTTTGTTTGGACAAAATGAGTCGGCGATGTTGATGGGCACACTCGCAACTGCTTTTTTGATTGTTGTGTTTAGTGAGATTATGCCCAAAATCATCGCGGCAACCTATCCCGAGCGTGTCGCCTTGCCTTCCAGCTATCTGCTTGCACCTTTGGTTAAATTGTTCTATCCGGTGGTATTCATTGCGACGGCTATTGTACGAGCCTTGTTGTGGGTGATGAGGATCAAGGTTCAGACTGACCAGAGTAAACACAAGATGACCATGGAAGAGTTGCGGGGCTTAGTGCTTGATGCAGAGCATTTTATGCCCCGCAAACATCAGAAGATGTTGCTGAATCTGGTCGATTTGGAGCGCATCACGGTGAATGATGTGATGATTCCTCGCAATCAAATTGAGGGATTAGATATCGGCCTCAGTGCAGAAGAGATACGTAATCAAATCATCACCTGCCATCACACACTGTTGCCTGTATATGAAAGTGCGCCTAGCAATATCGTCGGGATATTGCACATCAAGCGAGCATTATCCTTATTGCAGGAGGAAGAGTTCGATCTTCAAGATTTAAGGTCGGTGTTGCATGAAGCATATTTCATCCCTTCGGATACGCCGTTACTAAAGCAATTACAGCAATTCCAAGAAAGACATACTCGTTTAGGTTTGGTGGTTGACGAATATGGCGAATTATTGGGCTTGGTGACACTAGAAAATATTTTGGAGGAAATCGTCGGTGAGTTTACGACCCAGGCCCCAAGTCAGACTGGAAAATATTTGCGTCATGACGATGGAAGTCTACTGCTTGAGGGTGGTAGCAGTTTGCGAGAATTGAATCGAAAATTGGGTTTGCACTTCCCCGTGAATGGAGCCAAGACTTTGAATGGATTGATATTAGAGCACTTGGAAGATATTCCAGAGGCGGGGACTAGTATGAAAATTGCGGGCTACCCAATGGAAATCATACAAACGCAAGACAGGGTGGTGAAAGTAGTACGTATCTTCCCAATACAAACACGTATACCCAAATAATTATTCTACTTGGAGTTGAGTGCTGTAAGTTCCATTTGATCCAAATGAGACTCAGCGATTGTGGCAGCTTTACATTAGTGATAAAGCTCGGCATGATACCCGCCAAGAATCAACAGTGAACCGAACGGAGACACTATGGCTGTCGCACAAAGAAATCAAAAACCCAAAGAAAGTTCGTATCTTTGGGAAGGGCGAGATAAGACTGGTAAAGTGATTAAAGGCGAGATGCGTGCTGCTGGAGAAGCAGTTGTCTCTGCTACTTTGCGTCGTCAGGGTGTCAATGTCACCAAGGTGAAAAAACTTCGCTCATCTGGTAAGTCTGTTAGCGAGAAGGATATTGCATTGTTCACTCGCCAGTTGGCAACGATGTTGAAGTCAGGTGTTCCTTTGCTGCAAGCATTCGACATCGTAGGCAAAGGCCATAGCAATCCATCGGTCGCAAAACTGTTGTTTGATATCAAGACCGACGTGGAAACGGGCAGCAGCTTGCAACAAGCATTCAAGAAATATCCCTTGTACTTCGATGAGCTATATTGCAACTTGATTGGTGCGGGTGAGGCAGCAGGTATCTTGGATAGTCTGCTGGAACGCTTGGCTACCTATAAAGAAAAAATTCAGGCCATCAAGGGCAAGATTAAATCTGCCTTGTTTTATCCAATTTCGATTATTGCCGTTGCAGTTATCATCACCGCAGTAATTATGATTTTCGTGATTCCTGCTTTCAAAGAGTTGTTCGCAAATTTTGGTGCCGACCTGCCAGGACCTACTTTGGTGATCATGGCAATCTCAGATTTCTTTGTGTCCTACTGGTGGGCGATATTTGGTATAACAGGCGGTAGTATTTACACATTCTTTTATTTCTGGAAACGCAGCAAGAAGATGCAAGGCGTCATGGATAGGTTGATACTAAGGTTGCCTATCTTTGGACCGTTGATACGCAAGGCGAGTATCGCGCGTTGGAGTCGTACACTTGCCACCATGTTCGCTGCAGGTGTACCCCTAGTTGAAGCATTTGACTCGGTTGCGGGTGCGGCGGGTAATGCAGTTTATTTTGATGCAACCAAGGCGATACAGCGTGAGGTCACCACAGGTAATAGCTTGACAGTTGCGATGCAAGATACCCAAGTATTCCCTAGCATGGTGCTGCAGATGGTGGCCATCGGTGAAGAGGCCGGTTCATTGGATGCGATGTTGTCCAAGGTGGCTGATTTCTATGAGGAAGAAGTGGATAATGCAGTTGATGCGCTTTCCAGCTTGATGGAGCCTATCATCATGGTTGTGTTGGGTACGCTGATTGGCGGTATGGTCATTGCGATGTATCTACCTATCTTCAAAATGGGACAAGTCGTCTAAAAAATACTGGGGGGCAGGTTTAGCCCCCTGCGCTAATACGATAAAACTATTTATACAGTGAATCTTGAGAATGAGTTTATTTGAAGCATTACAAGCGGCTCCGGCCGCTTTTATTTTATCGTGCCTATTGCTCGGCTTAATCGTAGGCAGTTTTCTCAATGTGGTGATACACCGTTTACCTAAGATGATGGAACGAGGGTGGCAGCAACAGTGTGCCGAGATGCGTGGTGAGGAGATACTGGCGTCGCCACCCTATAATTTACTTACCCCCCGCTCTGCATGCCCACATTGCAATCACGCTATTAGTGCTTGGGAAAACATCCCTGTCATCAGCTATGTATTCCTGCGCGGGAAGTGCAAGGGATGCGGCGCTGGGATATCTGTCCGCTACCCACTCGTAGAGGCGATCACCGGTGTGCTATGTGCATTTGCAGGCTACCACTTTGGATTTGGCATAGCTGCGCTCGGCGCATTGATTTTCATCTGGGCGTTGATAGCACTAGCGGCCATTGATTTCGATACTCAGTTGTTACCCGATGACATTACGCTACCGCTGCTTTGGCTGGGTTTAATCTTCAATATCTTTGGCACTTACACATCCTTATCCACCGCCGTCATTGGGGCGATGCTAGGTTATTTGGTGTTGTGGAGTGTGTATTGGTTGTTCAAACTGGTTACCGGTAAAGAAGGTATGGGTTACGGCGACTTTAAATTGCTGGCTGCCTTGGGCGCGTGGTTTGGTTGGCAGATGTTGCCACTCATTATCTTGCTATCTTCGCTGGTTGGAGCCGTGATAGGCATCACACTCATCATAGCCATGCGTCATGGCCGAAACGTCCCTATTCCCTTTGGCCCCTATTTGGTGGGCGCTGGCTTGATTACCTTATTCTGGGGCCAAGAACTCACGCAACGTTATTTGCAGTTGATCTCGGGGTCGTAATGTCTGCGGCAAAACAGCGATTGTGTGTCGGCTTGACGGGTGGTATAGGCAGCGGCAAGTCTGTTGTGTCCAAGTTATTCGGCAATCTCGGCGCCTACATCATCGATACCGATGAAATCGCACACCAGTTGACTCAAGCCGGCGGTGGGGCAATTATCGAGATCACTCGCGTTTTTGGCCCTGATAGTCTGGATACAGCTGGCGCACTTGATCGTGCCAAGATGCGCAAGCTGATATTTTCGGATTCTGAGGCCAAAAAAAGGCTGGAAGCTTTGATTCATCCCTTGATACGCCTACGTGTTCAAGAAGCATTCGACAGCGTGAATGATGCACCTTACGTTGTGTTGGTCGTTCCCTTACTTTTGCAAAGCCCTGCGTACATGAAGTGGGTACAAAGGATATTGGTTGTGGACTGCCCCGAAGATCAACAGATCGAGCGTGTAATGCAGCGTAGCAACTTGAGTGAAGTTGAAGTTCGAAGCATCTTGTCTCAGCAGAGCAGTCGTGCCGAACGCTTGAGTAAAGCGACGGATTTGATACACAACGATGGCAGTTTGGCGCAACTTGAAAAGCAGGTACATGCCTTGCATCAAGTTTATTTTTCGATAAGCGATTGACGCCAACTGCTTATTGCAATATCTTTCGACGCTAATATTTCATCACCAACCCCATGGCGATAATCGCGTGATCAATTACGAGTTTCCCCTTAATGAAAAAGTGCGCACTATGCTGCGGCTTGAGGACTTGTTCGCGCGTATGAAGCACTTTCTTGATGGTGAATCCAGTGTGGATCACCACTCTGGGCTAGCAACTTTATTCGAAATCCTTGAAGTGGCGGGTCGAGCCGACTTGAAGTCAGAGTTGCTGCAAGAGTTGGAGCGTCAAAAGCGCACACTTTCCAATCTGCATAACAACCCAGCAATCTCTGAAGAAGCACTGGATGAAGTACTCGTGGTGATCGAAAAGGCAGCTGCTGATCTGTTGGCTATGACAGGTAAGATTGGTCAGCACCTGCGTGAAAACGAGTGGCTGATGGGTATCAAACAAAGGGCTTGCATGCCCGGCGGAACATGCCAATTCGATTTGCCCTCCTATCATTATTGGCAGGAGCAAACAGTTGCTATTAGGCGGCAAAACTTGCAACAGTGGCTGGCGCCTTTGTTACCCATCAATGCAGCGATTACTATTGTGTTGAGATTGTTGCGAGAAAGCGGCAAAGTCCTGCACTTCACCGCACATCAAGGTTCATTCCAGCAAATGCAGGGCGGGCGAGTTGCGCAAATGTTGCGCGTGAGTCTGAGTCGTAATTTGGCTTGTCTTCCAGAAGTCAGCGCGAATAAATATGCCATCAACATACGCTTTGTCGATGCCAACTATGCAGCCAAGTCGACGGTATTCGAGTATGACGTTCCTTTTGAACTCACCTTTTGTAGTCTGACGCTATGAGTATGGATAAGTCACTCATGGTCACTTGTCCCCATTGCAAGAAGACTTCTGCGTGGGACAGCAAAAATCCGCACCGCCCATTTTGCTGTGAGCGTTGCAAGATGATAGATTTGGGTAAGTGGGCAAACGGGGAGTATCGCGTTGAGATTGCGCCAGATCAGCAGGATTTTATAGAAGACTCTCACCAAGCTTGACGCATCAGGGCAATACCGTGAGCGCCATGCGCCAACGCAATAGGCATATCCTCTGCTACTAAACCGCCCAGTGCATAAACAGGCAATGCCGTACCCTCTATGCATATTGAAAACTTCTCCCAACCCAGATGAGCTGCGCCTAGATGACTTAGGGTAGGCAGTACAGGACTGAGTAGCGCGAAATCGAAGCCCAGTTTTCCTGCAATGCGCAATTCTTCTGCCGAGTGACAAGAGGCTGAGCATAGGTCGAAATCTGGCCTAACTTCGCAGGCATGTAATTGCTTCCCCGTCAGATGGAGTCCATCCGCCCCCACACTTTTTGCGAGTTCCGCATCGCCGTTGATCATTACTCGTGCACCGTGTGCGTGTGACAGCTTCACGACTTCTAATGTAAAGCTTTGCATGTCAGGTCTAGGCAAATGGGATTCGCGCACTTGCAAAAGGCGTAGCCCTCGCTGGAGTGCGACTTCGAGTCTTAACAGGAATTTGTCAGTGCCCAATTCGGCAGCATTACTAATCGCATAAAGCGGTGGTAACTGGAGTGCGCTCAAGATAGGTGCGTTGGCAGGTAGCAAGGGTGCGACGCTTAATTGCGGAAAACTTTGCCAAGAAAGGCGCTGTTGTTCCAGTCCCTGTGGCTCACCTTGCCATTCGTAGACACGAAAGAAATGTAATTTCACCGTTGCATGAGGGTAAGTGTAGATGCGGGTCAGCCAGGGATGTGCTCGTGTTACCGTGATACCCAACTCTTCCCTTAACTCTCGGCATAGCGCTTGATATGCGGTCTCTGCAAGCTCCACCTTGCCGCCTGGGAACTCCCAATAACCTGCATAGGCTTTGCCTTCTGGGCGCTGTGCCAACAGAAAAGAGCCATCTGCGCGGAGTAGTACGGCAGCGGCAACTTCGATTATTTTTGTGGATGTCATGAATGGTCGGTTTCTGAAGTCATTCCCTCCCCTTCAAGGGGAGGGCTAGGGTGGGGATGGGTGTGAGTCAGCGTGGCGTTAAATACTGTCCGCACCAATCCCTAGCAAATTGCCCTGCGACACGACCACTACGTGAGCCACGCGATAGCGACCATTGCAGACAGGCGCGACGCACTTCTTCTGTCATGCCGCCCTGCCAGCCGTGATGTTGCAACCAATGTGCTGCGACAGCCAGATACTCATCCTGACTGAAGGGATAAAAAGAGATCCATAGGCCAAAGCGTTCGGAGAGCGAGACCTTTTCTTCCACACTTTCCGCGGGGTGTATCTCGTCGCCCTCATACTTTGTAGCGAGATTGTCGCTCATGTAATCGGGCATCAAGTGGCGGCGATTCGAAGTGGCGTAGATAAGCAGATTGTCAGAGAACGCCACCAAGTCGCCATCCAGCGCGGCTTTCAAGGTTTGGTAGCCATCCTCATCGGCATTGAAAGACAAATCATCGCAATACAAAATGAAGCGTTCTACTCGACCCTGTACCAAGTTAATAATGAGTGGCAGATCGACCAAACCTTGCTTGTCTATCTGTATCAAGCGCAAGCCTTGTACTGCATATTCGTTGAGCAGCGCTTTGACCAAGGAAGATTTTCCCGTGCCGCGTGCGCCGGAGAGCAGCACGTTATTAGCCGTACCGCCCGCGACGAATTGCTGCGTGTTCTGCTGGATGCGTTGCTTCTGATTATCGATACCCGAAAGGTCTGAGAGTTTTATGCGTTGAAAGTTTGCCACCGGATTGAGCATGCGCTGTTTGTGATCCCAGCGGAATGCACTCGCCGCATCCCAATCGGGTGCAGGCGGAGTTGCAGAGGGAAGCATTTTTTCCAAGCGGGCGAGTAGCTCGTGGGCATGGCCGATTAAGCCGGAGAATTCAGTCGTCGTCATAGCGAGAGTATTTTAGAAATGCCTTTTACATTAAGGGGATTAAAAAAATTTACGGGCGGTTAAATGCGCATTTAGCGCAGCACCTCGGTACAAAAAACGGCGGGGGTAACGATACGCGTTCGCTCAATATGGCCTCTTTGCAGCAGCCCCGCACGATGATCGCCCGTGACCAAATAATCCGCGTCACCTTGCAATGCCATCGCCAGCAAAAAACTATCGTTAGGATCATCCGCCTCCAATGTGAGGGTCAATTTCTCTAATACCTGCGCACGTTGCAAATTGTTCAGCATCGCGCCCACTTTGGCAGGTTGTAAGACAGATTGAAATTTGGGGTAACGACTGGCGCGGCGAATTTCTTCCAGTTGTGTTTGCGAGGTTACCACCTCAAAGCGCGCTGCACGCCATGCGCGATAAATGACATCGGGCGCACCATAGGGGGAAATCAGCGCACTGAACAACAGATTGGTATCAAGGACAACACGCATCAGCGTTTTTGCGCCCACGTAATGGCTTCATCTAGTATCGCAGTCATATCTGTTTCGCTCACATTTGCGTTAGTAGCTTTTGCCTGTTCGGCAGAGAGTTCCAAGATGTGCGCCTGTACGGCATCCTCAATAAAGCGTGATAAATCACCCTTTTTACCCCCGCCTTGGCTGGCTAAAAACATCCGCAGAGATTGATCTGTATTGGCAGAAACGGCCACATTCCAACGTGTCATATTCATAAATTCCCCCTTAGGTGTTTGTGTGCTTATGTGTTTATACGCTTGCGGATGAAAAGACGCAATTGGGATTCAGGATTTAGGCGAACCACAAAAAACAAAACCCGCCGTAGCGGGTCTTGAGTGTCACGCCGGAGTTTGAATTAAACGCCCATGCAGACTGTGTAGATTGCTGCCTCATCGATGAGGTTTGTTGCTGTAGCTGCTGCGCCTAGCACGTATCCGGTAGTGGGGGTTGCCATCATCGACCCACTAGCTGTATTGCCATCATCCAGTTGGATGTCCAGTTGCTTGGCAAACTTACCAAGAATGTTCGGTGAGCAAATGATATACGTGCCACGAATTGCAATAGCTGTGGGTAAGGATAAATCTTTGATTGGAGTTGCAGTTAAGTCAGTGGTGCCACTTTGAATTCCTATAGAGCCCCCAGCTGCATTAAGCGGTAAGTAATCAGTAGCGCCAACTGTAGTAGAGCCAGCAGTAAGACCAGCTAGTCTCACATGCTGCCAGAACAGTATGCTTTCGCTAGTTGCATCGTTTGTTGCATTCCATGCACCATCTATAATTCCATTACCAAGGGTGCACTTGCCAACTGCTGCAGCACATGAGGTACTTCCGGTAAGGTGATTTACGACGTTTGCATCATCACCCGGCAAGGACTTGAATTTATCCTGGTAGCCATAGATGAAAACTGGGATGTTGCGGAAATCAGTGGCTAGGTTCTTTACCTTGGCGCTGTTGATGAGTTCTTGACCTTTAAGCACGCCACCTAGCAGCAAGCCTATGATCACCAAAACGATGGCGATTTCGATTAAGGTAAAACCCGATTGAGTGCGTTTCATGATGTATTCTCCTGATTGTGTGTACTTCGCCAATCTAAACGCAATTCTCGTGCCACGAACTGAATATATATATAGCTGCTCTGGTGGAGTATGGAGTATTCCACATAAATACAGCTGCTTGCAAATCTTTCGGGATGAGCTGCGAGCTGGGTTTGAGTAGTACTGGCGATGTCTGCAAGTGCGTTTGTTTGGAATGATTGACGGAATCTCAACAGTTAGGTGATGAAATGCTGACGCTAAAGATAGGCAATCGATTACGTACCGGGCGATGGGTGTTGATCGCGATGTTATTGGCTTTGCATGCCGTCTTATTGGTTGGCATGGAGAGTGCATGGGTACACCCATTAATGTTGGCGCATCTGGGTTTATTTCTGATCTGGCAGCCGCTATGGCGTGGCGATGGTCAGTTGAGTGCGTGGGCAATTGCACTTATTGCGATGCTGGCCTTGATGGTGTTTTTCGCCCTGAATTGGTGGGTGATGGCTTTTTGGCTAATCGGTCTATTCGGCTTGGTGGGTGGGCGTGTATTGGCGTATCGGTCTATCTGGGCGCGTATATTCAGTCTGATCAAGATGGTCTATCTCCTCACGCTGTTACTGCTCTGGGTGGTACCTAATCTTTTCGCCGCGCAAGACAGCATAGAAATAGGCCGTTTGTTGCTTATATATGTGTTACCAGTGATGTTGCCGATTTTGATGTTCTTGCCGGCTGAAAATCGTGAGCCTGAGAGTGCGCAGAGCATAGACTTCTTCTACAGCCTGATGCTTTATATGCTGCTGGCTTTGGTGGTGCTGGGCAGTTTGGCATTCATGACCTTGGCGCGTATCGACTATGTAGAGGCACTGTTGCGTACCCTTTTCTTGATGGGTCTTATCTTGCTGGCCTTGGGTGGTTTGTGGAATCCACTTTTTGGTTTCAATGGCTTGCAAGTTGTGTTCTCGCGCTATCTGTTGAATATTGGTACGCCATTTGAAAGCTGGCTGATACGACTCGCCAATGCGGCCCAGCACTCACCGAATGCGGAAAGTTATTTGACGACAGCCACGGCCTTGCTGGCCGACCTGCACTGGATGTCCGGTTTGTCATGGCAAACGCCTGAAAAAGCGGGGCAGTTGGGCGTGTTCAGTCCGCATGCTGTGGTACTGAATGAGGCTGATTTGCGTTTGACTGTTTACGCCAAACACGCCTTAAGCCCGACAGTATTGCTGCATGTGCACTTGCTCAGCCAATTGGTGGGCTATTTCTATCAAGCCAAAGTGCGTGAGCAAAGTTTGCGCGACATCACGCGCATGCAGGCGGTGTATGAAACGGGGTCACGGTTGACCCATGACCTAAAGAACATGGTGCAGTCCTTACTCACGCTGACGGCCATCGCGCAAACAAGTGGTGAGCGGGCTCAACAGTTGCTGCAGCAGCAGCTGCCGTCGCTGACGCAGCGCATAGAACAGACTTTAAGTAAATTGCAGCTTAACCAAGAGGGTGAAGAAGATGCATCTATGCTGACGCTATCTGTGTGGTGGGACGGTTTGCGACAGCGCAATCAGCATTTGCAGATAGCTTGGCACGCCCCATCACTCTTGCCAGATATTAAAGTGCCCTCCGGCTTGTTTGATTGTGTGCTGGATAACTTGCTGGATAACGCCTTGCGTAAGCGCCAGTCCGAACCTGATCTCAATGTGGGGGTGGAGATTCGCTACGATAAAGGACTCATCCTAAGGGTGTGTGACAGTGGTAGCGCCATCTCTCAAGCTAGTCTGCCGTATCTATTGCGCACTGTCGTTCACTCGCAGCAAGGTTTGGGCATAGGTTTGTATCAAGCTGCAAAGTGGGCGGAGCAATTGGGCTATCACTTGAGTTTGCATACCAATCAGACCGGTAAGGTGTGCTTCGA
>JBBQKX010000064.1:0-11355 GCA_038327315.1 Burkholderiales bacterium | reverse complement strand
AAGCCCGCGCGCTATCGCGGTGGTGGCACATCCACTGCCGACGATGGGTGGCACGATGGAGAACAAGGTTGCGACAACCTTGGCTAAGACTTTCACCGAGCTAGGCTGCGTGACCTTTCGCTTCAATTTCCGTGGCGTGGGCGCGAGTGAAGGAGAGTTCACCGGCGGCGATGGCGAGCTGCAAGACATGATTGCGGTGGTGCGTTATGCGCAAGAACATTTCGGTGAAGACCTGCCTTTGATCCTCTCCGGATTTTCTTTCGGCGGCTATATCGCCACCCGAGCCGCAAACCAATTGCATCCTAAGTATCTGGTGCTAGCCGGCCCTGCGGTGGGGCGTTTCGCCTCGACCACCGAGCTCAAGATTGTCGCACCTGTGGTCGCGCCTAACACGCTGGTTATTCATGGCGAGCAGGATGAGGTCGTGGCATTAAGTGATGTGCTGGACTGGGCGCGTCCTCAACATCTGCCCATCGTGGTGTTGCCAGAAGCGGGGCATTACTTCCACGGACGCTTGGCGCAACTGCGCAAAATTGTGCGCAAGCATTTTCTAGGGAGCGAGCTGTGAACACCGTCATACAAGCACGTGGCTTACAAAAATCCTATGGCAGTTTACGGGTGGTAGATGGTCTGGATTTAGATATCCACAAGGGCGAATGCTTCGGACTGTTGGGCCCCAATGGTGCAGGCAAGACCACCACCTTACGTTTGTTGCTGGGGCTAATCGCACCCGATAGCGGTGAGCTACATCTGTTGCAACACGCCGTGCCTGGCGATGCGCGTGTCGCTCGATTGCGTGTGGGTGTGGTACCGCAGTTCGACAATCTAGACCCTGATTTCACCGTCACCGAAAACCTGTTGGTGTATGGCCGCTACTTCGGCATGAGCGATGCGCAGATCCATGCGCGCATCCCTGCCCTGCTTGAGTTCGCCAATCTCACTTCCAAGCGCGATGCTCGTGTACCGACCTTGTCGGGCGGCATGAAGCGCAGGCTGACACTAGCTCGCGCACTGGTGAACGATCCCGACATCATCTTCCTAGACGAGCCCACCACGGGGCTAGACCCACAGGCGCGCCATCTGATCTGGCAACGTTTGCGAGCGCTCACCGCGCAAGGTAAGACGCTGCTGCTCACCACCCACTTCATGGAAGAAGCTGAGCGCCTGTGCCATCGACTAGCAGTAATGGACAACGGCAAGTTGATCTCGACAGGTTCTCCGCGTGAGCTGATAGAACAGAATATCGAGCCACAAGTAGTCGAGGTGTTCGGCGAAACTTCGGCAGTCTGGGCGCAACGCTATGCCGCGCAATTCGCGCATAGACATGAGATCAGCGGCGAGTCGGTGTTCTGCTATGTCAACGATGCACAGCCCTTGGTCGCGCATCTGCAAGCACAGAGCGAATTGCGCTACTTGTCCAGACCCGCGAATCTTGAAGATGTGTTCTTGAAATTAACTGGCAGGGAGATGCGCGACTAATGAGCCTCATCTTTCGCATGCTCTACGTCTACATCCTGTCGCTGTTCCGCGCACGCTTGGATGACCCCGACCATTTCGTGAGCGAACTGAATCTGCGCGTGTTGCCGAACGATTTAGACCTCGCCATGCATATGAACAATGGTCGCTATCTGACCATCTGCGACCTCAATCGCATTGATCTATTCATCCGCTCTGGCTTGCTGCGCACGATGTTCAAACGTGGCTGGATGCCGCTCATCGCCGAGCACACGATGACTTACAAGAAACCACTACGGCTGTTCGATCGCTATCAAGTTCGACTAGAGGTGACACACAGCGACGAGAAATATATGTATATGCAACACACCTTCACACAAGGCGAGCGCATCGTGGCTATGGGCACTTCCAAGGGCTGTGTGTTTGCCAAGGGTGAGGGCGTTGTGCCGGTTGCGCGCGCACTCGCCGCCATCGCAGAGGACAGAAACCATGCGCACTAATCACTACACGCTACCGCAATTTAGCCGCCGTTTTATTCCCATCTGGCGGCGCAACTTCATGGTGTGGAAGAAGATGGCGGCGTCCTCCGTGTTGGGCCATCTGGCTGATCCGGTAATCTATATGTTGGGCTTGGGTTATGGCTTAGGTGGCATGTTGCCCGCCATAGACGGCATCCCCTACATCACCTTCCTCGCTGCTGGGACAGTTTGCTATAGCACGATGAACTCGGCCAGCTTCGAAGCACTGTATTCAGGCTTCGCACGCATGCATGAGCAGCGCACTTGGGAAGCCATCCTCAACACCCCCATCACGCTAGACGACGTGGTGTTCTCCGAGATGATCTGGGCTGCGAGCAAGAGTTTATTATCTGGCCTCGCTGTGCTGGCGGTGATCTGGGTGATGGGGTTGACGCACTCTGCGCTGTCGCTGTGGATCATCCCACTGGCCTTCTTAGTCGGTCTTTGCTTCGCCTCACTGGGCTTGATCATGACCTCGCTGGCACCCGGCTATGACTTCTTCATGTACTACTTCACGCTGATCATTACGCCTATGGTGATATTATGTGGGGTATTTTTTCCGGTCTCGCAATTGCCCAGTTGGCTGCAAGCCGTCTCAGCCTGGTTGCCGTTGACCCACGCAATCGATCTGGCGAGACCCTTGCTAACCGACAAAGTGCCACCTCAGGTCTTGCTGCATGTCGTTGTATTAGCGTGCTACGCCCTGATCGCTTTTTACATCGCGCTGGTGTTGTTCCGCCGGCGCCTTTCTAAATAAGGATTTATTTTCATGTATCTCTGGATCAAAGCATTTCACATCATTATGGTCGTCAGCTGGTTCGCCGGGCTGTTCTATCTGCCACGTATCTTTGTCAATCACGCCATGGCGACTGACGCTAGCGACATCGCACGCCTCAAGTTGATGGAAGGCAAGCTCTACCGTTTCGTCACGCCGATCTCTTGGTTAGTGCTGGTCTCTGGTCTGTGGCTATGGTTCGGCGAAGGCATCACTGGCCCTTGGATGCATGCCAAGGCGGTACTGCTGGTTGTGCTGTACGGCTACCATCATTACTGCGGCAAGCTGGTCAAAGAATTCGCCGCCGACCGCAACATGCGCAGTCATGTGTGGTTCCGCTTCTTCAATGAGATTCCTGTGCTGCTCCTGACCGCCATCGTAATCCTCGTCACCGTCAAACCTTTCTGAACTGAGTACTGTCCATGCCTGAATTTTTCGCCCCCTGTCCACGCGGACTAGAAGCCCTGCTCCAAAGTGATTTGGAGAGCATGGGCGCGCAACACGTTAAGCGCACCGACGGTGGCGTGCATTTTTCCGGTGATTGGGAATTGTGCTACCGCGCCAATCTGGAGAGCCGTGTCGCCAGCCGCATCCTTTGGCGCGTCTCGTCTTCAACCTATCGTACTGAGCAGGATGTCTACAAGACAGTGTTCGATTTGCAATGGCAGCGCTGGTTCGATGTGAGCAATACCATACGCGTGAACGTCACCGCGATACGCTGTCCGCTCAAGAGTTTGGAGTTCGTCACCCTGCTGATCAAAGACGCAGTGTGTGACCGCTTCCGTGCACATTGCAACGAGCGTCCTAGCGTAGACACACTGGAACCTGATACACGCATCCATGCTTTCATAGAAGATGACCAGATGATGTTGTATCTGGATACTTCGGGTGATCCCCTGTTCAAGCGTGGTGTGCGTATGCACACCAACATCGCGCCGATACGCGAGAACCTTGCTGCCGGCATCTTGTTGCTGAGCGGCTGGAAGCCCGGCACTGCCTTGGTAGACCCGATGTGCGGCAGCGGTACCTTTCTGATTGAAGCGGCACAGATGTCGCTCAACATCCAGCCCGGTATCTCACGCCCATTCGGTTTCGAGCGTCTCAAGAATTTTGATGCGCCCTTGTGGAACAAGATGCGTGAAGCTGCGGTGGCGGCACAAATTGCACCGCATCCACTGCCCATCTATGGCAGCGATCTTTACGGCGATGCGCTCAAGACGGCATACCGCAACTTGCAAGAAGCCGGGTTAGACGAATGCGTGGAACTCAAGCAGGCCAACATCTTGGACATCGAAGCACCGGCGGCTGAAGGTACGATGGTTGCGAACCTGCCGTATGGCGAGCGTATGGGTGAGTTGGAAGAGTTGGCTGTGCTGTATCCCAAACTGGGCGATGCGCTGAAGAAGAAGTTCGGCGGCTGGACGGCTTACCTATTCACTGCTGACAAAGCCATACTGAAGTTGATGCGACTCTCACCTTCACGCAAGACGCCTTTGTTCAACGGTGCAATCGAATGCCGTTTGCTGCAATACAAGATGGTGTCGGGAAGTAACCGCAAGGATGCGGTGCAGAAATAAACTTAGCTGATCGCCATCACACAGTTGCGGCCTGACTGCTTGGCGTTCGCCATGGCGTGCTCCACCTGCGCTAACAAGGCCTCGGCATCCGCCTGCACACCGTAACTTGCATAGCCCACACTAACCGTGATGGCGCGATGCGGCCAGCGTCCCTGCTCTATCTTGTAACGCAATCGTTCCGCGATCTTCAAAGCGCCTTCGCTGTCTGTCTCAGGCAATAGCACGACGAACTGATCCACCGAGTAACGGGCAATAAAATCCGGCTGACGTGCTTCACGTACAATCAACTCGGCAAGTTGGCGTAACGCGCCTTCACCCGCTTCACGCCCGAATTTATCGCAATAGGATTTAAACTCGTCTACGTCCAGCATCAAGATGCTTAGTGGTTGTGAGTAGCGGAAGGCTCGCTCCCACTCGACGACTAAACTGCGCTCAAGAGCGCGACGATTCGGCATTTGTGTGACTGGGTCGGCCAATTTTTGCTCACTCACTTCTGCACTGAGTTGCGCCAGAGTTGCTTCGCTGCGTTTGTGTTCCAGCAGTAACATGGCTAGGCGCGCCAGACTTTGCAATGCGGCGCGCAGACCTTCATCCATTTCATGTGGCTGAGTATCAAGCACACACAAAGCACCCAACACCTCTCCGCCATGACTAAGCAAGGGCACACCCGCATAGCAACGTATGCGCGTGTCACCCAGCAAGGGGCTATCAGAAAAATTGGGATGTAGGCTCGCATCCTCTACGAACAGAGGTGAACCAGCATGAAAGAGAAGTTGTGCGCAGAACACATCGGCACGCGTCATCTGATTCAGGGTAATACCCAGCTTGGACTTGAACCACTGGCGGGATTCGTCGAAGAAAGCGATATAACTAATGGGAAACTGGCTTAATCGTGCAGCCAACTTGGTGATGTCATCGAACGACTGTTCAGGGAGCGTATCCAGTATATGGTATTCGCTTAACGCCTTTAGGCGTTCTATTTCCTTGATGGGCGTTACATTCGCCACCAGATTCTCCGCTTATGTCATCCGCAGATGTTCAGTACCACTCATCACATTGCGGTCCAGATTATTCTTGCTTTCCAACTTGATGCGCAGACGCAGGTCGTTGACCGAATCAGCATTTTTGAGCGCTTCTTCATAAGCGATCTTGCCTTGCTCGAACAAATCGAACAGCGCCTGATCGAATGTCTGCATGCCCAACTCGCGTGACTTGCCCATCACACTCTTGATGTTGTGAACTTCACCCTTGAAGATTAGATCGGAGATCAATGGCGAATTAAGCATGATCTCCATCGCTGCGACACGGCCTGCACCATCTTTGTTAGGAATCAAACGCTGTGAGATGAGCGCCTTAGTGTTCAACGACAAGTCCATCAACAATTGCTCGCGACGCTCTTCAGGGAAGAAGTTGATGATACGGTCTAATGCTTGATTGGCGCTGTTCGCGTGCAAGGTCGCCATACACAGGTGACCGGTCTCGGCGAAGGCCACTGCATATTCCATGGTCTCGCGGTCGCGTATCTCACCAATCAGGATGACGTCAGGCGCCTGACGTAAGGTATTCTTCAGCGCAGCACTCCATGATTCGGTATCTACGCCGACTTCACGATGGGTGATGATGCAGTTCTTGTGATCATGCACATACTCGACTGGGTCTTCGATGGTAATGATGTGACCGTAACTATTCTGGTTGCGGTGACCCAACATCGCGGCCAAGGTGGTTGATTTACCTGAGCCTGTCGCGCCCACCAGTATCACCAGTCCACGCTTGGTCATGACGATATCTTTGAGTACTTCGGGCATACCCAATTCATCCAACTCGGGGATCTTAGTGGTGATGGTACGCAACACCATACCCACGCGTTGTTGCTGCATGAATACGTTGACACGGAAACGGCCTATGCCGACCGGGCTGATCGCGAAGTTACATTCGTGCGCTGTCTCGAACTCAGCAGCCTGCCTGTCATTCATCAGGCTTCGTGCCAGCTCTTGGGTATGTTGCGTCGTCAAAATTTGGCTAGAGACTGGCGTCATCCTGCCATCCACCTTGAATGCTGGCGGGAAGCCCGAAGTGATGAATAGGTCAGACGCCTTACGGCTGAGCATGCCGCGCAAAAGGTTGTGTATCAGCTCAGTGGCCTGGTCTCTTTCCATGATGTTTTCCTAACGTACGTGATTTACTTAACCGGGGAACATGTCTTTATTCATCGCCTTGCTACGGGCTTCTGAGGATGCGATAGCACCCGACTTGACCAAGGTGCTGAGGCACTGATCCAGCGTCTGCATACCCAAACCTTGTCCAGTCTGTATCGCTGAGTACATCTGTGGCACTTTGGCTTCACGAATCAAGTTACGGATCGCTGGCGTACAGATCATAATCTCGTGTGCCGCGACACGACCCGTACCCTCCTTATTCTTCAACAGCGCTTGTGAGATTACCGCGCGCAGCGATTCGGACAACATCGCACGCACCATCTCTTTCTCATCTGCAGGGAACACGTCGATGATACGATCTATGGTCTTGGCCGCAGAACTGGTGTGCAAAGTACCAAACACCAAGTGACCCGTTTCAGCAGCAGTCATCGCCAAACGTATGGTTTCCAGGTCTCGCATTTCACCAACCAGAATGACGTCTGGATCCTCACGCAAGGCAGAACGCAGCGCATTGTTGAATGACAAAGTGTGCGGGCCGACTTCACGCTGGTTGATCAAACACTTCAGACTCTCATGCACGAATTCGATAGGGTCCTCTACTGTGAGAATATGGCCCATCTCTTTTGCGTTGATGTAGTTGACCATCGCCGCCAGCGTGGTTGATTTGCCTGAACCAGTAGGGCCTGTGACCAACACTAAGCCACGCGGTGTATCAGCGATGTCTTGGAATATCTTGGGTGCTTTAAGGTCTTCCAGCGTCAACACCTTGGAAGGAATGGTACGCATAACCGCTGCGGCACCTCGTTGTTGCACGAATGCATTGACACGGAAACGTGCCAAATTTGGAATCTCAAAGGAGAAATCGACTTCTTTATTCTCTTCGTAAAATTTACGTTGTCCGTCGTTCATGATGTCATACACCATGGCATGGACTTCTTTATGATCCATTGCAGGCAGATTGATACGACGCATATCGCCGTGTACCCGTATCATCGGAGGCAATCCGGAAGAAAGATGTAAGTCGGAGGCTTTGTTCTTAACGCCGAAGGCAAGCAGCTCGGTGATATCCATTATAATCTTCCCTGTTTTGTAAGGCGGCAAGCAGCCGTGTAATTTAAGGACAGGCAGCGCTAGGGATTATGACAACAATCGCTTCTAACTTGCAAGCCGTGCATGCCAACATAGCTGCTGCTGCACATGCTTACAATAGAGCTGATGAAAACATCATGCTGCTTGCTGTCAGTAAGAACTTCCCTAGCGATGCAGTACGTGCAGCCTATCACGCCGGACAGACTAACTTCGCAGAAAATTATCTGCAAGAAGCCTTGAATAAAATGGCGGCCCTGCACGACCTGCCCTTACAATGGCATTTCATAGGTCCAATACAAAGCAACAAGACGCGTGCCATTGCAGAAAATTTTTCTTGGGTGCACAGCGTAGAAAGATACAAAGTCGCTGAAAGATTGTCGCAACAACGCCCCGCCACCTTGCCACCTTTGCAGATATGTTTGCAGGTGAATATCAGTGGTGAATTTAGTAAAAGTGGCGTCGCAGCAACAGATGCGACCGAATTGGCGATTCAGATTGCAGCGCTACCGAATCTCCAGCTGCGTGGATTGATGACCGTCCCAGCACCTAGTGATGATTTAGCACAACAGCGCGCAGCTTTTGCAGACTTACGCACCCTCAAGGACCGCATCAATTGCGCTGGTCTGCATTTGGATACTTTATCCATGGGCATGTCGCACGACTACCAAGCCGCAATCGCCGAGGGTGCGACCATGCTGCGTATAGGCACTGCTATTTTTGGCGTACGCAACTACGATAAACCGAAATGAACCACTACAGGAGTATGCAGCATGGCTAAGAAGATCTGTTTCGTGGGTGGTGGCAATATGGCAACCGCCTTGATAGGCGGCATGATGGGTAAGGGCTACAGCGGCAGTCATATCAGCTTGGTCGAGATCAATGATGAGAACCGTCAACGTCTGCATGATGATTACGCAATCCGCGCAGTTGACAATCTGGCCTCAGGTATCTCCGGAACTTCCACCATCGTATTAGCAGTAAAGCCACAGCAAATACATGAGGTCACCACGCAACTCGCCCCTTTGCTCAAAGGCCAGTTAATCATTTCCATCGCCGCTGGCATACGCGCAGTAGATATCTCACGCTGGGCGAAGACAGCCTCTGTAGTACGCGCCATGCCCAATACACCCGCACTAATCCGTAACGGCATGACTGGGCTATATGCCATGCCTGAGGTCACCACTGCGCAACGCGAACAATCACAGAGCATCCTGTCCGCTGTGGGCAAGATACTTTGGTTTCAAGACGAGGCTCAACTGGATGCCGTCACCGCTATTTCCGGCAGCGGTCCTGCATATGTGTTTTATCTTATTGAAGCAATGCAGGCTGCGGGGAAAGAGCTAGGTTTAAGTGCCGAAGATGCGCGTATGCTCAGCTTGGAGACATTCTTAGGCGCAAGCAAATTGGCCGAAACCAGTTCTGAAGATGTGAGCGTACTGCGTCAGCGTGTAACTTCCAAAAACGGCACGACCGAACGCGCCCTCATCAGTCTGGCTGACAATCAGGTCGCGCAACATATCATCCACGCAGCCCATGCTGCAGCTACACGATCTCGCGAGATGGGCGACGAATTGGGTAAAGCCTAATGTTCAATAATGCCCTACAATTCCTACTCGATGTGTTTCTGCAAGGCTACGCCGCCCTATTGTTGATACGTTTTCTGCTGCAATGGTTGCGTGTCTCTATGCGCAATCCCATAGGCGATGCCTTGATGTCCCTAACCAATTTTGTGGTGCTGCCAACCCGCCGCTACTTCCCCGCCACAGGTCAATTAGATACCGCTACTTTGGTGTTGGCTATGCTGGTCGAGATGATTTATTTAGGGCTTTTATTAGCCCTGCAAGGATATCCCTATGACTCCTTCCCTCTACTAGGTCTGGTTGTTTGGGCTGGCGTCAAACAGCTCATCACCAGCGTGTATTTCCTAATGGCTGCGCTGATTGCACAAGCGATTCTGTCTTGGGTCAATCCCTATACACCGATTGCGCCACTCCTCAACGGCATTACCCATCGCTTCCTGTCGCCCATACGTCGTGTCGTTCCCTTGTTAGGTAGTGTCGATCTAGCGCCTTTGATCTTGCTGGTGATCTGTCAGTTGATCCTGATCGCACCACTAGCCATGCTGGAAGGCATGGCACTGCGCCTGTTCTGATGCCACACCCTTGGTTGCGTCTGCAGGATGATGGTTTTACCCTAACCCTGCACGTCCAACCCGGCGCCAAGCGTACTGAAGTAGTCGGACTACATGGTGATGCACTCAAAATTAAACTCGCCGCACCACCAGTTGAAGGCAAAGCCAACGAGGCCTTGTTACGTTTTCTGGCTGATAGATTCGGCGTACCACTACGCAATATCGAGTTACGTCAGGGTGAGCAATCTCGCCACAAAGTCATCGCCATTACTGGCAGCACGATCGGCCCGTTAACATTGTTAAACCCATAAAAAAGCCGACTCGCGTCGGCTCTTTACTTCACCAGCAAAACTCAGACTACTCCAAGATCATGCGTGCATTGACCGCTTGTACTGGACGGTTGTTGTGGTGATGCATCAACTTCATGAATGCCTCGATCTGTGCTTTAGATGCAGTCACTGGCTTCTTCAATACCAACCATGTCACGCCTTCTGTGCATGGCGGCGTTGTCAGAGAACCGTTGAAACGGTAGTAGGCCTTGTTAGCTGGCATCACATCCGTACCCAATACGTTCTCTTTCAAAGCGACTTTCTCACCGGCTTCTTGAGGCATCGCCTTCCAAGCTTTAGCTAAACCTGGATTCTCAGCACCCTCGTCGAACATCACCCCGACCACAGCCAGATTGCCATTCGCGTCTGCGTGTACGAAGTGAGCTTCCATTGCATAGCTTTTGCCATTGATCTGGTTTTCACTAGGCGCATGTGCGTGGAACTGCTTCAGACTGTATTCGTGACCGGCCAGATCTATAGTGCTGCCATCTGCGAAGTTTACTTGGATGGTATGGCCATTGTTCAGAATCTGATCGCCACCTGCTTTGTAGTTAAATTTGAGCGGTGTCAGTTCAGCCTTGATAAAGCCAGACAAATTGATAGGGGACTGGTTCTTACCGCTAGAGCAGGTACTGAACTTGGCTTCCATCTCACCCCAATGGTCTGGACCTTCAGAACCATCATAAGCCCAATGTGCATGATGCTCAGCAGGTGCGGCTGCGGGAACCGCATCTTGATGGGCGGATACGGAAAATGTAGCGGACATGAAAACCGCAGCGACAGCTGCGGCGATTTGCTTCTTAAACATAAACTCTCCCTGAGCTTGATTGTATGGATTTGCGCCCATTTATTTTTTTGGGTCACATCGGGATTCTATCAAGATGTTCCAACTCTAGGGAGAAAATACTTACATCAATATCACGTCGTATTGCTCTTGTCCGTACGTTGATTCGACTTGCAAAGAAATGGGTTTGGCGATGAAGTCAGACAATTGGGCAAGTGCCTGCGACTCCTCGTCCAAGAATAGATCGACCACTTGCTGCGAGGCGAGGATGCGGTATTCCTTGGCGTTGAATTGGCGCGCTTCGCGCACAATTTCACGCAACACTTCATAGCACACGGTCTGCGGCGTCTTCACCTCGCCTCGCCCCTTACAGGTCGGGCAAGATTCGCAGAGTAGATGCGCCAAGCTCTCACGAGTACGCTTGCGCGTCATCTCAACCAACCCCAGCGACGAGAAGCCGCTGACATTGATACGCGTGTGATCGCGGGCGAGGGCCTTCTTGAATTCTTCCAGCACCGCATCGCGGTGCTCTAGCGTATCC
>JBBQKX010000063.1:0-11391 GCA_038327315.1 Burkholderiales bacterium | reverse complement strand
ACGCCGACCAGCTTCTTTATATCGTCATTACTTGGCTCGTTGATTAAAACATAGGCGCGCTGTTTGTAGATCACATGGTCGACCTTGACCAGTGAAGCGAAACTCAGGTCTTGTGCATAACTTGCAGATGCCAGCGTAGTCACGGCAGATTCATAGAACTGACCGAATTTTTGTTCCAACTTGCTGATGACGGTTTGTGATGCGTTCGCGATCTCGTGCATCTCTTCGGAATCGACCAACATCTTGGCCGCTTCACTTTGCAGTGTCTGCATGATGCGACCTATCGATTCTGAAGCGTTTTTGGTGTTCTCGGCGAGTTTTCGTACTTCGTCTGCGACCACTGCGAAACCGCGTCCGGCTTCTCCTGCCCGCGCAGCTTCGATAGCGGCGTTGAGTGCCAATAGATTGGTTTGGTCGGCAATCGAGGTAATCAGACCTACAGCCTTATTAATCTCACTACTACGCGCATTGAGTTGGGTGATGGACTCGTTCGCATTGTTGACCTTTTCCACGATACCAGCCAGTCGTTGCACAACATCTCGAACTGAGGTGCGGCTATCTTCGGCATCGTCACGGGTTTTGCGGCTGCCTTGGGCAAGTTGATCCATATTGTCGGTGATGACTTTGAGGTCCTGCTGACTAGACATTAGGTTCTTGAGCAAATTATCGGTGTTAAGTTCATGCGCTTTAGACAGCAATTGGGTACGCATTGCCTCTGTCTTTTGCTTGGCCATGCCTTCCAACAACACGTTCTGATTGACCAAGCCTTTCTTGAAGCCACCGTGCATGCCGCCATTCATCGCCTGACGCGCGAAATTGCCTGACAGATTGGCGCGGAAACTAGTCTCTTGTTCACGGAAGAAGGCACCAAGTTGGTCCAACATGTCGTTGACACTCCAGCACAACATGCTGATTTCATCACGTGCATCCGAAATGCCAGTGACACGCTTGTTAAATTTGCCTTGGGCGACCTCATCGATTACATCTTTGAGTTTGGCTACCGGACCTAACCAGCGTCGGGTGATATATTGACCCAATGCTGAGACGACTACGCTGATAATCAGAAAGCCCACCATAAAAATGTCAACACCATTGAGGATGAAACTGGTTGCGATGATGGCCAGAGTCCCTAATGAAAACGCCCACAATAGTGCGGAAAACTTAGATTGCAAGGACCAGTTCGTCATAGCTCAACCCCTTCTCATTCAATATATCGACCAATACTTTGGTTCCTGCTGCGATGGCATTCGCTGCGCCGGCTTTTCTTTCAGCTTCCAACATCAGGGCATACACAGCATTAGTCGTTTGTATGCCGCTGAGCTTAGGTTTACGTCGCACTGAGAAATATCCAGTGATGTTTCCGGATGGATCGAAGGTTGGTGTGACATTCGCAAACACCCAATAGAAGCTGCCGTCTTTGGACATGTTTTTCACATAGGCGAAGCACTCTTCCTTAGCCTGTATCTTGTCCCATAGCAATTTAAAGACAGAACGTGGCATGTCTGGGTGGCGAATGATGTTGTGCTGAGTGCCCAGCAACTCATCCTCGGTATAGCCGGAAAATTCGATGAAGATGCGGTTTCCGTAGGTAATGCGTCCTTTTGTATCTGTTAGCGAGATGATGAAATCATCTTCGCGCATGACGCGTTCGACTGCGGTTGGTGTAATAGCTCTTTTCATGTGTCTCCTCCTGCTTACTTGTCTGTTCTTGATATACAGATATATATCGGCCAGATTCTGAAAATATTGAGACTGCATACTAAGGCTTACCCCCAGTGAGGGAAGAGAGGAATAACGAAGTTAAATCGGCCCTATTCGTAGCGTGGGTTCATGTGAGGGCAAGATACATCGTCGGAATGAGTGCGCCAATGTGGGGCGCGATATTTTTTAAGGTGCCAAAGTGGTGCCTTAATCTTCTCGGATTTGATCTGGAAGCGCTATATGTAGGGTTTGGCTTGGATATTGCTATTGCTTACCTATCCATCTAATCATATATAGGTCAAACAGGGGAAACATGGATTCAATGGCTCACATCATCCAAGGGGATAAAGAAAATTCCCCTTGGTTCAAGGAATATCTGGTCAAGTTATTGCAAGACCGCGACAGCATAGGACTCACTGAAATGATCCGTCAGGTCGATGCATTGATGATTACGGTGGAGCCAGGTTGCTCGGTGGCTTACGTCAGCGAGCTAGCACTGATGACGCCTTACCACTATTTGGTCACACTGGAGTCCGAGTCTCACTGGACGCATGTGTTGCGTATTGATATGAACTCCCCAGATATTTTGGTACGCGAAGTTCGTAACCCCAGTACCTTTGGTATTTTCCGCAGTCTCAATGAGGTCTATCCTATAGGTGCGCACAAGCCAAATTCACGTTACATGGGCGAGATTTTCCGTGTGACCAATCTGCATGAAGTGGTCGAAATACAAAAATCCCGCGAGGTGCGTTTCTTCAATCAAGACCAGATACGTAAGTTGGAACTGCCCGGCAATATGGCTATCGTCAAGCCATCGCCGTATACGCACAACATCGTCGGTTACTGGGAGCGTCCGCAGGAAGACATACGTGTGTATGCGTTGGGCAACAGCATGATCAATGACGATGTGAATCGTGGTTATCAGGAAGCCAAAGCGATACAAAGCAGCCTTGGGATGGAGAATATGATCCTGCCGGTGGACCATCTTGCGACCCGTGTTTATAGCCAAAATCGGGAGGTGGCGATACTGGAATACCTAACGCTTTCAAGCTATTACTACTGGGGTTCTTATGATATTGAGGATCAAAGCTCTTCCACTAATGTCACTAAAAGCGTACACTACGAAAAGGAAAGCAACAGTCCTGCCAAGGTTTTTACCGCCGCCAACCATCCGTATTTCGTCAATCATATCGTTGGTAAACCATCGCCCACAGAGAGTTTTGTGCGCAACTATGGTCCACGATTGCATCACATTGCCCTGAGTGTCGCCGACGGCGAAACACGAGGGGTAGCTAATATCGATTATGTAGTAGAAGCGATCCGAGCCAACGGTAAGGATTTTCTGCTTGATGTAATAGGCTCTAAAGAAGAGGGTCTAAAGCAGATATTCTCCAGCGCATCCGAACATTCATCCCTAATCGTTGAGTATGTACAACGTTTTGGTGACTTCGAAGGTTTCTTCACAAAACAGAACGTGGCCGGCTTGACCGAGGCTGCAGGCGTAGAAGAAAACCTCAGACTATTGCAGGCTGAAAGCACAGGATAACTATGACCATTAAAGTCGCACTTAACCACAAAACACGCTACATCTACGATCAGCCGGTACAACTCGCACCGCATGTTTTTAGATTGCGGCCGGCTGCTCATTCGCGTACCCCGGTCAGTGCCTATACGCTCAAAATCAAGCCTGAACAGCATTTCATCAACTGGCAGCAAGACCCGTTCGGCAACCATTTAGCACGGGTGGTGTTTCCAGAAAAATGTACTGAGCTATCGGTAGAGGTGGAGTTAATCGCCGAGATGACGGTGATCAATCCCTTCGATTTTTTCTTGGAAGATTATGCCGAGCATTTTCCATTCGCTTACCCGCAACAACTACGCAAAGAACTCGGCCCCTATCTTGAGGCAACGGAGGATGGCCAAGGTCTGACGGCCTTCCTCGCAGACATTCCACGTCAGCAAATTGCCATTGTAGATTTTCTGGTCTCGGTCAATCAGCGCGTCTATCAGGCGGTGAACTACTCCATTCGTATGGAAGTAGGTGTGCAGACTTGTGAGGAAACGCTAGCTAAAAAATTAGGCTCATGTCGAGATTCAAGTTGGTTGCTGGTGCAGGTGTTGCGGCATCTAGGTTTGGCGGCACGCTTTGTATCGGGCTATCTGGTACAACTGACTGCCGATGTGAAGGCGCTGGATGGTCCATCAGGTACAGACAAAGATTTCACCGATCTGCATGCTTGGGTGGAGGTCTACGTGCCTGGTGCAGGCTGGATAGGTTTAGATCCTACTTCAGGACTGTTTGCGGGAGAAGGACATATACCATTGGCGTGTAGCGCCGATTATGTGAGTGCTGCGCCGGTCACCGGTGGGTATATAGGTCAAGCTGAGACCACTTTTGAATTCAGTAACAGCGTCACGCGTATTCATGAAGATGCACGTGTCACTAAACCATATTCAGACGAGCAATGGCAAGCTATCGATGCACTGGGTAATAAAGTCGATGCGGAACTCAAAAAGGGTGATGTGCGGCTGACTATGGGCGGTGAACCGACCTTTGTATCCATAGATGATATGGATGCACCGGAGTGGAATATAGAAGCCGATGGTGTGCAGAAGCGCAAATTGGCAGGGCAGTTACTGCGTCGCTTGCGCGATAGTTTTGCCCCCAGCGGGATGCTGTATCACGGGCAGGGTAAGTGGTATCCAGGCGAACCCTTGCCGCGTTGGCAGCTAGCGTGTTTCTGGCGCAAAGATGGCAAGTCCGTATGGCGTAAACCTGCGCTATTGGCTGATGCCAACAAGGATTACGGCTATGCCTTGGATGATGCGGAGCGTTATATATGCGAGCTGGCATTGCATCTGGGCATCAAGGGCACACACATACGCCCCGGCTATGAAGACCCCATGCATCATTTGTTGCAAGAGGCTGTATTACCCAACAATCTCAATCCCCTCAAGGTTGACCTCAAAGACGATCTGGAGCGTCAGCGACTAGCTCGCATACTCTCTGCAGATATGGGCAAAGCGGCGGGATATCTCTTGCCTATGCACTGGAGTCATACACTCAAAACTTGGAGTAGCAGCGCTTGGGAATTCCGTCGCGGCGAGATGTTTTTGCTACCAGGTGATTCTGCGATGGGATTGCGCCTACCCTTGAATAGCCTGCCTTGGGTTGCTTATGAGGACAGGGACCATGCACCCGAACGCAGTTTATTCGAAGCGGTAGAAGCCTTAGCCGAGATCGACAACGAGATCGGTAAGCGCTACAGCAAGAAGGAGAAGGCGGCGCTACCCGCTAACCAGATGGAGGAAGCGGAAAGCAGCAAAGTGCCAGAGTATGTCCCTCACACTGCGATATGTGTAGAAGCGCGCTCAGGTCGTTTGCACGTTTTTGTGCCGCCAACCCAGACACTGGAACACTATCTGGACATCATCGCATCCATAGAGGCGACTAGCCTCAAGCTAGATATTCCAGTCATCATAGAAGGTTACCAGCCACCCCATGATGTGCGTCTAGTACGTTTGCCTGTCACGCCAGATCCCGGTGTTATCGAGGTGAACATCCATCCTGCTTCAAGTTGGCAGGAGTTGGTGCATAACACCACGACGCTCTACGAGCAGGCGCGATTGACGCGTTTGGGTACTGAGAAGTTCATGCTCGATGGTCGGCATACCGGCACCGGTGGAGGCAATCATGTCACCCTAGGTGGCATCACCCCCGCCGATAGTCCTATCTTGCGCCGTCCTGATTTGCTGCGCAGTCTACTTACTTATTGGCAACATCATCCCGCGCTGTCCTATCTGTTCTCGGGCTTGTTCATCGGCCCCACCAGTCAGGCGCCGCGTGTGGATGAGGCGCGCAATGACAGCCTGTATGAATTGGAGATTGCCTTCCAGCAAATGCCCAAGGGCGAGGTCCCCGCGCCTTGGTTGGTCGACAGGTTGTTGCGCAATTTGCTGGTGGATATGACGGGCAATACTCATCGTAGTGAATTTTGTATCGATAAACTTTATGCGCCGGGTGCGGATGCAGGCAGATTGGGTTTGTTGGAACTACGCGCCTTTGAGATGCCGCCGCATGCGCAGATGAGTCTGATGCAGTTGCTGTTGTTACGTACTTTGGTCGCATGGTTCTGGAAGACGCCTTATGAGAAGCCTTTGATCCCTTGGGGCACGCAGTTGCATGATCGCTTCATGCTGCCGCATTTTGTTGAGAGTGATATTCGTGATGTCGCACGCGATTTACAAGCTGCGGGCTATGCCTTTCAAGCGGACTGGTTCGCGCCATTTATCGAGTTCCGTTTTCCGCGTTGCGGCAATGTGCAGATCGGCGACATTGATCTGCAATTGAATACCGCGATTGAGCCTTGGCATGTATTGGGCGAAGAAATCACCAGTGGCGGTATGGCACGCTACGTGGACTCTTCAGTGGAGCGGTTGCAAGTCAAGCTCAGCGGCTCAAGCGGGGATAGGTATGCGGTGATATGCAACGGACGTCGAGTTCCAATGCGGGAGACGGGAACGAAAGGCGAGGTCGTGGCCGGAGTGCGCTTCCGTGCGTGGAATCCGCCATCCGCCTTACACCCCAGTATTGGTGTGCAAGCGCCATTGGTGTTCGATGTGCTGGATACATGGAATGGCAGTGTTATCGGCGGGTGTACATATCACGTAATCCATCCTGGCGGACGCAATTACGACACGCTCCCTATCAATGCTAATGAGGCTGAAGGACGCCGTATCAGCCGTTTTTGGGATCACGGTCACACTCCTAGCAATGGCCACAAAAAAGCACCACAGGTCGAGATCAATCATCAGTTTCCTTATACGCTGGACCTGAGATGGCGGGGATAACTGGAACTGCTTGATATTGTCGCTCTATTATGGGGCGTGCCGCAGTCTTTACTGGTGCGTAAGGGGTTCATTTAGCTCGATAGTTGGGCGAGCGTTATAAGTTAAACAGTGACTTAGATCGCTGGCACAGCTATTGCTGACTAAATGTTAAAACGGAATTAACCTTGGGTGAGCATATGAAAAAATCTATCTTTAATGAGATGCTGCAAGACAACGGTGATGTACGTGATATTTACGCACGCTATTCTGCGTGGTTAGCTAGGCAGCCTGAAGGCACTTTAGAACGTAACAGTGCCGAAGCCGAGTTATTGTTCCGGAGACTGGGTATCACCTTTGCTGTCTATGGTGAGACCTCGGGTGCTGAACGGGTGATTCCCTTTGATGTGGTGCCGCGTATCTTCGGTGCGCAGGAGTGGAAACGTTTGGAGGCAGGGCTAAAGCAGCGCGTGCGCGCCCTCAATGCATTCTTGCATGATATCTATCACGATCAAGCTATCATCAAAGCAGGAATCATCCCTGCCCAGCAAGTGTTGGGTAACGCCATGTACCGCCCCGAGATGCAAGGTATAGATCTGCCGAATCAGGTCTATGCAAGTATCGCGGGTATTGATTTGGTGCGTGTTGCGGAGAATGATTTCTACGTGCTTGAAGATAATCTGCGCACTCCGTCGGGTGTGTCTTATATGCTAGAGAATCGCAAGACCATGATGCGACTGTTCCCCGAATTGTTCGCTAACCATGCCGTCGCGCCTGTAGATCACTATCCCCAGATGCTGCTGGATACTTTGCGCGAGTCAGCACCTGCTCATGTGGTTGACCCTGTGATCGTGGTGATGACCCCGGGCGCATATAACAGTGCCTATTTCGAACATGCCTTCCTTGCTAGCGAGATGGGTGTGGAGTTGGTGGAAGGCCAGGACATGTTCGTGCAACAGAACAGAGTCTATATGTACACCACAGAAGGTCCGCAAGAGGTGCATGTAATCTATCGTCGTGTGGATGATGATTATATTGACCCTTTAGCTTTCAATCCCGATTCGACACTGGGTGTGCCTGGTTTGCTGGAAGCCTATCGTGCTGGCAATGTGGTGCTGGCCAATGCGGTTGGTACGGGGGTGGCAGACGATAAATCGACATATTTGTTTGTGCCACAGATGGTCGAATTCTATCTGGGTGAAAAGCCTTTGTTATCCAATGTGCCGACTTGGTGTTTGAGTAAGCCAGATGATCTCAAATATGTCCTAGAACATTTGCCCGAACTGGTTGTGAAGGAAGTACAAGGTTCCGGAGGCTATGGCATGTTGGTTGGACCAACCAGTTCTAAGGCAGAGATCGAAGCTTATCGCGCTCGTATATTGAGTGGCCCTGACAACTTCATCGCACAGCCAACTTTGGCGCTATCTGCATGTCCGACGCTAGTGGAAGCAGGCGTGGCACCGCGCCATGTCGATTTGCGCCCCTATTTATTATCAGGTAAAGAAGTGCGTTTGGCACCCGGCGGACTTACACGTGTCGCCTTGGCGGAAGGTTCGCTGGTGGTGAATTCGTCGCAGGGTGGCGGTACCAAAGACACTTGGATATTGGAGGAATAATTATGTTATCGCGTACTGCTGACAACTTGTTCTGGATGGCCAGACATATAGAACGTGCCGAGAATACCGCTCGGGTTTTGGGTGTATCTCACCTTAATTCTATGTTGCCCTCGGATATGACAGGCGATGCCTATCTTTGGTATGCACCGCTGAATATCACGGGGTGTGCACCTGGCTATGAGAAGCGCTACGACAAAGTAACGGCCGCGCAGGTTTCGCATTATCTTGCACTGGACCCAGAGAATCCCTTCAGTATCTATTCCAGCCTCAAGGCTGCCAGGCAGAACGCACGCGCGGTGCGCGGCGCAATCACCTCCGAGATGTGGGAGAGTATCAATGCGACTTGGCTAGAGTTCTCGCGTATCAGTAAGTCGGTCTCGCACGATGGGATTTTCAATCTAGCAGACTGGGTCAAGGATAGGTCGCATCTATTCCGCGGTGTAACTGCGGGCACCATCTTGAAAGACACCGCACATAGCTTTATACGCCTAGGCACAGTGCTCGAGCGCGCTGACAGTACTGCTCGTATCTTGGATGTGAAATACCACATCTTGCTACCAAATCTACAGGATATCGGCGGTGCGGCAGATTATTACCAATGGGGCGCTTTGCTCAGATCGGTGAGTGCTTTCGAGGCTTATCGCAAGTTATACCGCGACGTAATCACGCCGCTGAATGTCGCAGAACTCCTCATCCTGAATCCTAAGATGCCAAGATCTTTGCATGCCTGCATGAATGAGGTGGATGCGATATTGGAGGACATTGATGGTGACTCGGGCAAAGAGGCGCGTCGTTTATCTGGAGAGTTGCACGCGACATTGCATTACGGCCGAATCGAGAAGATTTTTGAATTCGGTCTGCACGAATATCTGACTGCTTTCGTGGACCGTAATCATCAACTCGCACTAGAGATAAAAAATAGTTATCTGGCACGCAATGACAGATCCGGAATGGTCTCCATGAAGAAATTACAAGACCAAGTACAATAGCGCTCGAAAAATTTTCAAAGTGTAGCCAACATGACTTATTGCGTAGCAATCAAATTAAAAGCTGGTCTGGTGTTCGCTTCTGATTCGCGAACTAATGCTGGTGTAGATCACATCGCCAGCTTCAAGAAAATGCGTACGTTCTCCAAGGATGGAGACCGTGTCATCATCACCATGAGTTCGGGTAATCTATCCATCACGCAAAGTGCGGTGAACCTGATAGAGCAGCGCAGCCATCATGCTGATTTACCTAATATTTGGAATGCTGAATCGATGTTTGATGTTGCCACCTTGATGGGTGATTGTATGCGCGAAATGCGTAAACATAACGAGACCTATTTGGCACAGAGCAGTGTCGACATGGGGGCGAACTTCATCGTTGGCGGACAGATACGCGGTGAGCCACCTCGCTTGTTTCTCATTTATTCTGAAGGAAACTTCATTGAGGCGACGGAAGAGACACCATACTTTCAAATCGGTGCGACCAAGTATGGCAAGCCCATCATAGACAGGGTCATCACGCCGGAAACGGACATGATGCAGGCAGTTAAATGTGTGCTTGTATCCTTCGACTCGACCATGCGTAGTAATATTTCTGTTGGTATGCCCATAGATTTGGTTAGTTATTCCTATGGTAGTTTGCACCTAGGAATACAGCAGCACATTACTCAGGATGATGAGTATTTTTCTCGAGTTACCAAGCTTTGGGGTGAAGGTATAAAAGGGGTATTTGCTTCCCTGCCTGATCCAGAGTGGAGTCAAGGTGGGCAGGATTCGATGCAGCATTTCTTCAATCAGTATTAATTAGAGTTCCATAAAACTAAAGAGGCCTACGATGTATGCATCGCAGGCCTCTTTAGTTTGTGCAGCTATTCGTGACTAAGCGTAGCAGCGCAAGCGGCGTGAGAATTGTTGCAAGGCCTCTATGCCGCTGTCTTCAGCGCGTTTACACCAATCTTCCAAGTCCTTGACCAGTTGTTCCTTAGTCGCAGTAGAGCGCTGCCAGATTGCCGCCAATTCTTGTCGTAGGGTATAAGCCACATTCAGATTCTTGCTGTTCTGTATTACCAGACTCAATTTGAGCTTTTCCTGTTCACTTAAGGCATCGGCATCCAGATGCAGCCATTTTTTGACACGCTTCATGTCCATAGCACCAAAGTCTGGCATGGCCTGTTTGAGTTGTGCGATTTCCACGCGATAAGTGTACTTCAAGGTTTTGGCATATTTGCTCAACACCTCGTAGCGATTGGTAATCACCGCTTGCAGTGTGTCGGCATCACATACGGTCTTATTCTTATCCAGACGCACTTGAGGTGGTAATTTTTTAGCCTTGGCCAGCCCTAAAGATTGCAGGGTGCGTATATACATCCAGCCGATATCGAACTCATATGGCTTGGTAGAGAGTTTGGCAGAGGTGGCGTAGGCATGGTGGTTGTTATGTAGCTCTTCACCGCCGATTAGGATGCCCCAGGGCACTAAATTGGTCGAAGCGTCCGCACATTGATAATTGCGATATCCCCAGTAATGGCCAGCGCCATTGATGATGCCAGCCGCTGTGACGGGTATCCAAGCCATCTGCACCGCCCAGATTGTCAGACCGATAGGACCAAATAACAAAACATCGATGAACAACATCAGGATGATGCCTAGCACACTGCGTTTGCTATAGATATTGCGTTCCAGCCAATCGTCGGGTGTGCCGTGACCATAGCGTGACAAGGTCTCCAGATTGCGAGATTCCTGTTTGTACAGTTCGTAACCTTCCAGCAGCACCTTCTTGATACCAAAAATCTGCGGGCTATGCGGATCATCTACGGTTTCGCATTTGGCGTGATGTTTGCGGTGTATGGAGGCCCATTCTTTAGTTACTTGACCCGTGGTCAGCCATAACCAGAAGCGGAAAAAATGACTAGGAATAGGGTGTAGATCCAGCGAACGATGCGCCTGGTGGCGATGCAAAAAGATAGTGACTGACGCAATGGTGATATGGGTCAGTGCCAAGGTGACGAGTACTACTCCCCACCATGGAAGATCAAACAAACCGATAGACATGCATTCTCTCCCTTGAACTGCTTGATTATTATTTGTACTGAATTGGAACTACCTTGCTAACTACACACGCTCCATAACGGCGGCAAAGAAGCCATCGGTATTGTGCAGATGTGGGCGCAACTCCAGATAGTCACCCATTTCCAGTTCTACTTTTTGTTGTTTCAGAACCTCACCGGCAGGGCGTAAGACGAAATCGCTGTGTGCTGCTA
>JBBQKX010000062.1:0-11464 GCA_038327315.1 Burkholderiales bacterium | reverse complement strand
AGATTCCGTATACGACATCGTGCTTATGGATATGCAGATGCCGGTGATGGACGGCATCACTGCGACGCAGGAGATACGCAAATTGTCGCAATTTTCTGCATTACCCATCGTCGCCATGACCGCGAATGCGATGGAAGGTGACCGCCAGCGTTGTTTAGATGCGGGCATGAATGATCACGTTGCCAAGCCTGTCGAGCCGGATGAACTGTGGAAGTCCTTATTGAAGTGGATCAAACCAAGGCATGCAATCGGCGTAAGGACCGGCCGTCATCTTATTGTTGATCCTCTTAGGGTCGACCCCGAAATCGCATTCGACATTGCTGGTCTCGATATCGAGACCGGACTTAAGCGCGTGCTCGGAAAAAAATCGCTGTATTTGTCGATGCTGCACAAATTTGTTGGCGGGCAAAAAAATGTCATTGCGGAGATTCGTGCAGCGCTCGAAAGCGGCGATATCGATACCGCAGAGCGACTCGCGCATACCACCTACGGTGTGGCAGGCAACATCAGCGCAGTGAAAATACAGACGCTGGCGGGACAAGTGGAACAGGCCATCAAGTTGCATGCACCTTCCGGCGAGATGGTCGTTCTGCTCGATGCGCTTGCGCTGCATCTGAATGAGATGGTTGCGTCGCTGGAACTTGCGCTGCCTGCAAAGGAAGCCAGAGTGCAAATCGTCGTGGATAAGGATGCGCTGCATGCTGTGTGCGCCAAGCTTGAGGCTCTGCTTGCCGATAACGATGCTGAAGCCGGCGATGTTTTTGACCGGAACGCAGATTTGCTCCTTTCTGCATTCCCTAGCCACTTTCGTAGGCTCGATTATGCGATTAAATCATTCAATTTTGAAGTCGCCCTGAGCGTGATCCAAGATGCTGAAACGACTTGTACTTAAGGAGTTGGTTGCATGAGTTACCCTGATGTTCTTGAAAAATCCACCGTGCTGGTGGTTGACGACACGCCGGACGACCTTGCCTTATTCAGTTTCCTGCTCGGGCATAAATTCCAAGTGAAGGTTGCCGACAACGGCTTGAAGGCCATTGAAATCGCGACTGGGGTGCAGCCACCGGAATTGATTCTGCTCGACATCATGATGCCGGACATGGATGGTTACGAAGTGTGCCGGCGTCTTAAGGCAGATAGGAAAACACGTGATATTCCGGTGATCTTTTTAACGGTCAGATCTGAGTTGGAAGAAGAGCAAAAGGGATTCGACCTTGGGGCGGTCGACTACATCTGTAAACCAGTCAGCACGCCTATCTTGTTGGCACGGGTCAGCGCTCATCTTGCCGTGCAAGCTGCCTCTAATCTGTTGCGTGAGAATAATAAGACTCTCGAACAGGCGCAAATTGCGTTAACCAAAAATCGACGGATGCATGGTGATGTTCGAGAGCATAGTGTAGAGCCTACTGCTTCGAGTGCAGATGTTCTGTGCACAAACTACTACGCTGAAAAACCAGTCGTACTGGTGGTGGACGACTCGGCTGATGATCTCCACTTGATTAACAGTCTGCTCAAGGGTGAGTACCAAGTGAAGGTTGCCCAAGGCGGCGAAAAGGCACTCATGATTGCTGGGTCTGATCATCCGCCGGACCTGATCTTGCTCGACGTCATGATGCCAGGCATGGACGGATATGAGGTATGCCAGCGGCTCAAGTCTTATAGGCGGACACATGATATTCCAGTGATTTTCCTTACTGCTGTGGTCGATGTTGGGAAAGAGCAGAAGGGGTTTGAGCTAGGTGCAGTGGACTTCATCAGCAAACCAATCAACCCAGCGATTCTGCTGGCTCGGATTAAAACCCACCTTGTAGTCAATGCGGCGTTCAACCTACTGCGCGAGAAGAATAATTTCCTCGAACTTGAAGTGGCGAGGGAAGATTTTATTCGTCAAGCCCCCAAGACGCACAAACTCTAAGTTGCTAAGCGTTGAGTAGCAGCCGCAATTTTATTTAAGGAGTCAATACCATGAATGCAATAGACTTTACTAACAAAGCCACATTATTGGTGGTGGACGACACACCTGATAACCTCACTTTAATCAACGGCCTACTCAAGGACGACTACAAAGTGAAGGTCGCCAACAGCGGTGAAATGGCGCTTAAGATCGCCTTCAATCTGCCGCCGGATTTGATTCTGCTCGACATCATGATGCCGGATATGGATGGCTACGAGGTTTGTCAAAGTCTTAAATTCAATCCGAACACACGTGATATTCCTGTGATCTTTCTCACGGCAAAATCAGAAACTGAAGATGAGAGGAAGGGGCTGGAATTGGGGGCGGCAGATTACATCACTAAGCCCATTAGTCCACCCATACTATTGGCGCGCATCAAGACTCACCTAGCATTGAAAGCGTCGGCAGATTTCTTGCGCGATCAGAATGCCTATTTAGAAACTGAGGTGCTCAAGCGCACACGCGAGGTGGAGACTGTTCAGGATGTGACCATTCTGGCGATGGCTTCAATGGCTGAGACGCGCGATATGGATACTGGTAACCATATTCGCCGCACCCAGAATTACGTCCGAGCATTGGCGAAAAAATTGCGTGACCATCCACGCTTCAGACACTTTCTCACCGACAATAATATCAAGATGTTGTTCAAGTCAGCACCGCTACATGACATCGGAAAGGTAGGCATTCCAGACCGCATCCTACTGAAACCAGGGCGTCTTGATGCAGCAGAGTTTGAAGTCATGAAGACGCACACCACACTTGGGTACAGCGCCATCGTGCGTGCGGAGCAGTCGCTGGGTGCTAGTGTCTCATTTCTTAACTTAGCCAAGGAAATCGCGTTGTCGCACCAAGAAAAATGGGATGGTAGTGGCTACCCTGAGGGACTTTCGGGAGATGCCATTCCCATCTCAGCACGCTTGATGGCGTTGGCAGATGTCTATGATGCACTGATCTGTCGTCGCGTTTACAAGAAGTCCATGTCGCACGAGCAGGCCGTGGAAATTATCTTGGCCGGTAAGGCAACACATTTTGATCATGATATTGTCGAAGCCTTTATGGAAATACAGGATGAGTTTCGCGCCATCGCCGCACAGTTCACCGATACAGATGAGGACATGCAAGAGAAAGCGGCATATCTGGAGATGATTAAATTACATTCAGATGAGGTGGCAGGATGACTCAAGCGGTTATATCCGTCCTGCTGGCAATGCAATTTATCTTCGTCGGATTCGCCAATGCAGCCCCCGTGGCAATGGATAGCAATATTTGGCAAGATTGTTTGAAGATGCAGAACAATGTTTCATCCGAACAAGAACTCGAATGCTACAGACAGGAAGCACAAGTGCAACAGGCGCTGAGTCTGCAAGCCGAAAGCCAGACCGCAGCAGTCGTACCTTCATCAATTGAAATGAGGAGTAAAACGCTGGCTGAAGAATGGACGCCGGTCATGAGTGTTCCGCTCAGGATATATAAACCCAATTATTTTATAGCTACCCATACGGCCTACACGAACAACGCGCCCACCAGTGCGAACCCTCTAAACCAAGTTCCTTACACATACCCTCTGGATCACAATGAAGTTAAATTTCAGATCAGCATCAAAACTGACTTGATTGATTTAAGTCCACGACAAACCCTATGGGTCGCATACACACAAAAATCCTTCTGGCAGATCTTCGAAAATAAACATTCCAAAACATTTCGTGAGAGCAATTATGAGCCACAATTAATTTATTCTTACCGCCCGAAAGAGATGGGGACTGATGCACAGGTAGTAGCAAGTTTCATCAATGTTGCGGTTGTGCATCAATCCAATGGACAAACTTTACCCAAGTCGCGCGGCTGGAACAGTATGTATTTACAGGTTGGGTTGGAACATGATTTTGGCAGCACTGGCAGACTTGCAATGGTGCCGCGATATTGGCGGCGGATGGGGGGTGGTGGTGCTGAAGATGACAATCCGGACATCCTCAATTTTCTCGGACATGGCGAAATTGAAATGCTGTATTACCATGCCCACTACAGGCTCTCTATGATCGCCCGAACACGGTCACTCCAGTTTGATTTTGGTGTGCCCATGCGTGCCCTCTACATCCAGAATGCAAACCTGCATCTACAATATTTCCATGGCTATGGCGAAAGCCTGATTGACTACAATCAGGCTCATACCACCTATGGCATCGGGCTTTCTATACCCTTTGAGGATAAGCAGTGATTACGCCACTTGGGTATCCATCAATACATTTCTACGCGATTAGATTCTATTTTTCTGCAATGTGCGCCAGAGAACAGAAATACATAGGCATGAGCTTTATAAAGGAGTTGGCATTCCTTTCCGCCTTATGTCAGTTTGTTTCAAGTGAGCGTACAAAATGAGAAACATCATCCTGTTTGTGTTGAAAACAATATTTCAACTGCTGTTCCGAATTCGTACGCTAGGATTTGATAAGGATATAGATACCAGAAAACTATTGGTAATCGCCAATCATGAGTCGTTTCTAGACGGCGTGCTGCTGGGTTTGTATTTGCCATTTAATCCTGTTTTTGTGGTGCATACGGAAGTTACCCGCAGCTTGCTCTTCCGCACAGTGTTGAGATTAGTGGACTACCTGCCTATCGATCCGGCGAACCCTATCGCGATCAAGCAGATCATCAGGTTGATTGAGTCTGGGCGTCCTGTAGTGATTTTCCCAGAAGGGCGCGTCACTGTTACGGGTTCGATGATGAAAGTGTATGACGGCCCTGCATTTGTGGCGGCCAAAACGGGCGCCACAATACTTCCCGTAAGGTTGGATGGATCTGTCCGTTCTTATTTCAGTCGCATACGTGGCCAATATCCTCGTCACCTTTTTCCGCGCATCACTATTTCGGCTATGGAGATCGCCGTGATTGCGATGCCGGAGGGGGGGACGGCGCGTCAGCGTCGCCAAAAGGCAGGCAATGCATTGCGTAAGCTGATGCAGAAGATGATGTTTGAATCCCAGTCTAAGCAGACTCTATATTCTGGATTGCTGGATATGATCGACATCTATGGTCGTCGCCGGTTCGTGGTCGAAGATGTGAAGAAGATTGAATACTCTTACGGTGATCTGCTCAAGATGACACTGGCCTTGGGGCGTATCGTTGCCAAGCATAGTGAGCCGGACGAGTGCGTCGGAATATTGATGCCGAATCTGGCCGTGTCAGTGTGCATGATGCTGGGCACGGGTGCGCAGGGTCGCGTGCCGGGTATGTTGAACTACAAATCAGGCGCGAGTGGCATGCAGGATGCTTGCACGGCCGCCAAAATACGCACTATCTTTGCCTCGCGTGAATTCATCAAGCAGGCCAGACTGGAAGACGATGCGGCTGGGATCAAGGATATCCAAATACTGTATCTGGAAGATTTGCGTCCAACTATGACTTTGGGTGACAAGCTGTGGGTATTTTTCGGGATGCGGTTTCCACGCTTGATGGAAGCGCGTAGCGATCCCGCTGCGGCGGCGGTGGTGCTTTTTACCTCTGGCTCGGAAGGGCGTCCCAAGGGCGTGGTGTTGTCGCACCTTGCACTGCTTTCCAATATCGCGCAGATTCGTTCCGTGATTGATTTCTCGGCAGAGGACAAAGTGCTCAATGCCCTACCGATATTTCACTCCTTTGGTTTGACGGGTGGCGTGTTGCTCCCCCTCATGACAGGTGTGAACTTGTTTCTCTATGCCACACCTTTGCATTACCGCATTATCCCCGAGGTCGTCTATGACCGAAATTGCAGCGTGCTGTTTGGTACCAGTACTTTTCTTGCCAATTATGCCAAGTTCGCTAATCCCTATGATTTCTTCCGTCTTCGCTATGTCGTCGCCGGAGCAGAAAAGCTTGCTAAAGAAGTGCGCGAACTCTGGATTGAAAAATTCGGCATACGCATACTGGAGGGATATGGCGCGACGGAAACGGCTCCCGTAATAGCAGTGAATACACCGATGGCTTATCGCGGCGGCACGGTCGGCCAGTTCCTGCCGTGCATCGAATATCGTTTGATCCCTGTACCCGGTATCGAAAAAGGCGGCATGCTGCATGTGCGCGGCCCGAATGTGATGTCCGGATATTACCGCTTTGAGTCACCTGGAGAATTGCAGCCGCCTTCCTCAGAAGTAGGCGAGGGCTGGTATGAAACGGGTGATGTGGTTTCAGTGGACGATGAAGGCTTTGTTTCCATTATCGGGCGCGTCAAACGATTCGCCAAGGTGGCGGGCGAAATGGTGTCTCTGGAAGTGGTGGAAAAAATAGCCAAGCAAGCATCACCGGGTGACGTGCACGGAGCAACCACTCAGCCCGATGGCGATCGCGGCGAAACTATTGTGCTGTTCACCACGGATGGCGCATTGAACCGAGACGCACTTTCTGCCGCAGCAACAACGCTTGGCGTTGCAGCGATCAATGTGCCGCGTAAGATTCAATCAGTGGATGCTTTACCTCTGCTGGGCACGGGCAAGACGGATTATGTGACGTTAAAGAGCATGGCGGAGAAGTTGGAGTAGTTCAGTTGCATTCATTGGAGATGGCGCTGCACGTTGCAGAGGCATCTCTTTATTTGTGTTGCCATTGCACGCCTTCGCCGCAAGCGAATATCCTGTAATTATGTAGCAACTAAAATCGCGTCTTGCGGTGTTAATTTACTGCTAGTGTATGTGCGGTATCGAACATACATCAAACTGTTTTTATCCTAATCTGCCATATGTCTTGGTTTCTAAAGATACGGTGCGGGTCTCTTAATTGAATCAGCTTGAGTCTTTTAGCTTACCCAGCAAACTCACAATATTCCTCGTGGATAAATTACTCAGATGCGACATCTCTACTATTTCATCGCTTTATTTTGTTTGATGTGGCTGCCTGCCCAAGCAGAGGCAGCTAGTCATGGGAAAACGACGCATGCTCTAAAAACGGGCAAGGTGTTCAGCGACTGTCGAGGCTGCCCGAAAATGGTGGTCATTCCCGCCGGGAGTTTTGAAATGGGGTCACCCGACAACGAGGAGGGGAGAGATGATAATGAGGGTCCTGTCCATAGTGTCAAGGTTGTCACTTTCGCCATCGGCAAGACTGAAGTCACCCGAGGGCAGTTTGCAGCATTCACAAAAAGTACCAAATACAGCATTGACGAAAAATGCCAGACGCTTGATGTTGGAAAATTTAAAGAACACAACGGCAACTGGGATGCATTCGGACCCACTTACGAGCTAGACACGAATCAACCCATCGCCTGTATTAATTGGAATGACGCCAGAGCCTATACGGTGTGGCTGTCGAAAAAAACAGGCAAAAAATATCGTTTGCCGACAGAGGCTGAATGGGAATACGCCGCCCGTGGCAATACCAGCACGGCGCGTTATTGGGGGGACAGTCCCGATGAAGCCTGCGTATATGCGAATGGTGCGGATAAGACAGCACAAGTTCAGATACAAGGTGCGACATCCTGGTCGGCACATCAATGCTCGGATGGGTTTGCATATTCGGCACCTGTGGGTAGCTTCGTGGCCAATGCCTTCGGACTGAATGACATGCTTGGAAATCTGTTGGAATGGACCGAGGACGTTTACCACGAAAACTATGTAGGTGCGCCAACTGACGGTAGTGCATGGCAAGGGGATGGCCAGAATCGCGTGCTTCGCGGTGGCTCGTGGAATAATGGACCGAGGAACATGCGCTCAGCAATCCGAGACGCGAATAAACCAGGGTTGCGTTTTAGCATTTTCGGGTTTCGTGTGGCAAGGGCGCTCCGATAATGCGATCGATGCCTTGCATGCTATCTATTCGCAGGCAGTGCACGAGTATTCTGGTCATCATATTGGATGCAATAAGGAGCGATATGCATCATCTAAGCACCGCAGATTTTGCTGATATGTCAGCATGGTGCATGGGGTGTTCGAATGTTATCAATTGAGCGCAGGTCAAATTTACTTTCCAGACTTTATTTGAGTCTATTGCTTGGCATCGCTATTTATCCCACGCAACTTCTTGGCGCAGAGCAAGCTATTTCGTCAGTGCCACAAACGGCATCCGCTGTTCCGCAGACTGATACTGTGTTGCCACAGTCACAGCCAGCACCACAAACAGAGCCAGCACCACAGACAGAACCAGCTCCACAGACAGAACCAGCTCCACAGACTGTTCCGCCGCCACTGCTGCCTATTCCAGTAACATCAACAACAGATAGTTATGACGGTATGGAAAGTTCGCGAAATTACATGGCTGGAAAAATCACCCGCTTCGCAAGCTACCTCGATAATTTTTTTGGTGGCGACCGCCATTACCAGGAGAGTAATGACAGCGTGCTCCAGATGGACCTCACCAAGGTGAATGGATATAACAGCGACCACAAACTTAATTTTGCGGTCAGAGCGAATCTGCGCTTGCCCATCACCGAAGGACGACTGCACCTATTGATCGAAAGTGATCCAGAGAAAAATATAACGCCGGAACCCATACCTGGGACCGTGGCTAAAAATAAAGCAGCAGGATCTAATGGCGTTGCCTTGGCTCTACGCTATGCGAAAGCAGAAGAAGGTGTCTGGCACTTCAGTTCTGATGCGGGCGTTAAATTCCCAATTCCAGCACATGTGTTTGCACGCACAAGGCTTAGTTATGCAGTTCCGCTCTCCAATACATGGCGATTGACGGCGACCGGGTCGGCGTATTGGTTTGATAACACGGGTATAGGTGAAGCTAATCAGCTTAGTTTTGAACGTATATACAGCTCCCAAGTCCTGTTTAGTGCTTCTAGTACGGTGACATGGCGCAGGGATACGCTGAACTATGACATGCGTCAGGATTTTTCTGTGTTCCACACCTTGGATGATCGGACTGCTCTGTTGTACCAAGTGAGTGCACTCGGGGTCAGCAGACCTGTGTATGCAGCTACCGACTATGTGGCGCTAATAAACTATCGATACCGGATGCATAAAAAATGGATGTATTTTGAAATAAGTCCACAACTGCATTTCCCTCAAGCAAGACAATACCATTTCAGTCCTGTGCTTAGTATGCGGCTGGAGGTGTTGTTTGATGATAAAAGATGATATTTCAGGCTAGACAATTGCTGAGAGGCGTCACTTAAGAGGATGCTTAGCACAAGCGAATACCACAGTTGAATCGACCTCAATGACAACGCTCGTATTTGTTGCATAGCAGGTCTGAGAAGTACACGCATTTTCAGCCTATTACTGCGAACAAGTTGTCACAGCATATTCATGAGCTCACATCAGCCAGCGCTTTTTCATCAATAGCCAGGAAAGTGCAAGCATCAGTGATCCCAGCACAAGCAGATAGCTCAAATCAAATGACATGTTCACTATGTTGCCGTCTTCCTGCAGGATAGATTGCAGAGGCTTAAACAATTGGTAGGACGGCAGAAAAGGGGCAACGAGGGTTAATTTTTGCGATACATCTGACATCGCCGATGGAAGCAGATGTGGTAAATAAAAGATTACGCCCAGCGTCCTCGCGCTTGCTTGGCTACGGCACAAAAAACCTAGGAGGACTCCGTAGGCGCTGAAACAGAAACTGCCTGCGACGATGAATGCGATGTAGCTGAATAGATGTACCGGCCAGAAGTTGCTCAGCACATGCAGAAACAGTGTCGCAATGATGATGAGTACCATCCCGAGAATTAATTTTGCGGCAAGCCATTCGACCTCTCGTATGGGGGTCTGGAGCAGGCCAAGCAGCAGTTTCTTTTCCTTTTCCTCGGCGATTTGCGCGGGGAGAATGATGAAGCCAACAAGTAGGATGACCATCAATATCCATGTTGGTAGCGTCTCCCTTTGTATGCCGCCTGCATGTAGTGATCGGATGTCGGAAATCCAGCTCGGACGAAGTCCTTCTGCTGCATTCTGTAAGGCAGTAAAGCTCTGCACGATGGCAATAGTATGGAGAGATTCCTTTTTCAGAACCAGCAACGCAAGACTGCCAGCGTCTTTGGCATTGTTCGTTAAGACTCCATCTATCTTGTGTTCTTTCAATAGGCGCAGGCCCTGTGCTTCATCCTGCAGCCAGGTAACTTTTATGGACTTTTCGGCGGCCTTGATACTCTGGCTAATCTCGGGGGGATAGGCGTAATCCTGCATCATGCCTATGTTGATTTTGCTGGCTTCCGTGTCGACACCATCCATTAGATTCAGGGTAATGAAGACAAACAGGGGAATGAATAGAACAAGTAGTAGGGTTTTATTCTTTAATGCGATGGCCAGATCGTTGAGTGCAAGTATTAAGATATTCTTCATCATGCATACAACTCTTGATGGATTTTGGACTGGAAATATTCCTGTGGAGGTCCGTCAAAAATCACACTGCCATCGTGCAGTACCATGATGCGCGTTGCAAGGTTCTTGATTTCCTCGGGGCGGTGGGAGGTAAATAGTATGGTTTTTCCAGCATCATGCATGCTGTTGAGCAGCCGGTAAATTTCTCTGGTCATCTCGAAGTCCAATCCTGAGGTTGGTTCATCCAACAATAGCACCGGAGGATTTGCCAATAGTGCGCGCCCAATGTTCACTCTTTGTTTCAAGCCTTTGGATAGTGCCTGTATTTTGGTTTTTCTAAAGCGCAGTAAGTTGAATTCTTCCAATACCTCTTCCACTCTTAGCATGGGAGCACCGGAGAGGGTGGCGAACAACTTAAGATTGTATTCAACCGAAAAAAAGTCGAAAAGATTGGGGTCTTCCGGAATGAAGCCCACTTTTCTGACAATCGCGGTCCTGTTTCGCAGGTCGATTCCGTCTATTGTGACCTCGCCGCTGTCAGGAATGATCCAGTTTGCCAGCATTTTCAGTAGGGTGGATTTGCCAGCTCCGTTATGGCCCACGATAGCAATCAGCTCGCCTTTCGTTACATCAAAGCTGGTCGGAGTAAGCCCTCTTTTTAGATCATATAGCTTGGCAAGATTGCGGATCTCAAGCTGCATAAATTTACGCTCTAATTATATTGAGGTTTGAAATAAGATAGAAAATATAGCAGTCTTGGCAAAGGTGCCATGCCTGCTTCTGCTTAGGCGAAAAGTGGATTATCGGCAAATCGCCTCGCTTGCCGAAGGCTGGGAAAGCGAATATGCGTGACACTCATGCATCCTACAATATTTTTATTATCACGATCACCAGAATGACGATTATCAAAAGCCCAATCATGATGTTCTCCTTGTTAGTATGACTTTCTGATGAAAGTCCATGGGTTTAATTTTAGTTCACTTCATACGACCAGCATTGAAGCTAGTCATGCTCAACCACTAATCTTTGTACTCTAAATAATTCTGAGTAAAACGATAACAAGAATGACTACTAGCAATAGTTCAACCATGATGATCTCCTTAGCTTTAGGGCAAGCTGATGAAATTCAGCTAATTTATGTTCCCTTTATGCTTCTGGTGTGTAGTTTGAACTGACCAACTCCCGCGCTCTGTGCGTTAGCGCACAAATCATCAAAGAATATTCGATAGTACATATATTTTTGGGGTTGTTTAAGGTGATTGGAAGAGAGTAGGCCTCG
>JBBQKX010000061.1:0-11585 GCA_038327315.1 Burkholderiales bacterium | reverse complement strand
CCATTGTGCAGCACGGTAGAGTGCGCACAGTTGAGAGTGGCGTCCTGATCATTGTTCGGTAGCGTACATACGCCAACAATTTATTCCTCTAATCTTCTTAAACAATAGTAGTCCCAAGCGCATCTAGACTCCTGCTTCGCTGAGTTCAGTGGTTCGAACTTTTTGGGGCTAGAGCCTTTCTGTTTGCTTAGGTTATTCCCGCTAATAACAGATTTATTCTCAGTCCCAGATCGTTCTGGGCAAGGGAGGTAACTTTGCAAGACCAAGAGTTAACACCGAGTCCGCACAAGCGGACAGTACGTATTGAAGTATCGTTTTCGAGTATGGTTGCCATCGTGCTCGTTATCTCCGCTTTGTGGGTGATGGCAAAGCTTCTGCCGGTCCTTCTGGTACTTGTTGCGGCGCTCATTATCGTCGGTACGCTGAGCCCAACGGTCGAGTTGCTCGAAAAGCGTGGTGTGCGTAGGGAATGGGGTATTGCCATCGTTTTCTCAACACTCCTGCTCGTCACCGCGCTCGTCATCACTCTGACGGTCCCGCAGTTTCTGGCACAGGTGACGAGCCTCATTGATCAAGAGCCAGCGTTGCGCGCTCGTCTGGTGGCCATACTCGCCGGTTCTCATCTAACGGCGCCCCTCGCAGAAACCTTGCGTACCATGAAATACGGCGCGGTGCTGCAATCCTTCGGTGCCACGACATTCGCATTAACGACCCGCGTTATTGAGGTTTTTGCGTACAGCATGGGAGCCATTTTTCTGGCGCTGTATATGATGATTGATAGAGATCGCTTGCGCGGAGCGCTTTACTCGATCGTACCTCGCTCGCACCATATCCGGCTTTCTCGCGTCATGATGAATCTGGAAACCATCGTCGGCGGATATATCCGTGGACAGTTCATTACCTGCGCGCTCATGGCAGGTTTCATTCTTATTCTGCTGCTCGCCTGCGGCGTACCAAATGCATTGGCGATTGCGGTGTTTGGCGGCGTTGTGGACGTGCTTCCGTATATCGGCATATTCCTCACCATGGCCCCAGCGGTCGTGGCGGCGACGTCTCAAGGCCCGGTCATCACCTTGATTGTTTTCTTGTTGATGCTTACCTACGAGGAATTTGAAAGCCGCCTGCTCGTACCCATTGTTTACGGACGTGCGATGCGGCTGCCATCTTCTGTCGTGCTCTTTTCACTCATCGCGGGTGCAACCCTGCTGGGAATCGTGGGGGCTTTACTCGCACTCCCGGTCGCGGCGGCGATACTGATGCTCATAGAGGAGTTGCGCGTGGAGTTGCCAGGCGAAACTGAAGGCGTTGAGAGCGCGAAGCTGCGCAGAAGGGATGATCGGGGTGAACAGGAGTATGAGCGTCGTACGGAAGGAATGCCGGCCGTGGAGTCCGCAGCCGTTGCCGTAGCGATGTCGGATAATCGAAGAAAAGAAGAGTCCAGCCCACGATTTCTCCCGGTGGTGACTAAGAAAAATCCATGAGTTCGCAGTGTTAAGTCTTGCGGGTTAAGCAGGGGCACTGAACTTCATTCGTGCTTCCCAATTGATGTTTGCTTAGCGGTGTGCAGGACGTCAGCATAAGGTTAGTCGCGCTATAATTTGCGTTCAGATGATTCAGAGGTTGATGATGCAAGTTCGAGTTCGAGAGTTGATTGCTAAGGCTTTTCGCAAGAAGGTTTATATTCCCCTAGTGGTGTTGTATGGCGCGTACGCCTTGTTCACCGTGCTTTGGCTGCCCCAGTTTGTGCAAACACAGGCGGAACAATTCATCACCACAAAAACTGGACACCATCTCACGATGGATAAACCCAGTTTCAATCCATTCATTATCAATCTGCACTTGTCCAATCTGCATCTGACTGAGCCGGATGGAAAACCCTTGTTCGCTTTCCGTGAAATGGATATCAACTTATCGCTGACCAGTGTGATTCGATTCGCGGCAGTGTTCGATGCGATCCGACTAGAAGGTGCTGAGGTTGATGTTGCATTGCTGCGCGATGGTGGCTTGAACTGGACGGCCTTGATCGACTCCTTGGAGAGCAAGGAAGCTAAGCCGGAGCAGACAGCGAGCGAGCCGCCACGCTTGGTGATTGGGCACTTTGAGCTGAGCGATGCACATCTCAATCTTGCGGATGAAGAGTCGAATTTCAAAACGCGTGTAGAGCCCATTCAGCTTGAGCTGAACGACATCTCATCGCTGCCAGATAGCGAGGGCAGCTACAGTATTCATGCGCGCACCACAATGGGGTCTCATATCTCATGGCAGGGAAAGATGGAGTTGAATCCAGTGACAGTCACTGGCGGATTGCGTATCGATAACTTTAACCTGACGCAATTGGCACCGTATCTTAAGCAGTTCATGCTGGGCAAGCCGCCCGAGGGTAGGTTTGATTTTGCGACTCAGTATCAGTTGAAACACAATGGCCAACAGTTGGGTTTGACACTGTCTAACTTGGGCTTCAAGTTTCAGAACCTGCAACTCGATTTGGGTAAGTCGTTACCCGAAGTTGCGATTCAATCCATAGAAGTGAAAGGTGGCCACTACGATCAGTTGGCGAACTCAGTTGCACTGGGTTCGCTGGAGTTGAGCGGTAGCGAGATCGCCATGCAACATAGCAGCGGCAAGGTGAAGTTGTTCCAGTTGGGCAAACTGTCAGTAGAGAATGCACGAGTGAATCTGGCACGGCAGAGTGCATCAGTTGATCGACTCGCCCTCGATGCCGGAGAGGTGAGTGCAGTGCGCAACAAGCAAGGACAGATCGATCTGTTGACTGCAGTGCAAAATTTGTCCCAGGCGTTAGCTTCGCCGCCGAGCAAGCCAGATGTAAAAGCACCCGTGGCCCAGCCTTGGCACTATCGCGTCGGCAAAGTAGATTTGGATAAGTTCTCTGTCGCGCTGCAAGACGAAAGCACCTCGCCCACTGCCCACTTGGCGCTTAACGACATTGCGTTGCACGTCGACGGTATCAGCGACAATCTCGCAGCATCACTACCTGTGCGTTTTTCGTTGAGCGCGCCAGAGGGGGGCACGCTGGAGATTGCGGGTAAGGTCGTACCCGCACCAATCAACGTCGATATGCAAATCAAGCTGTCAGAGCTGGCGCTGAAACCAGCGCAGCCTTACCTCGGCTCGGTTGCACACTTGGATTTAGTCAGCGGACAACTTTCTACAGAAGGCCATGCGACTTACAACAAACTCGGCGGCAAATACAAAGGCAACTTTGCGGTGAATAATCTGAAACTGCTTGAAAGTGATACGGGTGAGACCTTCCTCGCTTGGAACTCGTTGGGTACACGCGATCTCACGGTGACGCAGAAAATGCTGCACATCCCTACGCTGGATATCGAGCGTCTGGAAAGTAAACTCATTATCGACAAGAATAAGGTAATCAATCTCAGCCGCATCATGAATAAAAATGAGGCTACCGATAGTGCCGTGGCGAAAGATGAGGAGGCGGCGCAGCCAGTCAGCGCACCCCAAGCCAGCCCATCTACAGACAATAAATCTGTTCCTGCGGCTAAGCCAGAGTTCATCACCAATATTGACCGTGTTCGGATACGCAACAGTGCCATGATGTTTGCCGATCATTCTTTGTCATTGCCCTTCGGCACGCGCATCCATCATCTGCGCGCCGATATTAAAGGCATCTCTTCCCGCCCTCACTCTGTTGCGCTGCTGGAGATGGATGGGCAAGTGAATGACTACGGCACCATGCAAGCAAACGGCCAAATCAACCTGTTCAATCCCACCGATCAGTTGGATATCAAAGTGCTGTTCGGCAACATCGAAATGACGCGCATGACGCCATATTCCACCACCTTTGCTGGACGCAAGATCGAATCCGGCAAACTCTCGCTTGATCTTGCCTACAAAATCAAACAGCGCAAATTGGCAGGTGATAACAAAATCATTATTGATAAGCTGACGCTGGGCAAGAGAATCGAGAACTCCACTGCAAGCGATTTGCCGCTGGATCTCGCCATCGCAATTTTGCAGGATGCAGATGGGCGCATCGACTTAGGCTTGCCAGTTTCAGGTAGTTTGGATGATCCCGAATTCAGCTACGGCGGCATTATTTGGAAAGTGTTCATCAACGTGATGGGCAAGGTCGTCACCTCGCCCTTCCGTTTGATTGGCGCCATGTTTGATGGTGGCGGTAGTGATGGTTTCGATAGCATCGTCTTCGCGGCGGGTGAAGCCGAACTGACACCTGCCGAGCGCGAAAAAGTATTGCAAGTAGCCACCGCACTGAACAAGCGGCCTGGCTTGGCACTCACAGTACATGGCGGGTATGCCGATGCTGACAAGGTTGCCCTACAAAACTGGCAATTGCGTAGTGCACTGAATCGCATAGTGGGGCAGAGCGACGCAATTGAAATGGATGGCAGTCCTCTAGTCACGAATAATCCCAAAGTGCAAAACGCCTTGGAAAGTCTATACAGCAGCCGTGTGGGCAGCAGCGAACTATCTGCACTTAAAAACGGTTTCAGACAGGCGAATCCTGGGCAACTAGAAGAAGGCTTAGGTGGCAAAATGTTCGCAGCCTTGAAGGGTAGTGCACCCGACAAGCACACCTTAAGCGAACAAGACGTGGCGCAACTGAAGGGCAAAAATTTCTACGCTGTGTTGTATGAGCGATTGCGCGAAAGTGAAATCATCGAAGAGACCAGCTTGCAGGCACTCGCCAAAGAACGTGGCGATTACGTGATAGCGACGCTCAAAAATGCCAATGCGCCACAGGATCGTGTCAGCTTGTCAGCAAACGCAAAGGTAATCGCGGAAAAAAACGACGTGCCTATCAAGTTGGACTTGGGTGCAGCGCCGCAGCCTGTAGCGCCTGCGGCTTCAACGACACAGAAGGTGCCTGTGAATGCGATGGGTGGCGGACGTTGATGGCGCAGAAGCGTTTGTAAGGCTGCCACCTTTAGCGTCTGTGCTGCATGAGGCGGACAAGGTCAGCTTAGGGTTTGTTTTTGCCTTACATCACGGGCGAAAATTTATTTCGATGCCGCCCCCCTTTAGTTATTCTGGTCTGCCCCAGTTTATTCATCGTGGCAGTCTTGAGGCGAAAAGCGTCACTGATGGCGCTAAATTGAGGGTGTTCCGGGTGATGCCAATTCGACGCGATTTCGTCCAGCTTCCTTTGCTCGGTAAAGTGCCTGGTCAGCCATTTTAATCAATTCTGTTGCACCCTGCTTTTCATCAGGAACTAATGCGGCAACACCAAAACTTGCTGTAACCACACCCGCTGATGACAAAGCGTGAGCTATACTCAAACGATTTATTTTCAATCGTAAAATTTCCGCCAGCGCCATGGCACCCTTAGCATCGCTATGTGCGGCAATAATGACGAACTCCTCGCCTCCGTAGCGAGCAGCCAGATCACTCGGACGATGCGTATTGTCATTCAGCACGCGAGCGATCTGAATCAGGCAGTCGTCCCCAGCCTGATGGCCATAGTGATCGTTGAATTTCTTGAACTCATCCACATCAATCATGATTAATGCTAGCGGTTCATTGAGGCGACGAGCCAGCGATACCTCTTGCGCCAAGGTTTCATCAAAGTAACGTCTGTTGGCTACCCCAGTCAAACCGTCGGTATTCGAGCGTTTCGCTAGCTCGCTATTGGCAAGTTCAAGTTCGGCAGTACGCGTTGCAACTTCTTGTTTCAGATGGTCTGTATGGTACTTAACGCTGTCTGCCATAGCCTGGAAGGCGTTGTATAAATAACCTACTTCAGCGATTGGACTGGTGAGGTGCTTTGCTTCCACCCACTCGCCGCGCCCCAACTTGGTTGCCCACTCTCCCAGTGCCACCAGCGGCCTGGCAACCCATTGGCTCACGAAGATGGTCAAGATCAGGCTGATTACAAATATCGTGATGCTAAAGAGGATGACGTTGAAAAATAGACCCTGCGACGGTGCATCAAACTGACTTTTGGGCAGCATATTCGCAATCGTAATTGTGGGACCGTCGGGTAGCGGGTATTGCCACCAATCGAGCAAATAACTTTCGCCATCCACAATTCTGACCGTTCGTCCCCGAGATTCGGTTGACTCATGGATGACTTTGCTAGCGGTGCGAATGAGTGAGTTGTGGCTGTCAATGGCTTTTACACGTACCGTTTTGTCCCCCTTGAGCTCGTAAATTTGCTCTAGTGTCGAGGTGGCGAGCAGATCACCTCCTTCATCAAACAGAAATGCTGTCCCGCCAAGCTCTTTAGTAATTTTCGCGAGTAGATTGCTCAATTGCACCAAGGCAACATCTGCCGTCACCACGCCAACGAAGTCACCCGCACCGTTATAAAGCGGCGCTGACATCCCGATGCCCATTGCATCGTAGGCTCCTTGGGTGTCCTCGATCACATAGCGGTAGGCCGGGTACCAGCGCGCGCTGTTGTAGCCCACAGCCGCCTTGAACCAAGGGCGTATTCGCGCATCAAAATGGGAATTGCCGTGCGAGATGAGCGGACCGCGCAGATTGTCGGCATTGACCCGATATAGGGACATGACGCGATCCTCTTTCTCTGTCGCCTGAATCAAACGCAGCGCCCTATCAGGGCCTAAGGGTGGCTGACTGGCTGAAAAGTATTCTCCATTGGCTGTGCCCACCGAAAGGAAAGTGAGCACGGGTTGCTGGCGCAGTTGCAGCAGGAAATTACGCTGCATCTCTTGGGTTTTTGCCATATCCAGTATGCCTGCGCGGAACTGTTCGGCGTTAAAGCGAACAACGCGGTTGGGAGCCTCAAAAAACTGTAAGACTTTGTCGAAAACGCGTGCGCTAACTTCGCCGGCCAATTGCTCTTGGAATTTGACAGAGGAACTTTGGGCTGTGTGGTAGAAAAACCAGGCTGGAACAGTGACGGCTAGTACAAGAATGAAAACGAGTACAACGACCAGAAGTTTTTGCAACTTAATTCGATGACTTTGGATGGGCAATAAATTATTGTTCATTTAATAATTTCCTCATCATTAAATTATGTGGCGGATTCAAAATTGAAGTGCAACTTTTGTAAGATTATTTGGAGGCGAGCTGAGATAGTATCTGCGCCTTTCAAACGACCAAGTACAAGCAGCTCAACAGCAAGCAACGATACCAGATTCCCGGTTTGCTGAAAGCAGAATTGAAGCAATCGTAAATTGCCGAGGAAGTCGGCGTGAACAAGTCCACGATTTCGCGTGAACTGAGGCTAAACAGAGATCAGCGAGGATGTCGCCCTAGGCAGGCTCAGGCGCTTTGTGATGAGCGCCACCGAGACGATCTCAATGCAAAACGATTCACGCAAGCAGATTGGGAGGGCGTGGAATTTTTGCTTCAACTGGACATGAGTCTAGATCAAGTCGCAGGGGTTATTAGGGTCAGCTTCGGGTTTGCTTTTGCCTTACATTATTGGCGAAAATTTATTTCGATGCTGACCCTCATGGCACTCATGGCACTAGGTTAAGCGATTTAGGCTGCAAAACTCCCTCCCCTTCAAGGGGAGGGTTGGGGTGGGGATGGGGGGGTGACACTCCGTGCAATAAGACCCATCCTCATCCTACCCTTCCCCTTGAAGGGGAAGGAATCGATTCCTCCCGCTTCCGCAGATGTTTTGCACTTATCCTAGTGCCATGAGATGCCTTTATGCTTCACCATGAAAAAACCCACCGGGCAAGGGTGGGTTATTCGGTCAGGCCTCGCTATAGATTACTGAGCTACAGCTCGCATCCTGTCCATTTTCTCGATAACCGCCTGATAGAGATCATGGTCGGAATCGGGGTTGTTACGGTCAGGATGATGGGCACTACGGATTTTTCTCAGTTTAGTCATATCATCGGGCAGGTCATGCACCTTGGTCACTCGGTCACCGTTTTTTTCCATCACGCGCTGCAGCTCAGCCTCTGCATCTACGCGTGCTTCATATAACTTCTTGCTGCCAAGCCGCCAGCCATCTTGATTCTTGCGCGGGGATTGATTTCCCTTGCCATCAAACCACACCCATCTTCCGGTTTCGGGATCCTGTTCAAAATGAACGGTGGTGATGGCGTAGGTGAAAACGGGCGGCTCGATTACCTTGGCGAATAGATTGATGATCTTGCCGACAGTCTCCACCGTCGTAATGTAATACGCGCCTGCTTCATGCGGGCAGAACGCGCTGCTGAGCGTTGGTTCAGGCGTTTGGTCGTTACTTGACGAATTCATTGCAGCCATGCGGCTGAGTGCTTTGCGTTGTGCGTTGGTCACGGGTACTGCTCCTTATATTAGTTGAAACCCACTGGGAACACCCCTCACTGAAGGGATCACCCGCTGGACTCCTAGACTGCCAAAACAGCTTCGAGCGATCATGTCTTGCGCCTGAGTTGAACTTAGACTCAACGTCGCCGACGGTCAGGAACTGAATCGCTCAGAAAAACAAAAGGCCACCGCGAGGGATGGCCTGATTACCTGCTACTTCTGGCTCACCGAGTAGGCTTTAAATCTACGACCTGCGAAATAACGGTCGTATTCCTAAGCTAGCACGGGTGGAAACAATCAATTAAATCAGATGCATAATTATACCCTGTCTGAAGTAAATATGCTGCGTATTGACGAGACTAGTACAGCAAGTCGATCTAAAGGGACCTCATATTTTTAAACGTAATGCGATGCTGCCCCTGGACACGGGCACTATGGTTGCAATGTATATCCGCCTATGACTGTTGGATTGTTGGACAACACTCTGTCCTGTTGTTATTCTCTCCAACATGAAAGCCCGCGAATTATTCAACCGCCGTGTAATCGTTACGGAACAAGCCTTCACGGAACTGGTGCTTTGGGAAGTGCTCGAGCCGGTTTCTGGTAGCGCACATCGCTACAAATACCGGCTGGCATTCGTGGTCGCGGGAGAATGTGTACTGCGCTACGACAACGAAGCGGGCAAGGGCGACCACAAGCACGTGCGGGACAAGGAAGTGAAATACCGCTTCGTTTCGCCAGATAAACTGGTCGCAGATTTTTTCGAAGATGTGAAGAGGTGGCAAAATGAAAACAGTAACGATTGACGTTCGGCCATTGGTCGACACGCTGGGTGACTTCACCCAGACCTTGAAGAGCGGTAAATCATCCGCGCCGCGCATCAGCTTCGAATCGCCAGAGCTGCTGTTCAAAGTGCTGTCCGGCAAACGCTGGGAACTATTGAACGCAATGACCGGCGCAGGCGCCATGTCCATCCGAGAAGCGGCGCGGCGTGTTGAGCGCGATGTCAAAGCCGTGCACGGCGACGTCACCGCACTGCTCAACGCCGGAATACTGTCGAAAACCGACGATGGAATGATCGTCTTCCCCTACGACGCGATCCATGTGGATTTCATTATAAAGGCGGCTTGAGAAACAAACTCGAAGCTGACCCCTTTGGGCTGTTGCTGTTCTTTTGGCTGTTGAGCCACCTTCGACTTCCGGAAAATTTGTAGCGTGACAAAAGGCGTTTGATCTAATCTAAAAACAATTCGTCTCCGGTACTTTTTGTATGAAAGGGGCCAAGCTCGATATATTCTCCACTGTTAAAAAACAACTCGAGCCTGGCCCCTTTAACTCTTTAATTTATTGTATCGCTGACAAGTACTCGGATCCTCTGGCCTCAGCAAATATGTCCAGCGCCAGCGTGAAGGCCGACTGCAATACCAGCCCGACGCCTATGCCTGCTGCCACATCGTGGCGCTGTAGAAGTACGATTATTCCAATCCCGATAGTCAGCAATAGCATTTCAATCGTCTTGTAAATCGAAAAGTTTTTCATGACGGTCTGCATACGGGCAGTCTCCTCGGCTTTAAAGGCCGCAGGGTTCGCCTGCAATTGTGCGCTCAAGGTTGACAACTGTGAGTCGGTGCGGAAATGGACTATGCCACCAACCACAATCTGCATCACCGCAACGACCACCAGCGGGTAGGCCATGGCCTTCAGTCGGTGGCCGCTTGTCCACATCCAAACGCTCAGGCCGATGGCCAACATGCCAACGGCAATGAAAATCATGCTCTCCTGCTTCTCCGCGACGAAGTAGCTGCTCATGTTGTTCATCATGATGAGGCCTTAAGCGACAGGTTTAATCATAATTTTTACCACCTTGGTAGCCAGATCGCGCGGCGTGAAGCGCATGCTTTGTGCTATGGCCCAGTTGACGAAGCCTGGGATGTAGACCCGCTGCCCGCGTTGCATGGCGCAATAGCCCATCGCTGCAACTTCTTCAGATGTGGGCAGTTTCTTGCCTTTAATCAGGCCAGAATTTCCAAGGTCAGCCTTGTCCTGAAAACCAGAGATTGTTGGTCCGGGGCACAGGGCCGTGACGGTAACGCCTGTGTCCTCCAACTCAGAGGCAATAGCCTCCGAGAAGCTGAGAACGAACGATTTGGTGGCGCAGTAAACCGCCATATAAGGACCTGGCTGGAAGGCTGCAGTGGAGGCCGTGTTGAGAATTTTTCCGCGCGTAGCCAACAGATCGGGCAGGAAAAGCTTGGTCAGCATAACAACCGTGTTCATGTTGAGCTGCATCATGGCCATCTCTGATGCCAGCGCAGTGTCTTTGAACTCACCAAACACCCCGTAGCCTGCGTTATTGACCAACGCGTTCAGTACGATGCCTCGAGCTTTGATATCGGCATGCAGTCGTGCTGCACCATCATATGTCTCCAGGTCCGTACCAATGACTGTGACGACAACGTTGAATTGCAGCTGCAGTTTATCGGCTAAGGCCTGCATGTTGGCCACGCTACGGGCTGCTAGAACGAGCTGATAGCCATCTTGCGCAAACTGGTGAGCTAGCGCTTTGCCTATGCCAGATGACGCACCAGTAATGAGTACGGATTTTTGAAGTGTCAGGGTTGCGGTCAAGATGAATCTCCGTCGTTGTTTATCGAGGAAGAGATTAAAAACCCGGCACTATGGTGCCAAGTCAAGTGTTTAGGTATATTAAATCAAGGGTGTCGAAATGGCTTGACTTGGCACCATAGTGCCGGGTTTAGGATGTACGATACGCGCGTTAGCAACTCACCTGAAACCGCAGATCATGAAAACCATCATCACCGCCAATACTTTCAAGACTTTGCAAACGACCAGTGCCGTTTGCAAGGCAGCCAACGTGACTCGTGGTCAATTGCGCTTGTATGAAGACGAAGGGCTGATTGCGCCACAAGGCCGAACGGAAGCCGGCTATCGCCAATATGGGGCTGACACTCTGGGCCGGCTGAGAGCTATCCTGCATCTGAAGGAGATCGGCCTGACGTTGGCCGAAATTGCGCTGCTGCTGTCTAATCGCGATCAAGGCGTCCTCGATGAGCAAGCGATACAACGATTGGCGAGAGAAGTGAAGTTGAAAGTTGATGAACGGATTACCAGCCTGAAACTTATACGTAGCTATGTAGCGCCGGTTGCAAAGGGTGACATGACTGTTCTACAGGACGAAGACTGCAAATTCGTCGTTGAATTCATGACAGCCTTGTCAGCCCAGAAAATCAAGCGCCGCGCTTGAAGTCGGCTCTTGCCAGTGGTTACATCATGGCGTGGTCCGCTTCCTTTGATATGGGGTCAGCATCGCAATTGTTCATATCACCCCACCTGAGTGCTTTGCGCATGCA
>JBBQKX010000060.1:0-11857 GCA_038327315.1 Burkholderiales bacterium | reverse complement strand
TATAGACAGCTTGCGGGAGAGAACATCAAAGGTGCCAGTGTAGGAAGTTATCTGCAACAGGTGAAAATTGGGGATGCGGCCTATTACCAAAGATTAATGGTATTGAATAATGGCGATAAGTGCGTGGCGACCATAGCGATCCTAGAATCCAAACAGGTCGTGCAGAGTCATATTTTGGAGATGATGCGTACGCTGGGCTTGATTGCCATGGTCAGTCTGTTACTCGTATTCCCCTTCATTTGGTATTTCGCTACCACTATCACTAAGCCGCTGCGAGCACTGAGTCGTATCTTCCGTATCGTGGCCAGTGGTGAGCAGAGCAGAGCGCTTGCTAGGGAGTTAGTACAGTTGGAAAAAGAGAAACTGCGCAATGACGAGTTGGGTGATGTGACCAAGAGTTTCATCCTGATGTCGGATGCAGTGCGCGAGAAGATGGAGCAGAACGCTGAGTTGTACAACGAATTAAAAGAGTCACGCGATGAATTAGAGAATCGCGTAGAGGAGCGCACCAAAGAATTGGTCGCTCTAAAGCAGGATGCAGAGCGTATGGCGCGTACGGATCAATTGACTGGTTTACCTAATCGGCGCGCCTTCTATGAGCGTGCCAACTCCATCATGGCACAGGCAAGTCGTTATGATCATCCTTTGACTTTGGTGATGCTGGACATTGACCATTTCAAAGTTGTTAATGATACGCACGGACATGATGCAGGGGATGTCGTTCTGAAGGCGATCGCGGATCAAATAGATGCCGCCGCCCGTGTTTCCGACGTGCCAGCTAGGCAAGGTGGAGAGGAATTTGTGATCTTGTTGCCCGAGACTGATCTTGATGAGGCGGTAATCTTTTCGGAGCGTTTGCGTGCCCGTATCGAAGCGATGGACATCGACGTGCATGGACTTGTACTTAAAGTCACCTGCAGCTTTGGCATTGCTATGCTGACCGAGGCGGACGAAAACATTGATGCGCTATTGAGGCGCAGTGATGCGGCGCTCTATCGAGCTAAGGAAAGTGGCCGTAATCAGGTGAAATGCGATATGGCGGATGCTTCTGTTTAGAGGATACGACTCGTAAAAACAACACAGCCCGGCATGCCGGGCTGTGTTGTTTTGTGGTGCGCAGAACTATACCGTCGGAGGTGGAGTCTTCTTAGGTTTCTTTGCTTCCTTGCTCTTGCGTTGCTGACCTTTGGCCATGATGGTTCTCCTAGTGATGTTGCGCGCTTATGGTAATGCGTTGTGGTGTGCACGACCAGTTTTTTTTGCACGTAAATGCAACTTTAAATCAGGCAGTTTGGCTACTTATATCCGTGGTGGAGATGACGATACGACTGCCGTGCATGGAATCTATGATGCCGTACTCTGCATCTGGCATACGCGCATCGACTTTATCTGCTTGCCATTGCTGACCACGATACTCCACGATGGCGGTACATTCATCCATCCACTCTATGACTTTGACACGCTGACCGATGTCATTGGGTGCTTTGCTGGCCAGTCTATCTTTTGTTCTGCCGCGTCGCAGCAGCATGACGATGGCCCCATGTATCAACGCACCTATAGTCAGTGCAGTGAGTTGGGTGCTGACGGGTGCGCTGTGGAATGAATAGTATGCTGGGTAGATGCAAGCCAGCCCGATTGCGACAAGATAAAAAGCGCCAGCCCCAATCTCGGCCAGCATGAACAGCACGCCAACCACCAACCATGAAATAAAATCCATCTATGTTTCTCCTTGAAATTGAGAGGTTCAGTTAAAAATCATACGGCTATGCAGCCGCATCTTCTGCTATCAACCTAGCTGCGACAGAGTGCATTGTGTTCGGTTCCAAGTCGTTGAGTTCGATACGCTGTATCTGTGCCAGATTCTTGTAATGGAGTTCTAGTGCACGTTGATAACTAGGGTCGTAATGCATGGTCAATAGTTCTTCCACCAATTGCGGGTAGGCTTGAGCATCTATGAGTGCAGCCCATTCGTCAACGCGCTTGGCGCCATGGAAGGGGCGCAGAAACTGTAACAGCCTAGTGAGTTTGAGTGGCGTATCCAGGAAGTGGTCGTAGTCTTGCATTAACAGTTTGATGCGGGCAGGCGTCGCCGTTTCCAGCTTCACACAAGGGCTGCTGTGCATGCTGGTGTGTAGCGAGGCGGGTAAGGTGATTTTGCCGATCTTGCTACTCTCGGACTCCACATAGACGGGACGGTCGCTATTTAGTGTATGCATTTTTTCTATCAAGGCGCTCTCGAACCATTTTTGCGAGGGTTGTGGCTGCTCAGGGATGCCGCCCAGCAAGGAGCCACGATGTTGAGCCAGTCCTTCCAGATCGAGCACTTGCGCCCCTTGTTCAGATAGTGCGGCGAGTAAGCGACTTTTACCTGTGCCGGTTGCGCCACACACGACGCGATATTTCAACGTCGGTGGTAAAGTTTCCAGCTTACTCAAAACTTCGCGTCTATAGGTTTTGTAGCCACCCTCCAATTTGTGAGCCGCCCAGCCGACTTGGGCCAGTATGATGCTCATCGCGCCACTGCGTTGTCCGCCGCGCCAACAATATATTAGTGGCTTCCAGGATTTTGGATGGTCGCTGAAACGTGTCTCCAGATGATGAGCGATATTTTTTGCTATTAACGCCGCGCCGAGCTTGCGTGCCTCGAAGGGCGATACTTGCTTGTACAGTGTACCGACGGTGATGCGCTCTTCGTTGCTGAACACAGGGCAGTTGATCGCGCCGGGAATGTGATCCTCGGCGAATTCTGCAGGCGTGCGCACATCAATGATTTCGTCAAACTCGGCAAGCTGTGATAAGTTCGCAACTCTGAATAACATAGTTAATACCTCTTAAAATTCATATTTCATCCCAACTACTGCGTTGCGAAAAATTTCTTGCTTACATATTTTTGATATGCCATGCCGCAAAATTTTCCCCGCGCCTTGTATTTGGGTGAGCTCTGAATTTTCAGAGGCATCCACGCGTAATGATTAGGAAATGAAATGTACGAAACGAAATTGACGCGATTGTCTCACGGTGGCGGATGTGGTTGCAAAATCTCGCCGGCTTTATTGCAATCTATCCTAGGTGAAGCACAAAAGAAGTTGCCTTTTCCTAATCTTTTAGTTGGCACGGAAAGCAGTGATGACGCCGCAGTATATAGGCTGAATGATGAGCAGGCGATCATTGCGACCACGGATTTTTTCATGCCTATCGTCGATGATGGCTTTGATTTTGGCCGCATCGCCGCGACCAATGCGCTATCTGATGTGTATGCCATGGGTGGTACGCCCATCATGGCGCTAGCCATCGTTGGTATGCCAATCAATAAGATGTCGGTGGAATCCATACGTGAAATCTTGCAAGGCGGTGAAGCAGTCTGCAAAGCAGCCGGCATTCCTATCGCGGGTGGTCATTCTATTGATGCGCCTGAGCCGATATACGGGCTAGTCGCATTGGGCGTTGTACATCCTGATCGAGTGAAAAAGAACAGTGACGCGCGTGCGGGTGATGTGTTGATACTGGGTAAGGGGTTGGGGGTAGGTGTGTTGGCCGCAGCTTTGAAAAAAGAGCTGCTCTCGGATGCGGGTTATAAGCAACTCATTGACACCACCACACAGCTCAACGCCGTGGGTAGTGCGCTGGCAATGATGCCTGCAGTGCATGCGCTGACCGATGTGACTGGTTTTGGGTTGTTGGGTCATCTGCTGGAGATGTGTCGTGGTGCGGGTCTGGAAGCTAGTGTTGATTTCGCATTAGTGCCAGTATTGTCCGAGGCCTTGCCTTTGGCGCAGCAGGGTATAGGACCGGGCGCGATAGAGCGCAATATGGCGAGTTACGGTAAAGATGTGGAATTCGCGCCCCATGTGGCAACTTGGCAACAGCGCCTACTTGCTGATGCGCAGACTAGTGGCGGCTTGTTGGTCTCGGTTGCTCCAGAACAGGCGAATGAGGTGCTCGCTGCTTTCCACGCGGCAGGTTTTGTCAATGCGGCTGTCATCGGTGCTATGCAAGCCGGCGCTATCGCGAAAGTGTTGGTACGCTGAGTTATTTCGCTGGAGTAGTCGCTGTGGTGTTGGGCGATTCCTTCACCATGCGTTTGACTTCCTCACGCTTCTCGGCTGGAACCTGACTGAAGGCACGGTATTTATCTCGTGCAGCCATGCGTTGTTCGGGTGTCAACTTGCTCCACAGGACCAAACGCTGATGCATGCGCTGTTGCGCTTCAGGTGAAAGATGCGGGTAGTGTTTTGCAACGGCAACCAGACTGCTCATTTGTAGTTCGGTCAGCTGATTCCACTCTTGCGCCAGCGGCGCCAGCGCCTGTTTTTGCTGGGGAGTGAGGGTGTTCCAAGGTTCAGCCAAGCTGCTGGCTGAGGCACAAATGAGTAAAGTGCAGAGGCAAAATCTTAGCGTTTGACGCATATGAAGATCGGTTCCGATTAGTCTACGAATATTTCCAATGGTAATTCATCTGTCAGCATCTCGACATCCAATTCGACTTGCTGTTGATGATGCATATGTTGCCACCAAAGTCCGGCACCTGCCAACAGTACAAATACGACCATTACGGCGATTATCCATTGTTGCAGAGTGTGTGGAACCAGTACATTGAGCAGTCGGTGTCCCGCTAATTGTTGCGCGCGCGCCGGCACGGCCTGTCGCTGCAAGGCTTTGGCGCGGGCTTGTTGCAAAACGGATAAAGTCTCTTCGTCTAGTTCGCGCAAGCTTTGATTGAGTATCTGACTGATTCTTTCTGGGTTTAATTTAGTCGTCATGGTAGTTCGACTCCTTTAGCTTTTAGTGCGACAGCAAGCGCATGGGTAGCTCGGGAGCAGTGTGTTTTGACACTGCCTTCGGTGCACCCCATCGCAGTCGCGGTCTCATTTGTATCCAGTCCCTCCCAATAACGCATCAGGAAGGCTTCTCGTTGACGCGCAGGGAGGTCGGTTAGTGCTTCCTCTATATAGGCAATCAGTTGTTTCTGTTGGAACGCACTTTGCGGTTGGGCAGGTGTGCTTTGATTGTCCGCATCTTCCAAGACTTCTAATGGATCGAACTCCTCTTCCTGATTCTTGGGTTGCAAGGCCGAGAACAGGCTGGTCCAAGCATTGCGCACTGACGAGCGACGAAAATGGTCGCGTATCGTGTTTTGCAGGATGCGCTGGAATAGCATGGGGAATTCTTCCGCAGGCCTGTCGCCATATTTTTCGGACAGTTTGAGCATCGCTTCCTGCACGACATCCAGTGCTATATGGCTATCACGCACGGCAAAACAGGCCTGTTTAAAGGCCCGTCTTTCTACGCTGCTCAAAAATAAGCTTAGGTCAGCCGGACTGCTCAGTTTGATCACCTTAATAGTGTTGGGCGCCACCAAAACGAACATCTTGTAAGGTGCTCCTTCCCCGTTTTATCGCTAGATATCCTGCTTTACATCAAAATACCAGTGCAGAGAGCAGGTTAGAGCATGCTTGCGATGGATGCTGGGGTTGTGGTGTGCCCTTGGAATGCGCGCATGGTAGCAAATTGCCGATGCGTCTGCATGAATCGAGCGAAAGAACAGGAAAAAGCAAGGTTAAGGTTGACCAAAATCTTGCAAACCTTTATCTTATGCGGTCTTTTTGGCTTAAATTTTAAGGTGTTTGTGATGGAGTTGACGGGCGCAGAAATCGCTATCCGCTGTTTGCAGGAAGAAGGGGTTGAGTACCTCTTTGGCTATCCTGGCGGGGCAGTATTACATATTTACGATGCACTGTTTCAACAGGAAAAAGTCAAACATATCCTAGTGCGCCACGAGCAGGCTGCGATACACGCAGCCGATGGTTATGCACGTTCGTCCGATAAGGTCGGCGTGGCGTTGGTGACTTCTGGTCCTGGTATCACCAATGCGGTGACCGGTATCGCGACTGCTTACATGGACTCCATTCCTATGGTGGTCATCAGCGGTCAGGTACCCAGCTTCGCCATCGGTGAAGATGCTTTCCAGGAAGTCGATGCAGTGGGTATCACTCGCCCTTGCGTGAAACATAACTTCTTGATCAAAGACGTCAAGGACATCGCGCCTACCATTAAGAAGGCTTTCTATTTGGCGAAATCTGGTCGTCCTGGCCCTGTGTTGGTAGATATCCCTAAAGATATATCTAATCACAAGACTGAGTTCGTTTACCCCGCGAGTGTCAGCATCCGTGCATACAACCCCGTAGGTAAGGGTGATAGCACCCAGATCAAGCAAGCTGCCCAATTATTGCTTGAGGCTAAACGCCCGATGATCTATGCGGGTGGTGGTGTGGTGTTGTCTGGTGCGGCTGCACAGTTGACCGATTTGGTGCGCTTGTTGGGTTACCCGTGTACTAATACTCTGATGGGCTTGGGTGGATTTCCCGCAACGGATGATCATTTTGTTGGCATGTTAGGTATGCACGGTACTTACGAAGCGAATATGGCGATGCAACATTGCGACGTGCTAGTTGCGATTGGTGCGCGCTTCGATGATCGTGTCATTGGTAACGTTGAGCACTTCGCCGAAGTGCCACGCAAAATCATCCATATCGATATCGATCCTTCCTCCATCGCCAAGCGTGTCAAGGTGGATGTACCTATCGTTGGTGAATTGAAGCCAGTATTGGATGAGTTGTTGAGCGTATTGCGCGCTAGCAAGAAGAAGCCAGTTGCAGCCGATTTGGCGGCATGGTGGAAGCAAATCAAGGAATGGAATGTTAAAGGTGGCGGTTTGCGCTACAAAAATTCCACCGAGGTCATCAAGCCGCAATTTGTCATCGAGACGCTGTACAAGATTACCCAAGGTGATGCTTACGTCACATCAGATGTGGGTCAGCATCAGATGTGGGCTGCGCAATACTACAAATTCGATCAACCTCGCCGCTGGATTAACTCCGGTGGATTAGGCACGATGGGCTTCGGTTTGCCTGCTGCGATGGGCGTACAGCTCAAGCATCCGGATGCGACTGTTGCTTGTGTGACCGGTGAAGGTAGTATCCAGATGAACATCCAAGAGTTGTCCACCTGCAAGCAGTTCCATTTGCCGATTAAGGTTTTGTCTTTGAATAACCGTTATCTGGGCATGGTCCGTCAGTGGCAACAGTTTTTCCACGGCGATCGCTACTCAGAGTCGTACATGGATGCTTTGCCTGATTTTGTGAAATTGGCTGAGGCTTATGGTCACGTCGGCATGCGTATCGAGAATCCTGCTGATGTCGAGCCTGCATTGCGTGAAGCGTTTGCGCGCAAGAAAGACTTGGTGTTCATGGACTTCCAAACTGATCCGAAAGAGAACGTGTTCCCTATGGTCCCTGGCGGCAAAGGCTTGTCTGAGATTGTTTTATCGGAGGACTTGTAATGCGCCACATTATTTCTTTGTTGATGGAAAACGAAGCGGGTGCGTTGTCGCGTGTCGCAGGCTTGTTCTCTGCTCGCGGTTACAATATCGAGTCTTTGACGGTTGCACCTACTGAAGACGCTACGCTTTCTCGCATGACTATCGTGACGCACGGTTCGGATGCTGTGATTGAACAGATCACCAAGCAATTGAATAAGTTAATCGACGTGGCTGCGGTGATGGATCTGAGCGAGGGTGATCATCTGGAGCGTGAGTTGATGTTGGTCAAGGTGCGTGCTGAAGGAGCTGCACGCGACGAACTGAAACGTATGGCTGATATCTTCCGTGGTCGCATCTTGGATGTGTCCTCTCATACATACACCATAGAGTTGACTGGTACGCGCTCCAAGTTGGATAGTTTCTTGCAAAGCATAGATCAAGACCTGATTCTGGAAACCGTACGTACAGGTGCTTCGGGCATCGGTCGTGGCGAACGAATTTTAAAATTGTAGAAAAGCAGTCGGTAGTTGTGAGTCTTGGGTAATTGATTCAAACAAGGCCTAGCGACCGCCAACTAATAATTTGTAACTGATTCACCATTTTATTTTTTAACGAAAGAGAAACAACATGAAAGTTTATTACGACAAAGACGCAGACCTTTCCTTGATCAAAGGCAAACAAGTGACCATCGTTGGTTACGGTTCACAAGGCCACGCACACGCGCAAAATTTGCGCGATTCAGGCGTGAACGTGACGGTAGGTCTGCGTAAGAGCGGCGCGTCTTGGAAAAAAGCTGAAGCGGCAGGTCTGAAAGTGGCTGAAGTAGCTGACTCAGTTAAAGCTGCAGATGTCGTGATGATTCTGTTGCCGGATGAGAACATCCCTGACGTCTACAATAACGACATTGCACCTAACATGAAGGCGGGTGCTGCACTGGCTTTCGCACACGGTTTCAACGTGCATTACAACCAAGTTGTACCCCGCGCTGACATTGACGTAATCATGATCGCACCTAAAGGCCCAGGCCACACAGTACGTTCCGAATATCTAAAAGGCGGCGGTGTTCCTAGTCTGATTGCTGTGTACCAAGACATATCCGGCAAGGCACGTGACATCTCACTGTCCTATGCTGCTGCAAACGGCGGCACTAAGGGTGGCGTGATTGAAACCAACTTCCGTGAAGAGACTGAAACTGACTTATTCGGCGAACAAGCCGTGTTGTGTGGTGGTGCCGTCGAGCTGGTCAAGGCTGGTTTCGAAACATTGACAGAAGCAGGTTACGCGCCTGAGATGGCTTACTTTGAATGTCTGCACGAACTGAAGTTGATCGTGGATCTGATGTACGAAGGCGGTATCGCGAACATGAACTACTCAATCTCCAACAATGCAGAATACGGTGAGTATGTCACTGGTCACCGCGTAATCGCTGATCAAGCTCGTGCTGCGATGAAGGAATGCTTGACCAACATCCAGAACGGTAACTACGCTAAGCAGTTCATCTTGGAAGGCCGTACTAACTATCCAGAGATGACTGCACGCCGTCGTTTGAACGCTGAGCATCCTATCGAAAAGGTTGGTGCACAGTTGCGCGGCATGATGCCTTGGATTGCCAAGAACAAACTGGTAGATCAATCTAAGAACTAATCGTATGTAGCGAGCTGTGGATGTCCACCGTTCGCTACACACTCACCGCTCCATAGCTAAAACGGTTAATCTACGCACATGGACGAATTCAATACACGCAAACCGATGACCCTGCGCAAGCGCGGCATCTATCTGCTCCCCAATTTATTTACGACTGGCGCATTGTTCGCCGGTTTCTTTGCCATTGTGCAAGCGATGAACGGTAAGTTCGAAATCGCGGCCGTGGCGATCTTTATCGCAATGGTGCTTGACGGTCTTGATGGTCGCGTCGCACGTCTGACTCACACCCAAAGTGAATTTGGTGCCGAATACGACAGTCTTTCTGACATGGTGTCGTTCGGTGTGGCACCTTCCTTGGTGATCTATGAGTGGGCACTAAAGGGTATGGGAAAATGGGGCTGGTTCGCCGCCTTCATATATTGCTGTGCCACTGCATTGCGTTTGGCACGTTTCAATACCAATATCGACGTTGTCGATAAACGATATTTTCAAGGGTTGCCTAGCCCTGCTGCTGCCGCGTTGGTGGCTGGCTTCGTCTGGGTAATGTTGGATATGGGCTACGACGGTGAAACCGTACGTTGGTATGCCTCCGCAATCGCGGTATTCGCGGGATTGAGCATGGTCAGCAATCTGCCCTTCTATAGTTTTAAGGACTTCAATGCGCGTAAAAGCGTACCGTTCTTGGTAATCTTCCTGATTGCCTTGATGTTTATCTTGATTTCGAGCTATCCACCCGGTGTACTGTTTGGTTTGTTCCTTATCTATGCTATGTCTGGGTTCGTGATGTGGTTTGTGCGCAGGCGCAAAGATCATCGACCGATTGCATGATGAGATAAAACTGGTAATATCCACCCATGCATTTTTCTACTCACATCGCTTTGCTTCATTCCACTTTCAGCCTTCTGGCTGCGCTACTGCTGCGCGGCGCGCGCTAACTATTCCCTAAAGAAAATGTAAGCAAGCGCGGCGTCTATATGAATAGCGTCGCAGGTTAAATCTATTTGTAGGAGCAGAACATGTCTAACAATAAATTGATAATTTTTGATACTACTTTGCGCGATGGTGAGCAAAGTCCAGGTGCGTCGATGACGCGTGAATCCAAGTTGCGTATTGCGCGCCAATTGGAAAAATTGGGTGTGAACGTGATCGAGGCGGGTTTTGCCGCCGCGAGCCCCGGCGATTTTGCAGCCGTTAAGACGATTGCGGAAACCATCACTAACGCTACTATTTGTTCCTTGGCACGAGCCAGCGAAAATGATGTGCGTCGTGCTGGAGAAGCGATCAAGCCGGCTAAATTTGGCCGCATCCACACCTTCATTGCAACCAGCCCTATACACATGGAGCACAAATTGCGCATGAGTAAGGAGCAGGTCATCGAGCGTGCAGTGATGTCCATCAAGACTGCGCTTGAATACACCGATGATGTTGAGTTCTCTGCAGAAGATGCAGTCCGTTCTGATATGGATTTCTTGGTGCAAATTTTCGATGAGGTCATCAAGGCGGGGGCGAAGACTTTGAACGTGCCTGATACTGTTGGATATTCCATCCCCTTCGCATGGGGCGAGCGCATGAAGGAATTGATTACTACGGTACCCAACTCTGACAAGGTAATCTGGTCTACACATTGCCACAACGACTTAGGTTTGGCTGTTGCCAACTCTCTCTCGGCAGTACTGAATGGCGCACGTCAGGTTGAGTGCACTATCAATGGTCTAGGCGAACGTGCAGGCAATGCCTCATTGGAGGAAATCGTGATGGCCGTACGTACGCGCCGCGACATTTTCAATTTGGAGACCAGCATCGATACAACCCAGATCGTGCCGGCTTCAAAGTTGGTGTCCAGTATCACAGGTTATCCAGTACAGCCTAACAAGGCCATCGTGGGTGCAAATGCGTTCGCGCACGAGTCTGGCATTCATCAGGATGGCATCCTCAAGCACCGCGAGACTTACGAGATTATGCGTGCCGAAGATGTGGGTTGGAATGCAAACAAATTGAGTTTGGGCAAGCTGTCCGGACGAAACGCATTGCGCCAACGCTTTACGGCATTGAACATCGAGTTCGCCACAGAGGAGTCCTTCCTCGCAGCGTTCAATCGCTTTAAGGAGTTGGCCGATCTTAAGAGCGAGATTTTTGATGAAGATTTACAGGCTTTAGTGAGTGCCGAGTCGGTCAGTAAAGTGAGTGAGCATTACCGCCTGATTTCATTGCGTGCACATTGCGAGACCGGTGTGTTGCCCATCGCCAAAGTGGTAATAAACATGGGTGGTGAAGAGCGGGATGCCGAGATGCAGGGCGGCGGTCCGGTCGATGCGACTTTCAAAGCTATTGAGCAGATAGTCTCCAGCGGCACAGAGTTACAGTTGTATTCAGTCAACAACATCACTAGCGGCACGGATGCACAAGGAGAAGTGACTGTGCGTTTGTCCAAGGGCGGTCGCATCGTCAACGGACAGGGGGCAGACACGGATATTGTGGTTGCATCAGCTAAGGCGTACTTGAATGCATTAAATAAATTGTACAACAAGGCTGAGCGGGCGCATCCGCAGCTCTAGACGTATAAGTAGTTGTACACGAGCCCTTGTGATGAAAGTTACAAGGGTTTTTTTCTTGAAGCTCTTGTGAGAGCTCTAGGTCGAGAGGATACTGTGCATATAAAAGATTGGTGATATTAGGGAGGCAGTATGAAACGCATCAGATACACGATTTTGTTTGCCAGCATGGTTTTTTCTGGCGCAGCCTTTGCGGAGGTTGTGCCCGTCGCGACTCAGGGAGTTTTAGCTACGGATACTGCAACTGCAGACGGGCAAGTATTGAGTGTGGCGAGGGAGTTGATAGACTCAGGTAAGGCGGGTAAAGCCTATGAATTGCTATCACCTTTGGAATTTGATCGGG
>JBBQKX010000059.1:0-12280 GCA_038327315.1 Burkholderiales bacterium | reverse complement strand
ACCGTATCAACCAACCAACGCTCGGTAGGATCAGATGGGTTCTCGATGACCTGCGCACCCACTGAGCGCTTCGCCATCCACTTGGACAGGAACAATGAAATAATCGAGCCAGCAAAACCAATGACGGCTGACATGATCAACAGATTGCTAAAATTGATGCTGCCATTTTGATCCAATACTCTGTCCACACCCAATAAGCGTAGTGTGATATTAATCACGAACAAGATCGCGAGGTTGGTCAAAATAAACAAGAAGATGCGTTTCATTTGCTAAGTCCTTAGAAGTAATTTTTTACTATTTTCTGCTACACCATGCTGCGCTTAGCCATCAAAATGGGGGCATCATATTCAATTTCAAGCCCTTGCAGCGATGCATCCGACCAGTGACTTTGTAAGGAGTTCCGTCATAGCGTTGTAGCGGATGTAGGAGTTCGCTATAGTGCGCGCCATGTTCACCCGCATGCTGACCCTATCCCTGCTCATATTCGCCTTGTTGCTCACGCAACTGGGCGGCCTGACGCATGCTATCTCACATATACCGGATGGACATGGCGAGAAGTCTACGTTATCGCATGAGAAACATTGCGACTTGTGTGCGGCGTATGCACAACTGGGCAGCGCGCTGAGCAGCAAGATAATGCCTGTGGCTCAAGCCAGCCATGAAGATCATTACAGCCTCGAAATCCCCAGCGTCATTTCCAGCCTATCCTTTGCCGCCTTTGCTGCACGCGCCCCGCCCTACTCCGCATAAAGTCCGCCTAACACTTCGATCCATTTCGAAGTCCAATCAGCTTTTACGGAGTTTGACCATGTACCCGAGCATCTATCACCGTACCACTTTGCTACTTGTGCTGAGCACAGCGTGTAGTGCAGCTATCGCCGACGACACTACATTGCGAGCGCTTGATGAGCGCATCACCCAGCTAGAGCAACGCGCCGCCCCCACCAGTTCCGCCAATGCCTTTAACCCTGCGATTTCTTTGATATTGGGCGGCACTTATGCGCGCTTGGGTGTAGACCCAACCATACCTGCCACTGGCTTCGCCATGAGTGCCAACCCTGGCCATCAGCAAGGTTTCAATATCGGCGAGTCAGAGCTGGGTATCTCAGCCAACATTGATCCGCAATTCAGTGGATTCGCCACGATGGCACTCAGTCCCGCCGGTGGCGTGTCAGTTGAAAATGCCTTTATACAAAGCAATGCGCTAGGCTCAGGCGTAAACCTGAAAATCGGTCGCTACTTCTCCGGCTTAGGTTATCTCAACGACGTACATGCGCATGCATGGGACTTCGTCGACCAACCCTTGGTATATGCCACCTTATGGAACAATCAATTGGGTGAAGACGGCCTGCAATTGAAATGGCTGGCACCCACCGACCGCTTTTTCGAATTAGGCGGCGAGATTGGTCGTGGTCGCGGCTTCCCCGGTAGCGACACCAACCGCAATGGCGCGGGTGATGCTGTGCTGTTCGCGCACTTAGGTGATGACATCGGCGTGGAGCACAGTTGGCGCATAGGCGCATCTTTACACGAGACTCAGCGTCAAAATGCCATTAGCACTGGCGTACCCGATCTATTGGCTAGCGTTGGCGGAGTCAGCAATAGCTTTACAGGCAACAGCAGAACCACTGGCTTGGATATGGTCTGGAAGTACTCTCCCAACGGTAATGTCGCAGACCGCTACATCAAGTTCCAGAGCGAGTATTTCCAGCGCAAAGAAAGCGGCACCCTGAGCTATAACCTACTCACCAACAGCAGCTACAGCGACACTCAAACTGGTTGGTATGCGCAGAGTGTGGCGCAATTCATGCCGCATTGGCGCATGGGCTTGCGCTATGACAGATTGAACCCCGGCACCGCAACCGTAGGCGCAGCAAATACCGCGAATGTCATCAGCAATTATGGTTTCCAACCCACGCGCACCTCATGGATGCTGGATTACAGCCCCAGCGAATTTTCGCGTTTGCGCCTACAACTGGCCCGAGATCACAGTAGGCAAACCTTGCCCGAGAACCAAATCTTCTTGCAGTACGTGATGAGCATGGGCGCACATGGCGCACATTCTTATTAGCCATTGCACCCAACCTCGAATGCAAACAAGCCCTCAAGACAAAATCAAGATGCGCATCGTCATTGCGCATCGCTAAGGAGTTAATCGATCATGAAAAAATTATTATTCATCGCAATGCTGCTGATCAGCAGCAGCAGCCATGCAGCCATCAATGTATTTGCCTGCGAGCCGGAATGGGCGGCACTTACCCAAATACTGGCGGGTGATCTTGCCAATATTTATACCGCCACTGGCGCATTGCAGGATCCGCATCAAGTACAAGCGCGTCCCAGCCTGATTGCCAAAGCGCGCAACGCCCAATTACTGGTCTGCACGGGTGCGGAACTGGAGATTGGTTGGATGCCAGTGGTATTGCGTGAATCGGCCAATCCCGCCATCGCTGTCGGTGCAGACGGTAATTTCTCAGCCGCGAAGTACGTCACCATGCGCGAGGTTCCCGGTCGTTTGGATAGAGCGGATGGCGATGTGCACGCAATGGGCAACCCGCACATCCAGACTGATGCGAGGAACTTCCTCCCTATCGCAGATGCTTTGAGCAAGCGCTTGGCCCAAATCGATCCTAGCCACGCTGCGCAATATCAACAGCGCCACACAGCATTCGAACAACAGTGGCGCACAGCAATAGCCAAGTGGGAACAACTGGCAGCACCACTCAAGGGCGTACCCATCGTAGTGCAGCACAAAGGCTTCCCCTATTTGAATGCTTGGCTGGGACTGAACGAAGTTGCCGAACTGGAACCCAAGCCCGGCATGGAGCCGAGCGCTTCTCATCTGAGTGAAGTGCTCAACGAACTACACAGCCATCCAGCAAGAATGGTGATACGTGCGGCCTATCAAGATGCGCGGCCTTCTGATTGGATTAGCCAACGCGCACATATCCAAGCAGTAGCATTACCCTTTACGGTAGGTGGTACTCCGCAGGCAAGCGATCTTTACACGATGTTCGATGACACGATAGCGCGCTTGCTAGGAGGCTTGAAGCAGCCATGAACTCAATCACGCTAGACATCCTATTACCCGCCTTCCTCGCGGGCTTGCTGGTACTCGCCACCCACATCCCTTTGGGTATCAAGGTTTTGGAGCGTGGCGTAATTTTTGCCGATTTAGCTGTGGCGCAGATCGCGGGTTTGGGCGTCATCATCGCCGGACTGTTAGATCTAACCGAAAAGCCTGTACTGGTACAACTCATCGCGGCGGCTAGCGCCTTGCTGGGAGCGGGATTGCTGACGTGGATAGAACGCCGCCTCCCTGAAGTGAAAGAAGCGTGTATCGGCTTGACCTTCGTACTCGCAGCCAGTCTGGGCATCCTGCTGATGAGTCGTGATGCACATTCAGGTGAGCATCTCAAAGACTTATTGGTCGGGCAGATCCTTTGGGTCAGCAATACCCAGTTGATTGCGACTGCGGTCTTGAGTGCAGTCCTGCTGCTGGTCTGGCACTTCATGCGTGAACGCATCAGACACATAGGCTTCTATGCATTGTTCGCTTTAGCTGTCACTGCTTCCGTGCAATTGGTCGGCATCTATCTGGTCTTCACCAGCCTCATCGTCCCTGCGCTCGCCAGCTACCGTTGCCAGCGTAACCGTCTGCTGTACGCAAGCATGGTCGGCATCGCTGGCTATGCACTGGGATTGTTGTTGTCCGGATGGTTCGATCTGCCTGCTGGCGCAATCATCGTCTGGGTCATGGCTGTACTCGGTGTAGTACTGGCTGTCATAAGTGCACCTAAAAAGGCGTGAAACTATTTACAATGCGCAACTTTAATATTTACGTACCTGCGATATGACTGATCGATATGCCGTCATCGGCAACCCTATCTCACACAGCAAGTCACCCTTGATACACTCATTATTCGCCGCTCAGACTGGACAGGACATCTCCTATGAAACAGTAGAGGCGCCACTGGATGGATTCGAGCACACCATCGCACGCTTGCGCCAACAAGGTTACAAAGGCTGCAACGTCACCATCCCGTTCAAATTCGAGGCTTTCAAACTCGCGACCAAACTGACTGAACGCGCACTCGCAGCCAAGACTGTCAACACCTTGAGTTTCGACGGTGACACGATATTGGGCGACAACACAGATGGCGCAGGACTGGTACGTGACATCACCCAGAATCTGTTGTGGGTATTGCAGGATAAGCCCGTACTTCTGATGGGTGCAGGTGGTGCTTCTTATGGTGTATCACTCCCGCTGTTAGCCAACAAGGCCATACTCTCCGTGGTCAATCGTACTGTCTCTAAGGCACAACAACTGGCCGAAGCCTTTGCCAGCAAGGGGCGCATCAATGCCTTAGCTTATGACAATCTAGCTGGTAAGAAATACTCGGTGATCATTAATGCCACTGCCAGCGGACTATCAGATGAAATGCCCCCCCTACCCGAAGATATCTTCACACCTGGCGCCCTCGCATACGACATGATGTATGGCCGTGAGACACCTTTTATGCGCTTCGCCCAGCAGCACGAGGCGCAAGTCGAAACTGGTTTGGGAATGTTAGTTGAGCAGGCCGCCGAGGCCTTTTATATATGGCGTGGCGTTTGGCCGGATACCGCACCCGTCATCCAAGCTTTGCGTACTGCCTAATTACACAAAATATGCTCAAGAAATTCAGCGGCTGGTTATTGCGCATCATGTTCTACGCCATCGCCCTGATACTTTGTTATCAGCTATGGTTGTTTGCACAAGTATGCTGGTGGATAAAATTCAACCCGTCCAGTAGCGCCTTCATGGACTCTCGCCTAGAAACTATGCAAGGCCTAGATCCTGAGGCAAAACTTAAGTATCGCTGGGTGGATTACGACAATATCTCTGGCAATCTCAAGCGCGCATTGATTGCCTCCGAAGATGCCAAGTTCGTCGACCACGAAGGTTTCGATTGGGACGGCATACAAAAAGCCTACGAAAAAAACAAGAAAAAAGGGCGCATCGTGGCGGGCGGTTCTACCATCAGCCAACAGCTAGCCAAGAATCTATTCCTCTCAACAAAACGCACCCCTTGGCGTAAAGGTGAAGAAGCATTGATTACCGTGATGCTCGAAGCCGTCATGGATAAGGAGCGCATCTTCGAAATCTATCTTAATATCATCGAATGGGGAGACGGCGTGTTTGGCGCCGAAGCCGCCGCTCAACATTACTACCGCATCCATGCAAAGCAGTTGTCACCCGCTCAAGCGGCCAAACTCGCCGCCATGGTGCCCAACCCGCGCTATTACGACAAACATCGTGAAGCATCAGGTTTGCTACGCAAAACTGACATCATACTTGGACGCATGAGAGGCTCAGACATACCCTAGTTATATGATTTAATTTCCCCGCAGCATCTCCTCTCAACCCCAGCTGATGGGCGCCTCATTACTCACCTTTAGTTTTATTTTTGCAATATCTCATAAGAATTACAGTTGGATGCATATAATGCTCATCTAACATCCCCTAGTTAAGCTAAAACTGCTTGAGCAGATACTCCACGGTAACGAAGATGGAACGAGTCATTAACACTGAGATATTGCGGTACGTACCAGATGTGCTATTCATCACCGAAGCCGATGGGCGCATCATATTCGCCAACGACAATGCACTGAGCGTACTCGGCTACACGCTGGATGAGTTACGTGCTATGACCGTACTCGACATTTCACCCGCTGACTGGCGCGACACCTATAGTGCAAGCTTACAAAAAGTTGCCGCAGATACTCAGCGCCATCTCTTCGAGATAAGCCTCATTACCAAATCCGGACAAAAGATCGCAATGGAGCTACACGTCGTGCGCCTCCCCAATGGTCTCGTGTATAGCTCTTGTCGCGACATCACCGAACGCAAACAAAATGCCGCCAAGTTGGCGGAGGCTTATCAGCATCTCACAAATCTCATCGAAGCCATCCCTGACCCGATTTTCTTCAAAGATGGTGATGGACGCTGGCTCATCATCAATCAACCTGCCAAGCAATTATTCGCCCTAGAAAACATAGCATGGCATGGCAAAACCGATATGGAATTGGCGGAGCTACAACCGTCCCTTCGCGCGGCTTATGAAGATTGCGTTAGAGACGATGCGCTGGCTTGGGATAAAGGCAGCCTACTCGTTGCAGAAGAAATCATTACCGACCTAACAGGCATGCAACTGACGATGGAGGTACTCAAACTCCCAACCTATCATGCCGATGGGACGCGGCGCGGACTGGTCATCATTAGTCGCGACATCACTGAACACAAACGTGCTCAGCAACGTATTCATGAGTTGGCTTTCTACGACCCTGTGACACTGCTACCTAATCGTCGCTTGTTACTGGACCGATTAGGTCAAGCCTGCGCAGCCAGTACACATAGCAAATCACATGGCGCCATTCTTTTCATAGACATGGATCATTTCAAGGCATACAGCGGTGCTTTAGGGGATGATTTATTGCGCGAAATCTCGCAAAGATTAATGGATATAGCTCAAGATGGCGACACCGTTGCTTGTCTAGGAGCAGATGCATATGTAGTCATCATGAAGGCCCTAAGTCCCAACTTGAGTGAGGCAGCCGATGCTTCCATAGCGTTTGCGGAACTCATTAAGGCGTGCTTGAAGCAACCCTTTTCAATACAGGATAAGCAGATACGCACGACAGCCAGCATAGGTATTAGCTTATTCCGTGGCAATGAAGAGGTACCAGAGATACTTTTGAAGCAGGCACAGGGCGCCATGGAATGCTCCAAGGCCGCCGGCAGAGATACCATACATTTCCACGATGCCGATATCCAGTCTGGATTACAGGAACGCAGCAAATTGGAACAGGAGTTGCGCGTCGCAATAGAGCAACAGCAATTCGTACTTTATTACCAAGCTCAGGTAGACGAAATGCACAATATCGTAGGTGCAGAAGTGCTACTACGCTGGCAGCATCCTGAGCGAGGTCTGGTTCCGCCTATGGAATTCATCGGCCTGTGTGAAGAGATTGGCCTCATCGTTCCGATAGGCTTGTGGGTACTGGAACAAGCATGCAAGCAATTACGTGAGTGGGCGGGAGATGAATCCCGCAAAGACTTGATCTTGGCCGTCAATGTCAGCGCCAAGCAGTTCCATCAGAACGATTTTGTGCAACAGATGAAAAGTATTCTTAATGAGACACAAGCGCGTGCCAGTCATTTAAAACTCGAGTTGACTGAGAGCAGCATGCTCTCCAACATCGATGATACCGTCAGTAAGATGCGTGAACTTCAAGCACTGGGCATACGTTTCTCCATGGATGATTTTGGCACGGGACATTCTTCTCTGCACTATCTAAAGCGACTCCCTTTGGATCAGATCAAGATCGATCAATCTTTCGTGCGTGATGTCATGACCAACCCCCACGATGCGACTATCGTCAAGACCATCATCTCCATGTCTGCTGCATTAGGACTGAACATTATCGCAGAAGGTGTGGAAGAAACCGCGCAGCACAATTTCTTATACCAACATGGCTGTCGAGACTTCCAAGGTTATCTGTTCGGCAGACCCACACCCTTGTCAGTATTCGAAATATCGTTAGGCAAAATTCCAATTAGGACTACAAACTAAGCTCAATTTCTTTACAATAGCCCGCGCTCCAAAATGTGAAGGCTATGACCGTGTCCAACGAACATCACTACACCGACCATGTGCAAGACCACCTTAAACAGGTTGAGTCATTGCTGGCTAAACACGCCTTGGTGGAAGAGGTGGCACGCAAAGAAGCGTTACCGCGCGAGGATAGACATGCACTAATAGACAAACTGGTACACAAGCAACATCTCACCATGTTGCGTAGCAAGCTGGATGATATGCATGCGGCCGATATTGCCTACATCCTTGAAGCACTGCCCATAGAGCAACGTCTACAAGTTTGGGATCTGGTCAAATCCGAGCGCGATGGCGAGATTCTGATCGAAGTTGCAGACTCGGTGCGTGAGTCCTTGATCGCGACCATGAATCGCGAAGAACTCAGCGCCGCTGCCGGACAACTGGATGCCGATGAGATCGCGGATCTCGCCCCCGACCTGCCGCAGAACGTCATGCGCGACGTGTTCAAGTCACTCTCTATTGAACAACGCGAGCGACTACGCTCTGCCATGTCCTATAGCGAAGACTCCGTCGGTGCGCTGATGGACTTCAACATGATACACATCCGTGAAGATGTGACATTAGAAGTAGTCACCCGCTATTTACGCCGCTTCGACGAATTACCAGATCACACCGACCAGATTTTTGTGGTCGATCGTGATGACAAATTGAAAGGTGTGTTGCCACTCAATCGTATCGTAGTCAACGAGCCTGAAGACATCGTCAGTACGCTGATGCTCACCGATATCATCCAACTCCACCCCGACGACAAAGCCGAGACGGCTGCCACCGCATTCGAACGCTATGACTTGGTCTCTGCTCCCGTGGTCGATGAAGACGGCAAGTTGTATGGTCGTGTGACCGTTAACGTAGTACTGGATTACATCCGCGAAGAGTCAGAGACGGATTTATTAAATCAAGCCGGTTTGCTTGAAGAGGAAGATATCTTCGCATCGGTATGGAAGAGTGCGAAGAACCGCTGGGTATGGCTGGCACTAAACCTGTGTACCGCATTTTTTGCCTCACGCGTCATCGGCAACTTCGAAGGAACGATAGAGAAGTTCGTCGCACTGGCCACACTGATGCCCATCGTCGCAGGTATTGCCGGCAACTCTGCCAACCAAACAACCACCATCATCATCCGCGCCATGGCTTTAGGACAATTGACACAAACCAATGCTAGTCGCTTGTTATTCAAGGAGATGGCAATCAGCGGCCTTAACGGCATCGTATGGGGTGGCGTTGCAGGCCTGTTCGCCTATTACCTCTATCACAATGCCGCCCTAGGTGTGGTGATGATGAGCGCCATACTGCTCAATCTGATGGTGGGTGCTTTGGTCGGATTGATGATTCCCATGACTATGCACAAATTTGGTCGTGATCCGGCTATTGGTTCCAGTGTACTGCTCACCGCAATCACCGACAGCGGAGGATTCTTCATCTTTCTAGGTTTGGCTGCCATATTCCTAGTTCACTAGGTTTCCACAATGACTAGGCGAGCTTAGAACTCCTAGTTACTCATATCAGCCCATTCACACGATTTCCTACACCACTTAGGGCTAAAGCGTATATCTGAGGCAACTTTACGATGAAACTTGCCTATATATATTTTCGCTGTAATACTCCTGTCATATTCAGTTCATAAACTCCATTCCGTTGTAGATCAACACAGATGTATTAGCACCCCGTAAGCAGCACATCGCAATCCTATGGAGATATATATGAATAGCAAAATGAAGCAATTGGTTCTCAGCATCGCTGCAGTTTCTACTTTCGCATTTGCGAACGTTAGTGCAGCCACCGAAATCACAGGTGCAGGCGCGACTTTCCCTTACCCTATCTATGCAAAGTGGGCTGAAGCTTACAAAGCTAAGAGCGACGTGAGCATGAACTACCAGTCCATCGGTTCCGGTGGTGGTATCAAGCAGATCAACGCTAAGACAGTTGATTTCGGCGCTTCAGATAAGCCTTTGACTCCAGAAGAACTGGACAAAGGTGGTTTGATGCAATTCCCTACAGTTGTTGGCGGCGTAGTTCCTGTCATCAACGTAAGCGGCATTGCTGCTGGCGAACTGAAGTTGGATGGCACAACATTGGCTGACATCTACTTGGGTAAGATCACAAAGTGGAATGACCCTGCAATCGTGGCTTTGAACAAAGACATCAAGCTGTCAGATGATCTGATCACTGTTGTTCATCGTTCTGATGGTTCCGGCACCAGCTTCATCTTCACTAACTATTTATCTAAAGTTAGTGCTGACTGGAAAGCAACTGTAGGCGAAGGTACTGCTGTTTCTTGGAAGGCTGGTACAGGCGGCAAGGGTAACGAAGGTGTTGCTTCTTACGTACAGCGCATCAAGGGCTCTATCGGTTATGTTGAATATGCTTACGCATTGCAAAACAAGATGAACAGCGTTTCTTTGAAGAATCATGATGGCAGCTTCGTAGTTGCTGAAGAGGCTTCTTTCAAAGCCGCTGCAGCTGGCGCACGCTGGGAAAAGGCTCCAGGTTTCTACGAGATCTTGACTGACGAAGCTGGTAAAGATTCTTGGCCTATCAGCGGCGCAACTTTCATCTTGATGCACAAAGCTCAAGCAAAGCCAGAAGCAGCTAAAGAAGTGTTGAAATTCTTTGACTGGGCTTACAGCAATGGCGACAAAATGGCTAGCGAACTGGACTATGTAGCATTGCCAGAAAACGTTAAGAAACTGATTCGTGCTGCTTGGACGAACCAGATCAAGAGTGAATCCGGCAAGGCAGTTTGGAAGTAATAACTGAAGTGATGTAGTCACTACATCGCTCGGTTATAATCTCGGGGGCTGTTGGCCCCCGTTTTTACTATAATTTTTAATCCTATAGAGCAATAAATTATGTCGTTACTACTCGAAGCTCGTCTGAAACGCCAAGCGGTGCTGGATATCTTATTCCGCTTTATGACGCGAATATCAGCCTTTAGTGTATTGGCATTACTTGCAGCAATTTTATTTTCTTTGGTGGTAGGCAGCATGCCTGCCATTCATGCATTTGGCTTCGGCTTTTTGACTAGTTCCGAATGGGACCCGGTCAATGATAAATTCGGCGCACTAATCCCCATCATAGGCACGCTAATCACTTCCAGCATCGCTTTATTGATCGCGATTCCGGTCAGTTTTGGTATCGCCATCTTCCTGACCGAACTCTCGCCGCGCGTATTACGCCGCCCTCTGGGCGTTGCGATCGAATTGCTGGCGGGTATACCCAGCATCATCTACGGCATGTGGGGTCTGTTCATATTCGCCCCCCTGTTCGCAGATTATGTTGAACCTTGGCTCAACAAGCACATCGGCACGCTGGACTACATCGGCCCATTTTTCTCTGGCCCACCGATGGGTATAGGTCTACTCACTGCGAGCATCATCCTGTCCATCATGGTGATTCCCTTCATCGCTTCGGTGATGCGTGACGTGTTCGACGTCGTTCCTCCTTTGCTTAAGGAGTCAGCATATGGCTTGGGTGCCACTACTTGGGAAGTGTTGTGGCAAGTGGTCCTGCCCTATACTAAAGTCGGCGTAGTCGGCGGCATCATGTTGGGTCTGGGTCGCGCTTTGGGGGAAACCATGGCGGTAACTTTCGTGATTGGTAATGCACACGAATTGAGCAAATCCCTGTTGATGCCTGGCAACAGTATCTCCTCAGCTTTGGCGAACGAGTTTACCGAAGCTGTAGGCGAACTCTATACATCCTCACTCATAGAATTAGGCCTAATCCTGTTCTTTATCACCTTCGTAGTGCTATCCATCGCTCGCTTCATGCTTTACAAGTTGGGCAAACGCGAGGGCTCACACGCTTAATCCATCATGACTAAATTTGATCTTTACGCTCGCCGCCGCATCATCAATTCGCTCGGTCTAACCGTTGCAGTGCTAGCAATGGGTTTTGGCCTATTCTGGCTGTGCTGGATATTGTGGACTTTGCTGGAAAACGGTCTGCCTTCATTGACCACAGCTGTGTTCACCAAGATGACCCCACCACCTGGCAGCTCGGGCGGCTTGCTCAACGCTATCGCTGGTAGCTTGATGATGACCGTGCTCGGCACCCTCATAGGCACACCTATAGGCATCTTGGCAGGCACTTATCTGGCAGAGTTCGGCCAGCGCGGATGGATGGCGCCCGTCACACGCTTCATCAATGACGTACTGCTATCCGCCCCCTCCATCGTGATAGGCCTTTTCGTCTACGAGATTTATGTGGTGAATGTAAGGCACTTCTCCGGTTGGGCCGGCGCACTCGCACTGGCGATTCTAGTCATCCCTATCGTGATTCGTACTACCGAAAATATGCTTAAGTTGGTGCCAAGCACCTTAAGAGAAGCTGCGGCTGCACTGGGTGCTCCACAATGGAAAATCGTCAACTTTGTCACTTTGCGTGCGGCACGTGCGGGGATCATCACTGGTGTGATGCTGGCGATCGCACGTATCAGCGGCGAGACTGCACCCCTGTTATTCACTTCCCTGAACAACCAATTCTGGAGCAACAATATGGACGGGCCCATGGCCAACCTGCCAGTGGTGATCTTCCAGTTCGCGATGAGCCCCTATGAAGACTGGCAACATCTCGCTTGGGCGGGTGCATTGCTCATTACTCTCAGTGTATTGACCCTGAAC
>JBBQKX010000058.1:0-12618 GCA_038327315.1 Burkholderiales bacterium | reverse complement strand
TAGCACGCAAGGCATGACGATTCATCTGCCAACCTGCTGCAGCGTGCGCGTGCGGCGCATCTCCAAAAATCTCAGTGTAACGATCGATGGCACGCTGCAATTCCTGATAGGTCCATGCCTCATCTTTGTCGGCCACCGAATCCTGCCAACGAATGTGGTCATAGCAATGTATGCCGACCTCGAATCTAGCGTCGCGCGTGGCACGCATGATGTCACCACACTTCTTACCGATATCCGGTGCGGGCAGTAACGTGCCATAGAGTAGCGTTTTGATGCCGTAATGTTCGATCACAGACATGCGCGAGACTTTTTGAAGATAGCCCTTGCGGAACACGCGCTTGATGGCACGACCCATATGGTCTGGACCTAGCGTGAAAAAGAAAGTGGCTTGCGCCTGATGGCGCTGTAGTGCTTCGACCAGGCGCGGTACGCCTTCGCGTGTACCGCGATAAGTGTCTACATCGATTTTGAGTGCAATCTGTTTTTTCATATTGGCTTATGCAATACCCAAGGTCGGGCGCAAAAAAGGCGGGGTCTAGCCCCCGCCCCTAATAGTAATCGTTCGGTTACTTATTTATTCAAAGCCGCGACTTGCTCACGATACGCATCGTAAATGCTACGCAAAGTATCAGCCATATTGAACGCAGGTTTCCAGTTCAAGTCGTCGCATGTGTTAGTAATTTTAGGTACACGATTCTTGACGTCTTGATAACCCTTGCCGTAGTAATCCGCAGAAGTTTTTTCGACAATTTTTACCTTATCCAAATTAACACTGTACTCAGGCATTTCACTCGCCAGCTTCACCATCATATCGGCCAACTCACGAATGGAATGATTGTTGGCAGGGTTGCCGATGTTGTAAATCTGCCCCGTTGCCACACCATTTTTGTTTTCGATAATTTTCATCAGCGCGCTGATGCCATCGTCGATAGCGCAGAAAGCACGCTTCTGATGACCACCATCAACTAGGCTGATGTTCTCGCCGCGCACGATATGACCCAAGAATTGCGAGACCACGCGTGAGCTTCCTTCTTGTGCAGTATGAATAGAATCCTGGCCTTCACCTATCCAGTTAAATGGACGGAACAGTGTGAAATTCAGGCCTTCCATGCCATAACCCCAGATTACGCGATCCATCAATTGCTTGGAGCAAGAGTAGATCCAACGTGGCTTGTTGATAGGGCCGCAAATCAGTTCAGAATTCTCAGGGTCGAATTCTTCGTCATGGCACATGCCGTAGACTTCAGATGTAGACGGGAAGATCAGATGTTTTTTGTATTTCGCCGCCGCACGTACGATAGGCAGGTTGGCTTCGAAATCCAGTTCGAAAACGCGCAACGGTTGCTTGACGTAGGTGGATGGTGTTGCAATCGCGACCAAAGGCAGGATGGCATCGCACAGTTTGACGTGGTCTTCCACCCATTGCTGGTTAGCCAGCATATCGCCTTCAAAGAAGTGAAAGCGAGGATTGCCAATCAGACCACCCAGACGGCCAGCGCCGATGTCCATACCGTACACTTCCCAGTCTGTGTTATCCATAATGGACTTGGTCAGATGGTGGCCTATGAATCCGTTCACACCGAGTATCAATACTTTTTTCATGCTTCTTCCTTAAGAATTAAATTCAAATCTAGTCCCGCCATGCAATGCGGCGAACTTTTCTACACTCATCTCCACGCCGTCCAACTCGAAGGACAGCACACGCAGTACTCCACTCCCACAGATTGCATAGGCCTTGCCTTCTTTGACATAGAAACTGGCCGCTTCATCGCTGGCAGTGCAACGTGTCTGTAAAGTCTGCAGTATGCGCATAGGCTTACCCAGCAAGGTCGTGGTCGCGCCCGGATAGGGTGGTGCCACCGCGCGCACCAGATTGTGTATCTCTAGCGCCGACTGCGACCAATCGATAACGCCATCCTCAGCCTTACGGCCACCGAAATATGCGCCTTTGCTCAGGTCTTGTTTGACCGCGACAGCCTTACCTGCCAGCAAATCTGGCAACACATCATTGAGTGCCATCTCAGCCGCCACAGTGACTTTTTGAAATACCTGTAATGCAGTGTCATTGGGCAGAATAGGCACTGCTTGTTGCGCAACGATATCGCCGTTATCTGGCTTCTCTGTCATGTAATGCAATGTGGAACCAGTCTCGGTCTCACCACGGATGATGGCCCAATTCACTGGCACACGGCCTCGATACTTGGGTAGCAAGGAGCCATGCATATTCAGCGCACCGCGCTGAGGTATATCCAACAACTCCTTCTTTAACATCTCGCGATAATAGAAGGAAAAGAAGAAATCAGGTTGCAAAGCACGTATCTGCTCCACCACTTCAGGGGTGTTGGGATTTTCTGGTGTAATCACCGCAATACCATGCAGCGCAGCGAGACGCGCCACACTATCGAACCAAATATTCTCTTTCGGATTGTCCTGATGCGTGACCACCAAAGCGACATCCACGCCGTGTGCGAGCAGCACAGACAGGCAACGTACACCTACATTGTGGTACGCGAAGACGACAGCACGACTCATTCTGCTTTTTCCAAAACGGCTTCCAGCAGGTAACGCGGTCTGTGTCGTACTTGCTGATAGATGCGGCCGATGTACTCACCGAGCAAGCCGATACCGAACAACGTGATGCCTATCATGAAGAACACTAATGCGAACAGCGTGAACAATCCTTCCGCTTCTGGCCCGATGATTAGTCGACGCACAACCAAAAAGATGAAGAAGAAACCCGAGAACAACGATATCAACATCCCCATCATTGAGAACATCTGTAGCGGCACCAGCGAAAAGCTGGTCATCAAATCGAAGTTCAAACGAACCAAGCTATACATCGAATACTTAGACTCCCCTGCCGCACGCTCTTCATGCCCGACCACAACTTCGGCAGGATTCTTTGCGAAGCTATAGGCCAATGCGGGGATGAAGGTGCTGACTTCTTTACAGCTATTGATTGCATCAATGATGCGTCTATCGTAGGCGCGGAACATGCAGCCCTGATCGGTCATCTTGATACGAGTAATCTTTTCGCGCAGTCCATTCATCGCGCGTGACGCCACGTGACGCCACATACTGTCATTGCGTTGACGACGGATAGAGCCCACGTAATCGTGCCCCTCATCCATCTTAGCAAGCAGCAAATGCGTATCTTCAGGCGGATTCTGAAGGTCCGCATCCAACGTCACTATGCGCTGACCACGGCAATGCTCGAAACCTGCCATGATGGCCATATGCTGCCCAAAGTTGCCATTGAACAAAATGACGCGGGTCACATCCGGACGCAGTTGGAATTGCTCACGCAAAAGCGCGGGCGAACGATCACGACTACCATCGTTGATAAACACGATTTCGTAGCTGATGTTAAGTTTATCCAGAGCGGGATACAAACGGTCGAACAAGGATTGCAAACCTTGCTCTTCGTTATAGACCGGAATGATGACTGAGAGTTGTACTGTATTCATAGGGTCGGCATTCTAGCCGAGCGGAAGGGTTTAACAAAATTTTGTGGGGCTATCTCCGTGAAATTCCAAACAAATACAGCGCTTTTCCCATACCTATAAGGCTTAAGGATAATATATACTCACCACAAAAATGTATCGCGCCCACCTGTATAGCAGCTGGGGTGCATGGATGAATCACCAAGGGGAGCCATATAAATGGACGATTTAGACAAGATCAACGACGATATTTTGAGCAGCTTGGACAACTTTACCAAGCAACTAGACGCGGCCTCCAGCGAGCGCTTCCAAAAGATACGCGAGTGCTCATTCTTCGACCCTGTGCCCAGCGAGTACCTAGCAGAGATTGCAGATCATTCACATCTGGTGAAATTCGGCGACAAGGAAAAAATCATCACCGAGCACGATATGATCCGCCCCTTCTATGTATTAATCTATGGCGCTGCAAATGCCTATTTTGACCACAAGAAGGTCGGTCATGTCCTGAGTGGTGAATGTCTAGGTGAAAGTGCCTTCTTCACCAAAGAGGCTCCTGCTCGCTCCGCAGCTGTCTTAGCCGATGGCGAAGTATTGGCACTGGAGATGGGTCCTATGGATATAGAGGCGATCTCAATCTCTACCCGAATGTTCTTAGACAAAGCCTTGTTGCTGGCCTTGTTCAAGAAACTACAGACAGCCAACAAGCATATCCCTGTGCACTCCTTGGATTAAGCCAGCACTTTTTCCAAAGCCGCACAGACACGCACCACATCTTTCTCAGTCAAAGAATAGAACATCGGCAATGAAACAATCTGCTTGCCGATGCGCTCAGAGATTGGGAACATTCCCTCTTTGAAACCCAAGGCCTTGTACATACTGAACAGGTGGATAGGTGCGTAATGGAAACCTACGCCCACGTCGTGCTCCTTCATACGTGCCATAAACTCAGGTCTGCTTATACGTGCGGGTAGTTCTAACTGGAACAGATGCCAGTTGGTATCGGTGAAATCGGCTGGTGGCAGGATAGCGCCAGTGCGTGACTCAAAATCTTTACCTAAGGTATCAAAATAACGTTTAGCCAATTTACGTCTGTGTGCAGTGATGTCCTGCAGATGGGCGAATTGTCCCAAACCTATAGCTGCCGCAATGTCGGTCATATTGTATTTGCCACCCAATACGTCCACGTCTATACCATCCCAACCGCTACGCGACACTCCTTGTAGACGATATTTCTCTGCAATTACTGCCTCAGCTTCGTTGTTTAATACCAGACAGCCGCCCTCTGAGGTGGTGATGTTCTTATTGGCTTGAAAACTGAAAGAAACGAAGTCACCGAACGAGCCTATGGGTTTGCCTTTCCAACTGGAGCCCAAAGCCTGTGCGGCATCTTCTACGACACGCAACTTGTGCTTGGCCGCGATAGCATAAAGCCTATCCATATCCAATGGTTTGCCAGCCAGATAGACTGGAATGATGGCGCGGGTGCGTGGTGTGATAGCGGCTTCCAGCTTATCCAGATCGATGTTGCGGGTGACTGGATCAATATCGGCGAACACCGGTGTCGCCCCGACTTCTAGAATGACGTTAGAGGTCGCTACCCAAGAGATGGGCGTGGTGATAACTTCATCGCCCTCACCTATACCAGCGATACGTAACGCAATCTCCATAGTGCACGTACCAGAGTTAAAAGTACGCACTGGACGACCACCAAAATAGGTCGACAGTTGCTTCTCAAACTCGGCCACTTTGGGTCCGCTGGTGATCCATCCGGAACGCAACACTTCGCCCACACTGGCGATAGTGGCCTCATCTATAGTGGGCTTGGAAAAAGGCAGGAAAGTATTAGACATTTAAGCTCTCGATATGATAACGACACCGAGGATGATCACCCCCATGCCGATGAATTTAGTTGCATTCAATGGTTCGCTGAACAGATACCAAGCAGCAATCGCGTTCAGCACCATCCCCATGGATAACATCGGGTAAGCAATACTGACTTGCACACGCGACAAAGCCAGCACCCATACCACCACGCCGAACACATAACAGGTCAAAGCCCCAATGATGTGTGGCTCGGTAGCCAAACGCCAGCCTATGGGCAGGATGTTCTCACGGCTGAATTCGAAATGACCAACGGCATTGGTACCGGTCTTAATCAGCAACTGTGCGGCCACATTAAGCAGCACGCCTGTAATGACCAACATAAAACTAGAGAAGCTCATGGTTTCTTCACCACGACGTATTGACGATCACGATATATCTCGGTCATTTCTATCCCCAGATTTTGTAGATGAAAGAAGAATTGGGCTGGAATGATAGCCAATGCTTTAGGTTGATCGCGCCACGCGGGTGCAAAATCGGCAAAATTAGCGATAGCCTTCTGAGGTTCCTGCTGGATGCCGAAAGCCATTTCATCCTCGAATTGCACCAAGATGAAGGTATGTTTTAGATAGAACGGTAAAGTCTGCTCGTAATCAAAGATCGAGTAAAACGGGATATCTGGTGTTACTTGGTCTTTGATTGCTTCAGCAACGTGCTTGGCCGAACGCTCAAAGGCAATGGTGTTATATCCCGATAGCGTAACTTGTGCGCACATCAAAGAGCAAAAAGACAGCAAAATCACTGCAGACAATTTGTGTTTGCATTTAAGCAACCAAATTGCGGCTATCACCCCCAACAACAGTGTGCCTAAGCCCACGATCAACCACACCGCATATTGTGGATAGAGCTCCGCTTGCAAAGGAGTATCAGCGAAACGACTCACATTTAACACGACACCGATCAACACCAGCAAGATGGGAATGACTGGCACGAGTTGCCACATCAGCACGCGTTCGCGCATCTGGGTAAGCCTTATGCCCATCAATAACGCCAAAGGTGGGAACATCGGTAATAGATAGGACGGCAACTTAGAACCCGAGATAGAAAAGAACACGTAGATGAATACTGCCCATATCAGCAGGAAACGCTCATGGCTAAATTCCTTGCCCAAGTGCGCGCCACTCCTCCAAGCACGTATGGCGCTATCCAACATCAACACCGTCCAAGGCAATGCGCCTGCTAATAGGATAGGCACGAAGTAATACCAAGGCTGATAACGCCCTAGATCCTTAGTGGTGAAGCGTGTGTAATGCTCGTAGATGAAGAAACGATCAAAGAACTCTGGATTAGCCTGCATCACCAGATAGAACCAAGGCGAGACAATGAGGAAGAATATCCCTAGACTGCTGAGCCAATGCATACGCTTGAGCGGGCCGAGGTCGCGCTGAACGATGCAATAGATGAACAAGGCAGTACCTGGCAGGACCAAACCCATCAGCCCCTTACTCAACACCGCCAGTGCCATCGCTACCCAAGCGACCAGCATCCAATTGCGCTGCTTGTGCTTCTCCCGCTCGCTCTGCGCCAACATCATGGCGAATACACCTAAGGAAATGAAGAAGGTCACGCCCATATCCAAAGTGTTGATGTGCGCCATGAAGACATACAACAAACTACTGCCCAAAATCACCGCAGCGTATCCTGCCGCTTCGCGACCAAACATACGCATACCCGCAAACCAGACTAGGAGTACACCAGCAAATCCGGTCAACCCAGTCCACAAACGCGAAGTCCATTGATGTTCACCAAACACCTCATAAGCGACCGCAGTGGCCCAGTATTGTAGAGGGGGCTTCTCGAAGTACTTGAGTTCGTTCAAACGCGGGGTGACCCAATCACCACTATGAACCATCTCGCGCGGAATCTCCGCATAACGGCCTTCGTCAGGTTTGACTAGTGTCCGATATTCAAGATTGGCGAACCAAATCACCGCGAAGGCGATCAGCATCAGCCATATCTGTCTACTACTCAGGCGATCAAACATGGGCAGGCTTTCTTGCCACTAACAGCAGCGAGCCGCCGACCGGAAAGGATATCTGCTTGGCGATCAGCCAACTTTCCACATTCATAACCCAGCCCAATACGGTGTTAGTCAACTTACCTATCTTGAAGCCAGCATCCATCCGGTCTTCAGCTTGATCTGACTTCTGCATCACACGGGATGCCATCATGGCTGGCAATAACAGCGAGATAAAGGAACTGACATATTCAACTTTAAATCCTGCGCGCTGTGCTTTATCTACCAGTTCACTACGAGTATAGCGGCGTTTGTGATGCGCATAATCGTCGGTGCTACTCCACAGCCAACGATGCTGTGGCACGGTAAAAATCACCCCGCCCCCCGCCTGACATGCCTGATAGATCTCGCGCAATGCCCCCTCATCATCCTCAATATGCTCCAGCACATCAAAGGCACCTATCATGTCAAACTCTGCACGAAACGGAATATGGCAGGCATCCATCTGGAACAAGTTAGCACTTGGCACGCGTTGTTTCGCATAGCCCAAACCTTCGGTAAAAATATCGCTACCGCTTAGCTGTGCATTAGGAAATAGCTGCCGGGTGTTATTCAGAACAAAGCCTGTACCGCACCCAATTTCCAAGATGTTTTTTGGCTGGGGAAAATAACGTGTCATGCGCTCACGCAGGATCTTATTGCGCCCTACGAACCAAAAATGCCCCGCTTCCACTTTGGCGTAACGCTCAAAAAGCTCGGGATTGAAACCGTCATTCTGGGCCGCGAGTTCCGGCGCATAGGCCGTAAATTCGTCGCGTTGAGCGGGCACACGCCCACAGGCAGGACATAGGCTATCTGACGTGGGGTAGGTCTTTTGGCAAGCTAGGCAAAGTTTCATGCATTCATTTCTGGCGTATCGCCTAGTGTAGTTGAGTGCTGCAGGGTGCGGATTTTAACTGGTATAGCCCTTCTCCTTCAACTCGGCATGAGCCCAGCCCTTAGCGAAGGTGATATGCATGTCTTCACCTATAGCCAGCAAATGCGGGTCAGAAACCACATTACCTTGAGCATCCCTTACCAAGCTATAGCCCCGCGCCAATACTTGTTGAGGATCTAGCATATCCAGATTCTGTGTAGCTTGCGCCACACGCAGGTTTTGTTGCTTTATAACCTCGCGCATCGCGGTCTGCATCCGTTGCTGAAGACTAGTATGGCGCTGCTGCTGGGTTTGAAACACCGCGCGAGTCGCACTCAAACGCTGCAACAGGGCCTGCCAACGCAGGTCTTGCAATTGTGTGCCATGCATATAAGCGCGCCGCATACCTTGACGCAAACGCTGCAGATCTTGCGCCTTGCGTTGCAGCTGCTGAGCGGGATGCACCAAGCGCCTTTGCAGATAATCCAGTGTCTGCATAGCGTTATGCATGCGATTACGCATCGCCCTGCGTAAATGCAGTGCAGCATCTCCTAAGCCATCACGCAGCGCATGCCTGTCTGGCACGACGCGCTGTGCTGCAGCGGTAGGCGTGGGAGCGCGTTCATCCGCAACGAAGTCGGCGATAGTGAAATCTGTCTCATGCCCCACTCCACTGACGATAGGTAGTGCGCTGGCGGCGATGGCCCGCGCCACCACCTCTTCATTGAACGCCCATAAGTCCTCTATGCTGCCACCGCCTCTGCACAAGATGAGCACATCGCATTCAGCCCTTTGATTGGCAGTCAAGATTGCAGCAGCGATCTTCTCGCCACTACCCTGCCCCTGCACTGGCGTGGGATACAAAATCACCGGCACGCTGGGTAAGCGTGTACGCAAAGTAGTCAATACATCGCGCAGCGCAGCCGCCTGCAGTGAAGTGATAATGCCGATGCGGCGCGGATAGCGCGGCAAAGCGCGTTTACGTTCTGGTGAAAACAGACCCTCGGCGGCAAGCAACTGCTTGAGCTGCTCGAATTGTTCATACAGCACACCTAGACCCGCAGGGCGCATCTGTTCCACCGTCAACTGGAAGTCGCCACGCTGCTCATACAAAGAAGCGATAGCTAACACTTCGACTAATTGACCATTGCTGATAGGTCGTGTCAGTAATTGATGTTTGTGACGAAACATCACACAACGCACTTGGGCCTGCTCATCTTTGAGAGAGAAGTAACAATGACCGGAAGCCGCCTTCACTAAATTTGAAATTTCGCCGCGCACCCACAGCAACGGAACATGGTTCTCGATTAACTGTTTGATTGCAAGGTTAAGTTCAGAGACGCGTAAAACGCGATTCTTTTCTTGAAAAATTAGGTCGAAAGACATATTGACATTCTAAAATAATCCACAAATCCAGTAACTACGGGCCTTATCCACCATCGGTGAATCAATAAAACAACAACTTACGCTATCGTTATGTTTTTATTATGTATTTTCAATTAATAAAATTTAAGCAGTCTAAGAAAAATCCTTACCTGACATCTAGTTGTAACAACTACACATACTATAATCCACAAAGTTATCCACAGATATTGTGCATAAACGGAAATACTGTTTATTTGCTATCAAGTTATGCCAACTTTGTGAAGAAAAAACTTAGAACGGTTGCCCAACTGAATGTGACACGCTACAGTTGCGCCCCTGAAATTCTCAGACCGTCAGCTTAAACGACTTAGTCTGGTCTACACACAATTTTCGCCTTTTGGAGAATCATCTTGTTTGCAATCGTTGAAGCGGCCGGCTGGCCGATCTGGTTTTTGATATTCGCATCTGTAGTCGCTGTCGGTCTGATCGCAGACCGCCTAATATTCTTGCGCAGCAACAAGATCGCTCCAGCGGCCTTGTTGAACGAAGTCGTGAAAGAACTCAAACAACGCGGTGTCAGCGATGGCATGCTCAGCAAGCTGTCCGACAACTCCCCGCTAGGACGAATCTTTGCGGCAGGTTTGAAAAACATCAAGAGCCCCCAAGATGTAATGAAAGAGTCTATAGAAGAAGCCGGACGCGCGGCGGCTCATGAACTCGAACGTTTCCTCACCCCCTTGGGCACCATCGCTTCTATCAGCCCGCTGCTAGGTCTATTCGGTACTGTGGTCGGCATGATAGAGATCTTCGGTTCACAGAATGCAGCGGGTAACAGCCCAGCGATCTTGGCACACGGTATCTCCATCGCCTTGTACAACACCGCTTTCGGTCTGATCGTCGCAATCCCCAGCATGATCTTTTACAGGCACTTCCGCGCCAAAGTGGACAGTCTGACCATAGAGATGGAACAACAAGCGATCAAACTAGTTGAGATCGTCCACGGTCAACGCAAGGGTTGAAATCAACTATGAACTTTCAACGTGGTCGAAATCGCGAAGAACCGGAGATCAATCTGATCCCCATGATAGACGTGCTGCTGGTGATCCTCATTTTCATGATGGTCACGACCAGCTATGCTAAATATTCCGAACTGCAGATTAATCTGCCGCAAGCGGGTGGCGAGTCGAGCACCTCTACAGCCCAACCGTTAAGTGTCGCCGTAGATGCCTCCGCCAACTATGCCATCAATGGCAAGGGTGTCCACTACAGCAGCATCAATGCCTTGTCTGATTCTCTGAAGCAGGCTGCAGGCAAACAGACAGACCCGACCATCATCATCAATGCCGATGCCAAAGCAACGCATCAATCCGTGGTGAACATCATGGAAGCGGCACGTCTGGCCGGTTACGCGCGCATCACTTTCACCACGCAGAATCAGTCTAAGTAGTATGCAGGGGCTGCAATACCACTGGTATCGCATCACCCCGCTGCACCTGATCCTGTGGCCCTTGAGTGTATTGTTCGCCGTGCTCGCGGCGAGCCGGCGCACACTGTATCGATTAGGCATACTCACCAGTTACCATTTGCCAGTCCCAGTGATCATCGTAGGTAACATCAGCGTCGGCGGCACCGGCAAGACACCCCTCTCCCTAGCGCTCGCAGAGCAACTCATCAAACACGGCAAGCACCCCCTCATCATCAGTCGTGGTTATGGTGGCACTGCCAGTGGATCTCTGGCAGTCGATAGCAACGCGAGTGCGGTCAGTTGTGGCGACGAGCCCTTGTTGATGGCCAGACGCGGCATATGTCCGGTGTGGATAGGCCGCGACCGAGTCGCCACCGCAATCGCCGCATTGCAAGCGCATCCAGAGTGCGATGTGATACTCAGCGACGATGGGTTGCAACATTACCGTTTGCAACGCGATGTCGAGTTGCTTGTGGTCGATGGCATACGCCGTTTCGGTAACCAACAGCTACTCCCAGCAGGCCCCTTGCGTGAATCGGTCTCGCGCTTAAACAGCGTGGATGCGGTGGTCGTGAATGGCGGCACGGCACTAAACGGCGAGTACGCTATGCAACTTACAGGGTCACGCTTCTACAATTTATTAGATCCCACACGCACCGTCACAGCACAGGAACTGCAAGGTCTGCGTTGCCATGCCGTCGCTGGCATAGGTAATCCACAGCGTTACTTCGATGCGCTGCGCACCTTGGGATTAGATTGTGTTAACCACCCCTATCCCGACCATCATGCGTATACCGCAGCCGAACTCGACTACGCAGCATGCGATGCACTACTCCTCACAGAAAAAGATGCGGTAAAATGCGCGACCTTTGCGGATGCCCGATACTGGGTGCTGCGTGTCGATGCGCAGATAGACCCCGCGCTCATAGCCCTCATACTGCGAAAGATGCAAAACCATGGATGCAAAACTGCTTGAAATTTTAGTTTGCCCCTTGTGCAAATCCCCTCTGGTCTACCAGAAGTCCGCGCAAGAATTGATCTGCAAAGCAGACCGTCTGGCATTCAAGATCGCCGATGGCATCCCCGTGATGCTGGTCGACGAGGCTCGTAAACTCTCTGCCGAAGAAGTCGAAAAACTCTAGATGTCCGCCTTCCACGTCGTCATCCCAGCGCGTTTTGCGTCCACCCGATTACCCGGCAAACCGCTGTTAGATATAGGCGGCAAGCCCATGGTAATACGCGTCGCCGAGCAGGCAGCGCTAAGTGGTGCGGATGAGATCGTGATCGCTACCGATCATCAACCCATCATGGAAATCGCAGACATACAGGGCTTCCAAGCCTGTATGACGCGCGCCGACCATAACAGTGGCACGGATCGCATCGCGGAAGTCGTGCAAGCACGTGGCTGGAGCGATGACACCATCGTCGTCAATGTACAAGGTGATGAACCGCTGATACCGCCTGCGCTGATACGTGCCGTTGCTACGCATCTGCATCAACATCCCGAATGTGCCATCGCGACCGCCTGCCATGCCATCCACGAAGAAGAAGCGATGCGTAATCCCAACATCGTCAAAGCCGTATTGGACAA
>JBBQKX010000057.1:0-12647 GCA_038327315.1 Burkholderiales bacterium | reverse complement strand
CAGATTATGTATACCGATGAGACTGGGTCATATCTTTTCGATGGCAGCGTGATCGATATGGGCTCTGGGACTAATGTCACCGAAAAGCGTAGCCAGGAATTGTTCGCGATTGATTTCGATAAGTTGCCGCTTAATCTGGCGATTAAAAAGGTGAAGGGTAACGGTAAGCGCAAGATGGCTTATTTCAGCGATCCAAACTGCGGTTATTGCAGAAAGCTGGAAAAAGAGTTGAGCAAGGTCAACGATGTGACCTTGTATATTTTTCTCTATCCTATCTTCCAAGGCTCGGATGTGATGGTGCGCAACATTCATTGCGCCAAAGATCCTGCAAAGACTTGGGATGCTTTGATGCTGGACGGGAAGACGCCAGCCACTGCGACATGTAAGACCGATACAGACAAAGTATTAGCTCTAGGTAAGAAGTTGCGCGTGAACGGTACGCCCAATCTAATCTTTGCGGACGGGGTACAGAATCCAGGCTATATGCCTGCAGACGCTTTGGATAAGAAGCTAAGCGAGACGCTTAAGAAATAGGCCATGACGACCGCCGCCAATATTCCTCATAGTTTACTGGCGCTGGCGGTCGATCAGTCCCTAGATGGGATTGTGATTGCGGATGCGCTGGCTGCAGATATGCCGTTGATCTATGTGAATGCTGGTTTCGAGAAGATGACGGGTTATAGCGCAGCTGAAGTTTTAGGTCGGAATTGTCGTTTTCTGCAGGGCAAGCAAGCCGATCAACCCGCAGTGCAAGTATTACGCGAGGCGATTGCCCATGGTGAGCACTGTATCGTGATACTGCAAAACTTTCGCAAAGACGGTACCTTGTTTTGGAATGAGTTCAATATCTCTCCAGTCAAGGATGCAGTTGGCATGGTTACGCATTTTATAGGCGTACTCAAAGATGTTACTGCACGTGTCGATATGCTCAAACATCTACGTTCCTCCAAGCTTGAATTGCAGAAGTCCAATCAACAACTGAATGTATTGGCAATGGTAGATGGGCTGACGGGTGTGGGTAATCGTCGTTATTTCGATGAGCAATTACACGCTTTATTTTCAGTGGCACAGCGCACTAAAGCACCACTGTCCGTATTGATGATAGATCTCGACTACTTCAAGCGATACAACGACCGATATGGGCATCAAGCGGGTGACGACTGTCTCATCTCGGTTGGTGGCACCATCGCTGATGCCTGCAAACGGCCAAGTGATGCGGTGGGGCGCTACGGTGGTGAGGAATTTGCTGTCGTGACGGTAGGCATGCAAGAGGCAGAATTACTGCAGTTTGCACAGCAGCTATGTGACAGCGTGCGGGCGGAGGGTATCCCGCATCAAGATTCACCTCACGGTGTCGTGACCATCAGTATTGGTGGAGTTTCTCGCATTCCCAAGCGGGACACAACTTCAGCAACTTTAGTGAAATTGGCCGATGATGCTTTGTATCAGGCCAAAGGGATGGGGCGTAATCAGGTCAGCATTCTCGGCTAGGCACGCTAGCGTTTATTTATTCAATGCTGTATTTGTCTTGTCAGCAGCGGGCTCCGCACCCTTGGGGAAGAGTACCCACAGCTGCCCACTCTGCTTCATGCGCCCTGCTTGTAGGGCAGCGTCCTCACCAAAGCCCCAGAAGAAATCAGCCCTTACGGCACCCTTAATCGCGCCACCCGTATCTTGGGCAAGCATCAGGCGATTTAAGGGGGCATCGGTATTGGGATAAGTGGTAGACAAAAATACCGGTGAACCTAGTGGGATGGTGCGGGGATCGACCGCAATACTGTAGGCCTCGGTCAGTGGCACGCCCAGTGCACCCAGCGGCGCGGCATCCTGATTCGGTAATTCGCGGAAGAATACATAGCTGGGGTTGGCCGCCAGCAAACTGGGCAAGCGATCTGGATGATCTACCCCCCACTGCTTGATGCCCTGCATGGAGGCTTGCTCAAGTTTAAGCTCGCCCATCTCGATCAGTTTTTTGCCTATGGATGCATAGGGTTGACCGTTCTGCTCCGCGTAACCGACCTTGACGCTGCTGCCATCTGGCAGGCTGACCCGACCCGAACCTTGTATCTGTAGGAAGAATAATTCCACTGCATCATCCACCCAGAACAACACGTGCTTTTGTAGTGGTGCTTTGCCCTGATCGATCTCGGCACGATTGTAGTAAGGGATGACGCGCTTGCCATCTAGGCGGCCGCGCAACCGCATGCCTTTGAACTGCGGGTAGATATCCCCTAGATCAATGGTGAGTAGATCGTCAGGCACGCCATACAAAGGAAAATGGAAGCGGGCGGTCTTGTTGCGGCTGCCGTTGATCTTGGGCTCGTAGTAGCCGGTGATGAGTCCCTGATTGCTACCGTCGGGGTTGTACACCTGATAAGGCGAGAATTCGGCTTCGAAGAATTGATGCAGCACGATATTGTCAGCTTGTCCCAATAGCTCGGCTTGGGTGCACAGGTTTTGCCATGCCGCACGAAATCTCAGTGCATGGCAACTTTGCATCAAAGCGCTATAGCTGGGCGTAAGGTCGGTGCTGGACCAGTCTGGCAGCTGCCCCCAGTTGCTGGCAGTGTAAGGCGCGGTCGGCAGCGTTACTGTTGGGGCGACTATCGGCGGGATGGCACTCTTGTGGGTTGTGTTGCACGCAACAAGAAGTATCGCCATCAAGGGCGCGACGGATTTAGCTAAGGATTTAATGCAATACACGGGGGACACTTAATATGAACTGTGCGATCTCGGCGGTAAATTCGGAGCCGTCAGCTGATTGGAATAGGTAGCTGCCGCGCATGGTGCCGACCTGGGTGGCCAATACCGTACCGCTGGTATATTCAAAACTCTGCTTCGGTTTGAGTAAGGGCTGTTCGCCGACCACGCCCTGACCACGAACTTCCTGTACATGGTTATAGGCGTCGGTGATGATCCAATGGCGGCTGATTAGTTTGGCGGCATGTTCGCCGAGATTGCTAATGGTGATGGTGTAGGAGAATACGAAACGGTCGCTGGCTTCATCTGACTGCTCGGGCAGAAAATTCACCTTCGTTTGTACCACGATGCCATGTTGTTCGAGTTTTTCCATGCGCTGCATTTGAACCGATTTTGCTTGTTGTCGCAAGGGATAAAGCGCGTATTTATGCTAATCTTCGCGCTCAAATTTTAGACCTGCTGATATGAAGACTTACCTTAAACGCATCCTCAATGCTCGCGTCTATGACGTGGCTATCGAAACGCCGCTGGAATTAGCGCCCAATCTTTCTGCCCGCATCGGCAATAAGGTTTTGTTCAAGCGTGAGGATATGCAACCTGTGTTCTCTTTTAAGTTGCGTGGCGCTTACAACAAGATGGCGCAACTCTCGCCTGAGTTGCTCAAGCGCGGCGTGATTGCCGCTTCAGCGGGCAATCATGCGCAAGGGGTGGCGCTGTCTGCCGCCAAGCTGGGCTGCAAGGCCGTCATCGTGATGCCGACCACCACACCCATTGTGAAGATAGATGCGGTCAAACACTTTGGTCAGGGCGCTGTTGAGATTGTGTTGCACGGTAGTAGTTATAGTGATGCTTATGCACACGCATTGGTATTAGAGAAGAAGCTCAAGCTCACTTTCGTCCATCCTTTCGATGACCCCGATGTCATCGCCGGTCAAGGCACGATAGGTATGGAAATCCTGCGCCAACATACTCAGCCTATCCATGCCATCTTCTGCGCCATCGGCGGAGGCGGGCTGATCTCAGGCGTGGCGGCTTATGTCAAAGAAGTGCGCCCCGATATCAAAGTCATCGGTGTGCAGACCACCGATTCCGACGCCATGTACCGCTCGCTCAAAGCAAAGCGGCGCGTCACCTTGCATGATGTGGGTTTATTTTCCGATGGTACGGCGGTGAAGTTGGTGGGTGAAGAGACTTTCCGTGTTTGCAGAAAATATGTGGATGAAGTCATCTTGGTCGATACCGATGCGGTCTGTGCCGCAATCAAAGACGTGTTCCAGGACACACGCTCTATCCTAGAGCCAGCAGGGGCTTTAGCGGTGGCGGGTGCCAAACAATATGCGCAACGCGAGAAGCTCAAGGGAGAAACCCTAATCCCCATCGCTTGTGGTGCGAACATGAATTTCGACCGTTTGCGCTTCGTTGCTGAGCGCGCCGAGATTGGTGAGAAGCGTGAAGCCATCCTCGCCGTGACCATACCCGAGACACCCGGTAGCTTCCGCAAGTTCTGCTCTTTGCTGGGTAATCGCAATATTACCGAGTTCAATTATCGCTACGCAGACCCCAAGGCGGCGCAAGTGTTCGTCGGTGTGCAGGTCAAAGATCAGAGCGAGACCGCCAAGCTGGTCGCGACCTTGGCAAAGAATAAGCTCAATACCCTAGACCTTACCGATAACGAGATGGCCAAGTTGCATCTGCGTCATCTGGTCGGCGGCCATGCGCCAGATGCTAAGGACGAGATCATGTTCCGCTTCGAGTTCCCTGAGCGTCCGGGCGCATTGATGAATTTCCTCAATAGCATGAACCACAACTGGAACATCTCCTTGTTTCACTATCGTAACCACGGCGCGGATTACGGTCGTGTGTTGGTCGGTATGCAAGTGCCGCACCATGACAAAAAAGCGCTCAAGAACTTTTTGGATACGCTGGGTTATCCCTACTGGGACGAAAGCGCCAATCCAGCGTACCGATTGTTCTTGGGCTGAGTGCCTATGGACATAAACATCACTGCCCAGAAGAAAGCGCTCCGTCAGCAAGTGCTGGCGAAGCGTGATGTTTTGCTGGAAGGGGAGCGCTTGGATATCAGTCGCATTATCACCGAGCGCCTCACCACCTTGTCTGCATATAGCAATGCGCAAGTCGTGTTGGCTTATATGAATTTCGGTTCCGAGTTTAATAGCAGCTTATTCGTGAGGCATGCGCTAGCGGACGCTAAGATCGTGCTGTTGCCTAGGGTGGATAAGGTGAGCAATGAGTTGGAGCTATACCGAGTCGACGACCCTGTGTTGCAGTTGGCGCCGGGCGCTTGGGGCATCATGGAGCCGGTGCCGGAACGCTGCGAACGGCTTTCTGACTTAAATGAGGTAGAATTCGCGCTCTTGCCGGGGGTGGCATACACCCGAAGCGGTGCGAGACTGGGCTACGGCGGTGGTTATTACGACAAACTGCTGGCGCGCATGGGGCATCAACCTGTTTTGGTCGCTGCTGCGTATGCGCTGCAAGTGGTTCAGGATATCCCGGAAGAATCGACCGACAGAAGAGTCGAATGGGTAGTCACCGAGCGAGAGATCATAGCGTGCAAACCTAGATAGAGATTCGGCTTTCCCCGAACCTCATGTAAGCATGAGATTCGTGCGGGTGTAAGCACCAAAGATAACATTAGAACGAAGAGAGAGTAGAAATGGGAACATTACCTGATTACGATCCACAAGAGACACAAGAGTGGTTGGATGCACTGGAATCCGTGCTGGAAAATGAGGGCGCAGAACGCGTTCATTTTTTGTTGGCGCAACTGATAGATAAGGCGCGTGCATCTGGCGCCGGTGTGCCCTTCAGTGCCACCACGCCTTATTGCAACACCATCTCGGTGGGCGATGAGCAACGTTCTTCTGGCAACCACGATCTAGAACACCGTATCCGCGCACTGATGCGCTGGAACGCGATGGCATTGGTACTGAATGCGAATAGAGAGTCTTCTGAGTTGGGCGGTCATATCGCTAGTTTTGCGTCTGCGGCGACTCTATATGACGTGGGATTTAACCACTTCTTCCATGGCAAGACCGACACCCACGGTGGCGACTTGATTTACTTCCAAGGTCACTCTTCACCGGGTGTGTATGCGCGTGCATTCTTGGAAGGTCGCATCAGCGAAGAGCAGATGTACAAATTCCGTCAGGAGGCTCATGGCGACGGCCTATCCTCTTATCCCCACCCTTGGTTGATGCCGGATTTCTGGCAGTTCCCTACTGTTTCTATGGGCTTAGGCCCATTGATGGCGATTTATCAAGCACGTTTCATGCGCTATTTGGAACATCGCGGCATGGCTAAAACTGCCGGTCGTAAAGTGTGGGCCTACCTGGGTGACGGTGAGACCGATGAGCCGGAATCCTTGGGCGCAGTGTCTATGGCGGGTCGCGAGAAGCTCGACAACCTGATCTTTGTCATCAACTGCAACTTGCAGCGCCTAGACGGTCCGGTACGCGGCAACGGCAAAATCATCCAAGAATTGGAAGGCGTGTTCCGTGGTGCAGGTTGGAACGTTATCAAAGTGGTGTGGGGCGGTCAGTGGGATCGCTTGTTCGCCAAAGACACCAAAGGCTTGCTGCAAAAACGTATGCAAGAAGTGGTGGATGGTGAGTACCAAACTTACAAGTCTAAAAATGGCGCGTATGTACGCGAACATTTCTTCGGCAAATACCCTGAACTACTGGAAATGGTCGCCGACATGTCGGATGCCGAGATCTGGCGTCTAAATCGTGGTGGACATGACCCGCACAAGGTATTCGCTGCGTATTCGGCGGCGTCCAAGCACACTGGTCAACCTACTGTGATCTTAGCCAAGACGGTTAAGGGTTACGGTATGGGTGAGGCGGGTGAGGGGCAGAACATCACCCACCAACAGAAAAAGATGGCCTCTGAGGTGCTGCTCAAATTCCGAGATCGCTTCAATATTCCATTGAATGATGAGCAAGTTGCGACCTTGAATTTCTATCGCCCACCTGCAGACAGCTTGGAAGCTAAATATCTGGCTGAGCGCAGTGGGGTGATGGGCGCGATCCCAGCACGCAAACCGCTCACCACACCATTGCAAGTGCCAGAATTGGCTGCTTTCGATGCGCTCTTGAAGAGCACCGAAGAGCGTGAAATCTCCACCACCATGGCCTTTGTGCGCCTGCTGGGTATTTTGGTCAAAGACAAACAGATCGGTAAGCAAATCGTACCTATCGTGCCAGATGAATCACGTACCTTCGGTATGGAAGGTATGTTCCGTCAATTGGGTATTTTCTCTCAGGTCGGTCAGTTATATACGCCACAAGATGCCGACCAGTTGATGTTCTACAAGGAAGATCAGAACGGTCAGATTTTGCAGGAAGGTATCAATGAGGCGGGCGGTATGGCGGACTGGATCGCGGCTGCGACTTCATACGCCAACCACGGCGTGGCGATGCTGCCGTTCTATATTTTCTACTCCATGTTCGGTTTTCAGCGTATTGGCGACTTGATCTGGGCAGCTGGCGACATGCGCGCACGCGGCTTTTTGGTCGGCGGTACGGCAGGACGCACCACGCTGAACGGTGAAGGTTTGCAGCATGAAGATGGCCATAGTCATCTGATCGCGGCAACTGTACCGAATTGTGTGTCATATGATCCGACCTTCGCTTATGAGCTTGCAGTTATCTTGCAAGACGGTTTGCGCCGTATGTATGTGAACCAAGAAGACGTGTTCTATTACCTCACTGTGATGAACGAGAACTACACTCATCCAGCGATGCCTAAGGGTGCCGAAGCAGGCATCGTCAAGGGTATGTATCTGTTGAGCGAAGGTAAAGCGACCAAGAGCAAGGCCAAAGTACAACTGATGGGCAGCGGCACTATCTTGCGCGAATCCATTGCGGCGGCAGAGTTGTTGGAGAAGGACTTCGGCGTATCAGCAGATATTTGGAGCGTCACCAGCTTCACTGAATTGCGTCGTGAAGGCCTAGATTGCGAACGTTGGAACATGCTGCATCCTGAGGCTAAGCCACGCGCAAGCTACGTGGAACAGTGCATGGCGAAACGTAATGGCCCGGTGATTGCTTCTACCGACTACATGCGCGCCTTCGCTGACCAAATCCGCGGCTTCCTGCCTAATCGCTTCACAGTGTTGGGTACAGATGGCTTCGGTCGTTCGGATACCCGCAAACATTTGCGTGAGTTCTTTGAAGTGGATCGTAATTACATCGCAGTGGCGGCATTGAAGGCATTGGCAGATGAGGGCACTATCGCGGCATCCGAAGTGAGTCGTGCGATCAAGCTCTACAACATCAATCCAGACAAACCCAACCCAACGACTGTGTAAGGTCAGGAGAGTTACTGTGGCAGAAATCAAACAAGTAGAAGTGCCAGATATCGGCGATTACAAAGACGTGAGCATCATCGAAGTGATGGTCAAGGTGGGCGATACTATCGCCGCGGAAGATACTTTGCTAACACTAGAGACTGATAAGGCTGCAATGGATGTGCCTTCCCCGTACGCGGGTGTCGTCAAAGAAGTGAAGGTCAAGGTCGGTGACAAGGTGTCGCGAGGGTCGGTCATCCTGACGATGGAAAGTGCAGCAGGTACAGCTAAGCCTGCAGCGCCTGTGGCGGCGCCAGTCGCGGCTCCCGCTGTAGCACCAGCCGCCCCTGTGGCACCGGCAGCGCAAGCTGCTGCTGCACCCGTAGTTGCACAGACGGTCGCAGCGCCCTCAGCGTCTAAAGAGAAGGCGCACGCCAGTCCGGCGATACGCCGTTTTGCCCGTGAATTGGGTGTGGATATCAGTCAAGTGCGCGGTAGCGGCGAAAAGAATCGCGTCACCAAAGATGATGTGCAGAATTTCGTCAAGCTTGCCATGACTGCTCCTGCCGGCGCAGTGGGTGGTAACGGTCTGCAAGTGTTGGCGAGTCCTGTGATCGATTTTGCCAAGTTCGGCGCAATCGAGACCAAGCCGTTGTCGCGCATCAAAAAGATCTCGGGTGCTAACCTGCATCGCAACTGGGTGACCATCCCACATGTCACTCAATTTGACGAAGCCGACATCTCCGAAATGGAAAAATTCCGCAAGGACTTGGGTGCTGAATACGCGAAACAGAACATCAAGATTACACCTCTGGTGTTCCTGCTCAAGGCCGTGGTCAAGGCATTGCAGGAATACCCGGAATTCAACGCATCATTGGATGCGAGTGGCGAGAATCTGGTCTACAAGCAGTACTACCACGTCGGTGTGGCGGTCGATACACCAAATGGATTGATGGTGCCGGTATTGCGCGATGTGGATAAAAAAGGCTTGGTGCAATTGGCCAAAGAATTGGGCGAGATATCAGCTAAGGCGCGCGAGTTGAAGATCACCGCTGCCGATATGCAAGGCGGCTGCTTTTCGATCTCTAGTTTGGGTGGTATTGGTGGTACGGCGTTTACGCCTATCATCAATGCGCCTGAAGTCGCGATCTTGGGTGTGTCACGCTCCAAGATGACGCCAGTCTACAAAGATGGTGAATTCGTGCCGCGGCTGATGTTGCCTTTGTCTTTGTCATACGATCATCGGGTCATCGATGGTGCATTGGCTGCCCGCTTCACGGCATATTTGGCCAAGGTGTTATCCGACATCCGCTTGCTCGCGGTCTGATTCGCTAATCCGTGCAGCCAGCTATCGGCATCCTAGGCGGGACGTTCGACCCTATACATTATGGTCACCTGCGTCTGGCTGAAGAGATGTTAGAGTTGGCGGGTTTGCAAGAAATACGCTTCATCCCTGCGGGTACGCCGCCGCATCGAGAGAAGCCGCAAGTCTCGGCAGTGCAACGCAGTGCGATGGTGAGGCTGGCCATTGCCGATCATGCCTCCTTCGTGTTGGATGAGCGTGAGGTGAAGCGAGAAAGTAAGTGTTACACCGTAGATACCCTGCGTGAGTTACGCGCCGAATTGGGCGCACAACAACCCATCTCATTGCTGATGGGCGGTGATGCATTTTTGCAACTGCATACCTGGCATGAATGGGAGCAACTATTGGAACTGGCACATATCGTGGTGGGTTATCGTCCTGGCTTTACCATAGAGGAGCGTATCTCCAGCGCACCTGCGAGATTGCAAACGCTATACCATCAGCGTTTGTGTGCTGCCACTACCTTGCGTGAGCAAGCATCCGGCTGCATCGCTGTCATGGGCATACCGAAACTTGAGATCTCGGCTACAGTAATACGTTCACGTGTGGCCGAACAACGCAGCATCCGCTATCTGTTACCCAATGTGGTGGCGGAATACATTCATCAACATCAACTGTACGCATCATGCTAAATACTGAAGACAAAACACTAGCCGTAGTCGCGGCGCTGGAAGAAATCAAGGCTGTGAACATCACCGTCATCGATACCAGCAAACAAAGCTCGCTGTTCGAGCGCATGATCATCGCCAGTGCGAACTCCAAACGTCAGACCAAGGCCTTGGCGGACAACGTGGTCGTTAAGCTCAAAGAGCAAGGTGAGGAGATCATCGGTCGTGAGGGCGAGGAAAGCGGCGAATGGATCCTAGTCGATCTGGGCGAAGTGCTGGTACACATCATGCAGCCCGCGATACGTGAGTACTACAACCTTGAAGAGCTGTGGAGCAAGGCTCAGGCAGCACGCCCCAAATTGGCCGGACCGAAGTAATCATCATTAGACCTGCACCATGAAGCTCATCATCGCTTCGGTAGGTAACAAGATGCCGGACTGGATCACGCAAGGGTTTAATGAGTATGCAAAGCGCATGCCGCGCGAAACCAAGATTGAACTGTTAGAGATCAAGCCTGAGCCGCGCACCACAGGCAAGTCGACCGAACAGATCATGCAAGCTGAGGCACAACGCATTTTGCATGCTCTGCCTGCGAACTGTTTGCGTATCGCGATGGATGAGCGTGGCGCCATGCCGACTACCAAACAACTGGCTGCGCAGATGCAAGACTGGATGCGCAGTGGGAGCGATGTGGCCTTCATTGTTGGCGGTGCAGATGGTCTGCACGATAGTGTTAAACAGTCTGCACGCCAGTTGATGGCTTTGTCCGCAATGACCTTGCCTCATGCTTTTGTACGTGTGTTGCTTGCTGAGCAGTTGTACCGAGCGCATAGCCTGATGCACAATCACCCTTACCACCGCGAATAGGAAATCAAGATGAGTGTTGCACCCAGTCGTATCTATCTGGCATCACAAAGTCCCCGCCGTCGTGAACTGCTCAAGCAGATCGGTGTGAACTTCGAAGTGTTGTTGTTGCGGTCGGATGTGGTGCGCGGTTTAGATGTAGATGAGACACCACATACCGATGAGGCTGCCGAGGATTATGTCCAGCGGGTCTGCTCAGAGAAGGCGGCAACGGCCTATGCGGTGATGCGCTACCGTAACCTCCCCAATGCGCCAGTGTTAGCGGCGGACACGGCGGTAATTCTAAATGGCAAGATCCTCGGCAAGCCCACAGATACAGCTCATGCTGCACAGATGTTGCGCGACCTATCGGGGGGGGAGCATCAAGTGTTAACCGCCGTAGCAGTGGCGATGAACGATCATGTGGAGATGGCAGTATCTACTTCCAGCGTGCACTTTGTCGTGCTGGACGAAGAGCGTATTCGACGTTATCTGCTCAGTAAAGAAGGCCACGACAAGGCGGGCGGCTATGCCATACAGGGCTTGGCAGGTGCGTTCGTAGAAAAAATCAGCGGGAGTTATTCCGGCGTGGTCGGTCTGCCATTATGCGAGACCGTTGCGCTGCTGAAAAAATTTAATGTGGTCACACCATGAGTGAAGAGATACTGATCAACGTCACCCCGCAGGAAACGCGAGTCGCCGTGATGCAGCTCGGCGTGGTGCAGGACTTGCACATAGAACGCAGCAGCAGTCGCGGCATTGTCAGCAATATTTATATGGGCAAAGTGAAGCGCGTCCTGCCAGGCATGCAGTCTGCCTTCATCGATATTGGCATGGAGCGTTCCGCCTTTCTGCATGTGGCAGATATATGGGAGAACAATGCAGATCCCAAACCCATAGAGCGGGTCTTGCACGAAGGCCAAAACCTGATGGTGCAAGTCATTAAGGAGCCAATAGGTAGCAAGGGCGCGCGTCTTTCTACACAACTGAGTATCGCTGGACGCGTGCTGGTCTATCTACCTCAGGAGTCACATATTGGTGTGTCGCAGCGCATAGATAACGAGGGTCAACGCGAGGCATTGCGCAACCGACTGCTGGGACTGTTGCCCGCTGAGCACAAGGGTGGTTACATCATACGTACCGTGGCTGAAGCTGATGAAACGCCTGATTTTGCTGCCGATGTGGATTATCTAAACAAGCTGTGGAGTGCCTTACAGAACGCCGTTAAGACAGCAGGCGCACCGCAGTTGCTGTACCAGGAGTTGGATATCAGTTTGCGCGTGTTGCGTGATTTTGTGACTCAGCACACCACGCGTATACAAATAGATTCGCGCGCAACTTTTCAGAAGATGAAGGATTTCGCCGCTGCATATATTCCCTCTGCGGTGAATATTTTGGAACACTATCCCGGGGTGCGCCCGCTATTCGATCTTTATGGCGTAGAAGAAGAGATAGAGCGCGCCTTGTCCAAGCGTGTTGACCTCAAATCTGGCGGCTATCTAATCATAGATCAGACCGAGGCACTGACGACGGTGGACGTGAACACAGGTGGTTATGTGGGTCTGCGTAACTTCGATGACACCATTTTTAAGACTAATCTGGAAGCGACACAAGTCATCGCTCGCCAGCTGCGTTTGCGTAATCTGGGTGGCATTATCATCTGCGACTTTATCGACATGGATACGCTAGAGCACCGCGATGCGGTGCTGGAAGAATTCAAGAAGGCCCTCGCCCGCGATCACACGCGTATCAATGTCAGCGGCTTCTCGTCGCTGGGGTTGGTTGAGATGACGCGCAAGCGTACTCGTGAGAGCTTGGC
>JBBQKX010000056.1:0-12727 GCA_038327315.1 Burkholderiales bacterium | reverse complement strand
GTTGATCATGTCAGCCGTCATTGGTTTTGCTGGCTCGATTATTTCATTGTTCCTGTCCAAGTGGATGGCGAAGCGCTCAGTGGGTGCGCAGGTCATCGAGAACCCATCTGATCCTACCGAGCGTTGGTTGGTTGATACGGTGAAGCGACTAGCGCTGTCGGCTGGCATCGGGATGCCGGAAGTCGCAATCTATGATGCACCAGATGTGAACGCCTTTGCGACCGGCTGGAATCGCAATAATTCCTTGGTTGCTGTGAGTACAGGCTTGTTGCATAGCATGAGCAAGGACGAGGCCGAGGCGGTACTGGCGCATGAGATCAGCCACGTTGCCAACGGCGATATGGTTACATTGACCCTGATACAAGGCGTGGTGAATACTTTTGTGGTGTTCTTCGCTAAGCTGTTCGGCATCTTCATCGACTCATTGTTGCGCGGTAAGGATCAAGAGAATCACGGCCCAGGTATTGGTTCCTTTGTTGCTGAAATCGTGGCGCAACTGGTATTAGGCGTATTGGCCAGCATCATCGTGATGTGGTTTTCACGTCAGCGTGAGTTCCGTGCTGATGCAGGGGGCGCATCATTGGCGGGACGTGAAAAAATGATCTCCGCGCTGGAACGTTTGAAAATGAATCATGAACAAGCCAGCTTGCCCAAAGAGATGGCAGCGTCAGGTATTTCCGGTGGCAGTGCGATGGGCAGATTGTTCATGACCCACCCACCTTTGGAAGAGCGTATCGCGGCTTTACGCGCGGGTCGTTAAATCTTAGTCACAGTAAAAAGGAGCAGCCCGCATTGCGGGCTGCTCCTTTTTTGTCGCTTATTTTTCGTGGAAAGAAATGTTAGAGAAGTTTCACTTCTGGTGAGGGCTGTGTGCGTGGAGCGGCCACACAAGATTTTAGAACGCTGTCATTCATGAACGTGGAGCTAAGGGACCCGCTGTAAGCCAGCCCCGCTTGAGCATAGGGTTAGACCTGCTCGCTAGAGCAATTCCACGCCGAAGCGGCGAACCGCGAGAGCGAGCAGGCCGAAGCAAACAATGGTGATGATGACGCAGGCAAACAAAGATGGCCAGAAGCCGATGCGAGGAAGGATCACCGGAAATACGAGAAACATTGGCAACGTTGGGACAACATACCAAAATGTGTACCACGCATGATTTGCGATTTTTTCTTGGGGTTGGTCCTCAACGTACAGCCAGATAAGCGCGAGAACGGTTACGAGGGGTAGCGCTGCAACAAAGCCACCGAGCTTGTCGCTACGCTTCGCGAGCTCGGATACAAGCACGACGACTGCGGCTGTCAGGAAATACTTTATGATGATCCAGGCCACGAATTCCCCAAAGGTCTAACAGTTATTTAGACTGACCCGCCGGTCAGTAGTACTGATAAGAATAGTGCGAACATATTTTTCTTAACAATTTGAATTTATTGGAATCAGCTTATTTCCGCTGTCCGCATATTAATGATAGTACGAGCAAACTTCTATAATTGTTCTGCCAGATAGAAGTAGTCAGATATTTCAACCGCCAAATCTGCCAGAAGGTTCTCATTTACTGTTGGGTGTCGGTATTAGGTGTGTCGGCGGGTGCGTCTGCCCCATCGTCTTCGAAGTCGTCATATTTGGGTCGTGGCGGTTCACCGTCATAGACTAAATCAAGGCGATGCAAGAGATAGGCGTTGCGCATGAAATCGTATTTATCGAAAGTCGCCTCATCCATGATTTTTTCGGCATCTAGTAATTGCGCGCGGCGATTTATACCTTTCACAATATAGAGTTCGTTGCGCGTGGCGACAGGTGTGATCTTACCTAACTGGCTAGGCACGGTATCGCCAAGCAAACCTGCGGAGTCACGTAGAGAGCTTGGGCCAAATACTGGGAGTACGAGATAAGGGCCGGGTGGCATACCCCAATAGCCTAGTGTCTGACCAAAATCCTCGTTGTGCTTTTCCAAGCGTGAGGTCACATTTATAGTTCCTAGCAGGCCGAAGGTGGAGTTGAATACCACGCGCAGACTATCTGAAAAAGCTTGCTTGAATTTCAGTTGCAAGAGGTCGTTGAAGGTAACGACAACATCATCAAGGTTAGAGAAAAAATTGCTAACCATGATTTTCCCTAAAGTCGGCATGGTTTTTTCGTAAGCTTGCGCCACAGGTTTGGCCAAATTCCTGTCCAGTGTGTCGTTGAAGCTATATACGCCGCGATTGAACGACTCATACGGGTCGGAAGGATTGGTGCCAGAAGCACAGCCGCCCAGTATCAATGTCGAAATGACGAGGAGTGATTTAAGTGTACGCATGATGAGTTTAATTCGTAGGTGGTGGTCTGAGTTCATCGACCAACAGGGTAAAGCTGCCGGATTTACGTTCAGCAAAGTAATGTTGCAAGCTGTAGCGTACAGGTCTAAAGGCCAGTTCATCCCAAGGAATATCGGCTTCGCTGAACAGTTTCACTTCCAGACTTTCGATGCCGGGTGAGAAATCAAGATCAAGCAGTTGTGCACGAAAGAAAAGGTGAACCTGATTGATGTAGGGCAAGCTGTGCATAGAGTACAAGCCATCCAAAGTAACCCGTGCGTTTGCCTCTTCTAATGTCTCACGTATCGCGGCATCACCGGTGCTTTCCCCGTTTTCCATGAAGCCACCAGGCAATGTCCATTTGCCATAGCGGGGCTCGATGGCGCGTTTGCATAACAGTATTTTGTCTTCCCATACTGGGATAGAGCCTACCACCAGCTTGGGGTTCTCATAATGTATGGTGTCGCATTGCGTGCATACATGACGTGGTCGGCTATCATCGAGAGGTATACGTAATTCGACGGCCGCACCGCAAGCGCTGCAGAACTTCATCTCCAGAATTGCCACCAGGATTTTTTATCGGCCGCAATTGCCGCTGCAGTAACAGCTTCTGAGCCGCCATTCAGATTCAGCACGCGTTGTGTGTCGTCACGCAACTCCGCCATGCCCATCGCATCGTAGGCGCGCACCATTACCAGCAATGCTTCACGGGTCGCTGGACTGTTGGGATATAAAGTGATGACATCTTGTGCGCGGTTCAGTGCAGCGACATTCGCGCCGCGACGCAGGTAGTAACTGGCGATATGCACGTCGTGTTTGGCTAATTGGTTAGCCAAATACTGCATGCGCAGCTTGGCATCCGGCGTGTATTGGGATTCGGGGAAGCGTGTGATGAGCTCCTTAAAAGAGTTGAAAGACTCTTGGCTCAACTCGGGATCACGATCACTGGCACTGTTGCCGTCTAGGGAAGTGAGTATGCCGGCATCACCAGAGAAGTTGGCCAAGCCTTTCAAGTAGTAGGCGTAATCGACGTGGGGATTGTTGGGGAATTGTTTGATGAAACGGTCTGCCGCGCCAATAGCAGGTGCTGGCTCGCCCTGTTTGTAATAGGAATAAGCCATCTCCAGCATAGATTGCTGAGCATAGCGACCATAGGGGTAGCGAGATTGCAGCACTTCATACTTTTTGATGGCGGCATCGTAAGTTTTTTCGTCGAACTTGACTTTGGCCGCAGCGTAAAGAGACTCGGCAGATTCGAGTTTGTCGCTTTCACCTTTGTTGGCGGTACTACAAGCAGCTAACGTAACGATGAGGAATACAGCTAAACTATGGCGCATGACGAATCCAGAAAATAATTTGCGTGATTATAACGCAATCCAGACCGACTCTCCGCTACCGGCTACTTCAAACGATACAGTGTATGACTTCATCGTCCCCGATGAATATGCAGGTATGCGCTTGGACCAGATATTAGTGAAGTTGCTACCTCAATATTCACGTAGTCGCTTGCAGGAGTGGGTGGTGCAACAGCAGGTGCTGGTCAATGGCGCGGCATCTTTGAGCAAAGAGAAGATGTGGGGTGGGGAGGCGCTGAGCGTCAATCCTGTTTCACATCCCGCCGAACAACCTTATATCGCACAAGACATCAAGTTGGACATCGTCTATGAAGACGAGGCGCTAATCGTGATCAACAAGCCGGTAGGATTGGTTGTGCACCCTGGTAGTGGAAATTGGGAAGGGACATTGCTCAATGCCTTGTTGCATTACTGTCCGCAATTGAACGATGTGCCGCGTGCGGGCATCGTGCATAGGTTGGATAAAGACACCAGCGGGCTGATGGTGGTTGCTAAGACCCTGATATCGCAGACTGCATTGGTTAGGCAATTGCAGGATCGCTCGGTGAAACGTGAATATTTAGCACTGGTGTGGGGTGAGTTATCGCGCGATGGCTTAGTCGATGCTGACATCGATCGTCACCCCAGTAACCGCGTCAAGATGGCGGTGGTAGAAGGTGGCAAGCCAGCCGTCACGCATTATGCGATAGAGCGCTCCTATCCGAGTTGTACCTTGGTACGTTGTCGTTTGGAAACGGGGCGTACGCACCAGATTCGAGTCCATATGGCGCATCTTAAACACCCCTTGATAGGCGATTCTGTTTACATACAAGGCGGCCAAAAATGCGTGCCCTATCTGCGCACTCTGCTGAATGGTTTTCCTCGTCAAGCACTGCATGCAACACGCTTGGCCTTGGTGCACCCGCTCACTGAGGAGCTGATGGAGTGGCATGTACCGATGCCAGAAGATATGCAGCAACTGTTGCGTGAATTGCAGCGCGAAGTGAAAGAATTCGAGAATAAGCCCTAGCAGTACTTGGTGAAAGACGCACGATATGAAGCTCATCGAAACTTGTATCACGCCCGATTGGCCAGTGCCTGCGAATGTGCGCGCTTTACAGACTACTCGTTCAGGTGGTTTGAGTAGCAAACCCTATGACAGCCTCAACCTAGGCACGCATGTAGGTGACGTACCCATGGTGGTGGCGCGCAATCGTATGTTGCTTAATAGCATGTTGCCTAGTGAGCCGGTGTGGATGGAGCAAGTGCATGGCAAGACCGTCGCAAGTGCAGATGCTGCTGGGTGCGTGGTGACTGCGGATGCCTGTATCGCTAGACAACGCGGCTCAGTTTGTGTGGTGATGACGGCAGATTGTCTGCCTATCTTGCTTTGTGATCAGCAGGGTAGTGTAGTCGCCGCGATTCATGCGGGCTGGAAGGGATTGGCTGCGGGCGTAGTGGAGGCCACAGTTCACGCCATGCGCGTGGATGCTAGTCAATTGATGGCATGGTTCGGCCCTGCCATCAGTCAGGATGCATTTGAAGTGGGGGCGGAAGTGCGGGAAGTATTTGTCTCCCACGATTCTGCCAGCGACACAGCATTCCAGCCGCAAGCAGAGGAGGGTAAATATCACGCTGATTTGTATGCTTTGGCGAGATTACGCTTGCAAGCGCTAGGTGTAACGCAGATATATGGCGGCGATAGATGCAGTTACCGCGAGCGCGAGACTTTTTTCTCTTACCGTAGGGATGGTGTGACAGGGCGTATGGGGACGTTCATCTGGTTGGATTGAGCGTTCAGTCGTCAGTGACTAGTTGCAAAGCTGATACCGACTGCTTGTACATGGTGAACGACATCCCGCATCCCGCATCCTGATATAATCCGCGCCCTAGTTTTTTCAGAATCTTCCCATGAGTGTTTTGTTGTGGATCGTCGCGTCCAGCTTCGTCGGTGGTGCATTGAGTGTGTTGTGTGCGGCCTTGTTTGCACTCAATGCCCGCGCCCATTGGGTCAATGGCTTGGTCAGTTATGCTATCGGTGCTTTGTTGGGCGCAGTATTCCTCGACATCCTGCCAGAAGCGATGGCGCTCAGTGGCGACTTCGCGGCGGTTAGCGGAACCATATTGATAGGCATCCTAGTGTTCTTCACGCTTGAGAAGCTGCTCATCTGGCGTCACTGCCATCACGATCACTGCGAAGCTCATGAACCTCACGATCATCAACATGAGCATGGTCGCAGTGGCGGCATGATCATGGTTGGTGACACCTTTCATAACTTTGTCGATGGCGTGATTATCGCGGCAGCCTTCCTTACAGACATCCATCTGGGCATTGTCACCGCGCTGGCAATCATTGCACACGAAATCCCACAAGAGGTCGGTGACTTCATGATCTTGCTGCATTCTGGTTATACCAAAACACATGCCTTGATGCTCAACTTGGTCTCTAGTTTGGCGACACTGGTGGGCGGGGTGTTGGCCTATTACGCGTTGCAGTCTATGCAAAATGCAGTACCTACTTTGTTGTCGCTGGCTGCTGCCAGCATGATCTACGTGGCGGTCGCCGATCTCATTCCCGGCCTGCATAAACGCACTAAATTGCGTGATACCGTGGAACAAGTGGTGTTGATTGCACTGGGCATCTCTTCGATATTCTTCGTAAACCTTGCGGTACACGCTTAGGACGCATCATGACTACTACAACAACTAGCAACAAAATTCCACAGGTAGGGTTTATCTCTTTGGGTTGTCCCAAAGCCACTGTGGATTCGGAGCACATCTTGACGCGTTTGCGCGCCGAAGGTTATCTGATCTCTAACAGCTATCAGGATTCAGACATCGTGGTGGTGAACACCTGCGGTTTCATCGATAGTGCAGTGGCGGAATCTCTGGACGCAATCGGTGAGGCATTGGCAGAAAACGGCAAAGTCATTGTGACTGGTTGTCTGGGGGGCAAGGATGGCGTGGTGCGAGCCGCACATCCCAAGGTATTGGCTGTGACTGGCCCGCATGCGACCGATGAAGTGATGGATGCCGTGCATGAGCATCTGCCTAAGCCGCACGATCCTTATATGGATCTGGTGCCGGCGCAGGGCATACGTCTGACGCCCAAGCATTTTGCTTATCTCAAGATATCCGAAGGCTGTAACCACAGGTGTACTTTCTGCATCATCCCCTCATTGCGTGGTGATCTGGTCAGCCGTCCTGTCGGCGACGTGATGCAAGAGGCACAGAACTTGGTCAAGTCCGGCGTGAAAGAGTTGCTGGTGATTTCACAAGACACGAGTGCCTACGGTGTGGATATCAAATACCGCACGGGCTTTTGGAATGGCCGACCACTCAAAACTCGCATGACTGAATTGGCCGTCGCGCTAGGTGAGTTGGGGGTGTGGGTGCGCTTGCATTATGTCTACCCTTATCCTCATGTCGATGAGGTGATCCCATTGATGGCGGAAGGCAAGATACTGCCTTATCTGGACATCCCTTTCCAGCACGCCAATCAGCGCATTCTTAAGCTGATGAAACGTCCTGGCAATAGCGACAACGTGCTGGCGCGCATCAAGCAATGGCGCACTATCTGCCCAGATTTGACCTTGCGCAGTACCTTCATTGTTGGTTTCCCCGGCGAGACTGAAGCAGAGTTCGAAGAATTATTGGATTTCCTCAGAGAGGCTCAATTGGATCGAGTGGGTGCTTTTACCTATTCGCCTGTTGATGGCGCAGTGGCTAACGATCTTCCTGATCATGTGCCACCTGAAGTTCAGCAGGACCGTTTGGCGCGCTTGATGTTGCTGCAGGAAGAGATTAGTGCAGCGCGCTTACAAGCAAAGATTGGCAAGATCATGCATGTCCTTGTCGACGAAGTGGATGACGAAGGTGCTGTCGCCCGCAGCGCGGCGGATGCCCCAGAGATTGATGGGGCAGTATTTATTGAAAATGCGAGTCATTTGCATGTCGGTGATATGGTGAAAGTGTGCATCATTGATGCGGATGAGCACGACCTTTGGGCGCAATTGGTCTGATTTCTGGGATGACTTTCCTAGAGCTGTCCCTGCGTGTGTTGCTGATGTAGCTATATGGATATAGTGGGCGAGTGGCTTAGTTAGACTTTTTTAACTCGATTGCCTCTGTGGGGCTGGCGTGGCGAATTTCGCTAACGTTGGGCTGATTGGTACGGTAGCTATTCAATATCTTCACGATGTCTCGGTGCGTGTTCTTTTCTGCAATGGATAGCGCGGTACTGCCGTCAGGATATTGAATAGATTTGTCCGCACCTTTTTCCAGCAAAAGTAAGACGATCTCTGTATGACCGTTTGCCGCTGCTTTATGTAATGCAGTCCAGCCATCGCTGGTGACTTCATTCACCCAAGCGCCGCGCTTGAGTAACTCTTTGACCACAGCAGCATGCCCACGCGTGGCGGCTTGCATGAGGGCAGTCCAGCCGAAATTACTACGCTCATTGATCTCTGCTTTTATATCCAACAACATCTTCACTACTTCTAGATAACCATTGAATGCTGCCCAATGCAACGGGCTATAACCGTTCTTGTCCCTGGCCTGGACTTTTGCGCCACAGCGTATCAAGAATGCGGCAAGCTCCTCATTCCCATTGAAGGAGGAAATCATTAGTGGCGTCCAGTCCCTCTCGTCGCGCGACTCGATATTGACGCCGCAGGACATGAAAATCTGTATGGCTTTTTGGTCGCCATTCTCGATGGCATTGAGGAATGATTGCTGGGAGTAGACAAAGCCGAGTTCAGCCAACTCGCGTTGCTTTTCGTCTGACACGTCTCCCCATACGTAACTCTGGTCAGTACTGCCCGTATGATCTAACTGGGCGGAGTGTATTTTTTGTAATTCAAAAAGGTCAGTAACCACAGGGGAAGGGAAACCTTGGCGTGAACCACCACGGCTATCGACTGTTAGTTCAAAGAAGTAGGCATCCATCGTGGGTAACTGCCAAAGCTCAACAATCTTTTCCAATATCCTCGGATAACCTGCCTCCAAAGCATGAGGGTAATGGGTGTCGTCGTCGTTCAATATTTTTAGAACTTCAGGGTTCATTCTTGTGTGCTGTTCTCCGATTTTGTGTCGCCATCACACCAATAAAATTTTCTCTATGTCAAAAGAATACTACGAAAACAAACATTTGGTAGCCTGTCTATTGCTGTCAATTGAAAATTTCTAGCCGACGTTCCTAAGTTTTAAACATTAGGTAGCGGGGGAGTCACTGAGAGATATGTGATGCTGAGGGCAAAAAAATGCCCCCATGTTACTGGGGGCGCTCACTCTAGGAGGGAGAGGGTGATTAGTGCATCGTTGCAGGTGGCGGGGGTGGCATGTTGCCGTCATGTTTCATATCGCTTTTGAACTTCGCTCTTTCTTCTGGAGACATCTGCTCCCAACGTTCGTGCATTTTTTTGCGGTGTTCCATGCGTTCTGCTTCAGGCATCGCGTCCCAGTGTTGTTTCATGCCGGTGCGTAGTTTGGCCTTTTCACTAGGGGACATTTGCTCCCAATGCTCATGCATTTCTTTGCGACGCTGTGCACGTTGATCCGGCGTCATGTTGTCCCACTCCTTACGCATCTCATCGTGATGCGCGCGACGTTGTTCTGGCGTCATGCGCGCCTCATCTCCACGCATTTTCTGGTGCAGTGACTCGCGCTCCTCGGGAGACATCTTGCTAATCAGCTCATGCATCTCCTTGCGCTTCGCTTCACGCTGTTCTGGCTTCAATGCGTTCATTTGTTTACGCATGGTTTCGTGCTCAGCCAAGCGTTGATCTGGCGTCATGGTCTGCATATGCTGCAGATGTTCTTGCATGTTGGGCGCTGTATCAGCGGCCATGGCATTCATACTCAGTGTGGCGATGAAGCCAGCGGTAATCAGATGAAGTACGATGCTTCTCATTCATTAACTCCTAATTTATGTGTTGCTTACAATTTTGCTATGGAACGAATCATAGGGTGCAAGTGTAAATGGAATGTGTAGTGCGTCCGACAAGTTGTAAATATTTGTTGCAATCAGGTGTGTTAGTGACAATTGATTACAGGGCAAGTTCAGAATAGTTTTATGATATGGACATGAATAATCCCCATAGAATTTTAATCATTGACGACGATGCGCGTTTGCGCGAGTTGTTGCTTCGTTATCTTGGTGAACAAGGTTTCTCGGTTCGTGCAGTGGCTGATGGCAAGGGCTTGGATCAGGCATTGAGCATGGGTCACTACCATTTGCTGGTGCTAGATCTGATGTTGCCAGAGGAAGATGGCTTGGCAATCTTACGCAGACTACGTGGCAGGGGAGAGAACGTCCCTGTTATTTTGCTCACTGCCAAGGGCGATGAGATAGATCGCATCGTGGGGCTGGAGATGGGGGCGGATGACTATCTGTGCAAACCATTTAATCCGCGCGAATTGGTGGCACGTATTCAAGCCGTATTAAGGCGTAAAGGCTCAGTGCCTGCGGGTGCGCCCGGTATAGAAGAAAAGATCATCACTTTTGGTGAATGTGAGTTGAATTTGGCGACCCGGGTTTTGCAAAAAGCCAAGACGCAAATCACCTTGACGACTGCCGAATTTGGATTACTTAAGACCTTAGTCACGCATCCGCGCATTCCTTTGTCTCGGGATAAGTTGATGGAGCTGGCACGAGGTCGCGATCATGAGCCTATGGACAGGGCGATAGATGTGCAGGTGTCGCGTCTACGAAAACTGATTGAGCCAGATCCTGCGCGTCCGCGCTTCATCCAGACGGTGTGGGGGCATGGCTATGTTTTTGTGCCGGATGGCATAAAGGCTAAATGAGACTCCCCAACACGCTGTTCGCGCGAGCCTTTCTGCTTATCGCAGTATTGATACTGCTTTCTCTTTCTTCAGCTTTGGTGATCTTCCGGCATGTGCAAGAAGAACCGCATGCGCAACAGATGTCGCAGATGGTGGTGGCCGTGGTCAATTTGACACGCGCCGCGATGTTGTCGGCAGCGCCTGAGTGGCATAGCGCATTGTGGGCGGAGTTGGCTGATGCGGAAGGGCTGCGTGTGAGCATCGCAGAGCCCAGCGAGGTCTTGGTTCCCATACCATCCAATCAGACCGAGCTCATTTTGATGGTGAAGAAAGCACGCGCCCGGCTTGGCGATGACACACGTTTCGCATTACGTCGCAACGATGTGCCGGGTCTATGGGTCAGCTTCTACATCGGTGACGAGGCATTCTGGGTGGCTGTGCCGTTGGAGCGCATCGAGAATACCTACTCAAAATTGCTGCCGATATGGGGCAGTGTGGTATTGCTGTTAGCGCTGTTGGGGGGGTACTTCATTGCACGTCAAGTGTCACGACCGCTCAAAAAGATGGCGGATGCTGCGCAGCAACTTGGGCGTGGCGCTACTCCCGCAAACCTACCTGAATATGGCCCTCAAGAGATTGTCGCGGTATCGCAGGCCTTCAATCAGATGTCTACCGATTTGGCTGCATATGAGCGTGAACGAGCACTGGTGTTGGCGGGGATATCCCATGATTTGCGCACGCCTTTGACTCGTGTCCGATTGGCTGCAGAGATGAGCGATGACGAAATGTTGCGTACTGGCTTGAGCGCCGATGTCGAGCAGATGGATGAAGTGATACAACAATTCCTCGACTACGCACGTCCCGATCAGCATGAAGTGCTGGAGCAGACTGATGTTGGGCAACTGATTAACGAACTGTTGCAGCGTTATCCCGAGACTGTTTTTTTTATGCAAACCCCAAGCGCTATGCTTTGGCCAGTTAAGCCTTTGATGATCAAGCGTGCAATTGGGAATCTGCTGGAGAATGCATTTAAATATGGTGCTGGTAAGGTCGAAGTTGGCATGGAGATGCGTGGCAATTCTATGATTTTGTCAGTCTCCGATAATGGCCCCGGTATACCTGATGAGCATAGAGATCATGTCAAACGTGCCTTCGTGAGATTAGAAGGCGCCCGGAGTGATGCGGGTGGTGCGGGCTTAGGTCTGGCCATCGTAGAACGTGCCGCACGGATGCATGGTGGGGAGTTACGCCTGAGTCAGAGTCGCTTGGGAGGATTACGCGCGGAGTTGGTCTTGCCTAAGAAAGGTGCGAAGTCATAGCAATTAGTCTGGTGTAGTGACAGTCTGAATCACCTCAGTATTAAAGAAGGCAACGGCTTCTGCTTCCACGCGAGTGCGCTTCATCGGTGGCAAGCTTTGCCAGATACGTTTTCCATAGGGTTTGCTGATCAGGCGTGGATCACAAATCATCAGTACTCCCCTATCGCTCTCGTCGCGTATCAAGCGTCCCGCACCCTGCTTCAGCGTGATGATGGTGCGCGGTAGCTGATACTCCATAAAGGCGTTGCGCCCTTGTTTGGAAATCTGCGCAATACGTGCAGCCAGCACCGGATCATCTGGTGGGGCGAAGGGCAATTTGTCTATGATGACCAGCGACAGTGCTTCGCCTCTGACGTCCACGCCTTCCCAAAATGATTGACTACCCAGCAGCACCGCATTGCCCAATTCGCGGAAGCGCGTGAGCAATTCGTTGCGTGAACCCTCACCCTGTAACAACAGCGGATAGTTCCAGCCGCGTCTATCGAACTCCGCAACCAAGATCTCGTGCGCGCGCTGCATGGCGCGCAAGCTGGTGAACAACAAGAAGGCGCGACCTTTGCTGGCTTCTAGCATGGGCAATGCGGCCTGCACCACAGCCTCGGTATATTCAAAACTATTCGGGTCGGGCAGATTGGATGGCACATACAACAAGCCCTGCTCGGGATAGTTGAACGGGCTGTCCCAACAGGCGGTCTTGGCCTTGAGTAGGCCCATCTCTGCTTGGTAATGAGAGAAGTCCTGCTTCACTGCTAGCGTCGCGGAGGTGAATATCCAAGCGCGTTGCGTACCACCGATCTGTTTTTCGAAAATTTCTGCAATGGACAGCGGAGTGGTATTGAGTTGTAGTGAGTGATGGAATACTTCCAGCCAGCGCACTTGGTCGGGCACGTCGCCTTGTTGCCAAGCATCAAAGCGTTGCGATATTGCCAGTGCACGCTGCCAACAGTTCTCCAAGCCTTCGCTACGTTCTGCCTGTTTCTCCAGCACCATGGCA
>JBBQKX010000055.1:0-12940 GCA_038327315.1 Burkholderiales bacterium | reverse complement strand
CAGTGTCGTGTTCACTACCGTAAAGCTTGCTACCGGACACGCGGCTGTCAGGCTTGCGGTACCGCAAAGCGTGGCCGGGTCTATGTTTTCGCTGAATGTAGCGCTGACGGTAGTGTTGATCGCTACACCTGACGCAGCATCAATAGGCGATGTCAGCGTTATTGTTGGTGCAATGATGTCTGCGGCGGAAGCTGTGAAAGTCCACACATAGTTACTTGCCGCTGGCAATGGAGCCTGATTGCCTGCCAGTGGATTGCCTGCTACGTCAGTGGCGCCGGTGGTAATTGTGGCTGTATAGATATTGCCAAGCGTAAGCGCTGCATGATTAAAAGTCGCTGTTTTAGAGGCGGCATCGTAGGTCACTGTGGTGGCAGCGACAACTGCGGAGGCTGTTGTGTCTACCACCGTAAAGTTTGCGGCGATGATTGTTGCCGGCGCCATCGCTTCAGTGAAAGTCGCAGTGATAGCCGCATTGATAGGCGCAAGGACCGCTGTGTTAGCTGGAACAGTCGCCGTTACTCTGGGCTTGATGGTATCAACCAACACGCCAGCTTTAAGCAGTGGGGTGGAAGATCCACCAAAAATTGTATTGCCACCACCGCATCCCGCCGTAATGGCAGTCACCAGCAATGCGGCAAGCCACATCATTCGTTTGGTAGAACTATCGAATAAGGTCATTTACTTTACCTCTATAAATTAGGTTGAGTCCGATCTTGGACTTTAAGATAAACAGAAAGCGTATCTCTCAGGCTCGTATGCTGTACTGTAGAGAACATAAAATCTGTGCGCTGAAGCACATAACTTTGAGGTATCGCGCGAATTATTTTTTATGACTTTCATCAGCAGACATGTGCGCTGAGGATTTAGGTCTGCCGTAACACGTACGGGCGTGGGCAGCAAAGCTAGCAGCGGCATAGTCAAGCGCGTGCAGGGCGACAGGAGCAGGGCATCAGGGTCGGGCGTATGGTCGCTTGAATTAATAATTCTCGATATGTGTGTTTACGCACGGAACTATATGGACGACAGGAGGAGTATGGGTCTTGGGTGTTCTATATCCTCCCTTTGATAAGCACCTGTAGCACAAGCTCGAAAACGCCCCCCTTCGTTTTTGAGCTTTTTTTTGGCCATACGAAAATTAATTTGTATAGCGTGATGGATGCGTACTCGATCTACTAGGGTAATTTTTGTTGGGCGTTAAGTAGGACGCTCTCTATTGCTTCTTGATGTACCATCGTCAAAGCATCCATTGCGGACACATCACTGGACAAAAGCATGACTAAGATAAAACCCGCTGCATCCTCAAAAACAACGACAAAACTCCGCAAGCGAGCGAGTGAAGACGTGCAGGCCAAAACAACAACTAAGGCTGCTGAAAAAAAACGCACCAGCAATAGCCCATTTCCCATTGTCGCCATCGGCGCATCGGCAGGGGGGCTCGAAGCACTTGAGCAGTTCCTCAGCCATGTCCCTGCGCAAAGCGGTATGGCGTATGTCGTCATTCAGCACCTCGACCCTAATTACAAGGGCATGCTGCCCGAGTTGTTGCAGCGCATCACCAAGATGCAAGTCACTCAGATCAAGAATCGGATGAAGATTCAGCCCGATTGCGTATATGTGATTCCGCCCAACAAAGATATTTCCATATTGCATGGAACGCTGCATCTGTTGGAACGGGAAGCGCCGCGCGGACTGCATTTGCCGATAGACTTCTTCCTGCGTGCCTTGGCAGAAGATCAGCGCGAACACAGTGTCGGGGTGATTTTGTCAGGCATGGGCTCCGATGGTACGCTCGGTTTGCGTGCCATCAAGGAAAGTGCTGGGCTGGTACTGGTGCAAGAACCTACTTCAGCCAAGTTTGACTCGATGCCCAAGAGTGCTATCGAGGCCGGATTGGCCGACATCATCGCCAGACCCGAAGCGCTACCGAATAAAATTGTCGAGTTTGTCCGTCATTTGCCACACGCCAACAGGATCGCGCAGGAGCCGGAGAGCGCAGAGCAGAAGAGTGCGCTGGACAGGATCTATATCCTGTTGCGGGCGCGCACCAGCCAGGATTTCTCGCTGTACAAGAAGAGCACAATCTATCGCCGCGTCGAGCGGCGCATGGGATTGCACAAGCTGGAGAAGATTGCCGATTATGTGCACTACCTGCGTGAAAACCCGCAAGAGATAGACCTGTTGTTCAAAGAATTGCTGATCGGTGTCACCAATTTTTTCCGCGACCCAACAGCTTGGGCCTATTTACAAGAACACGCATTGCCGCAACTGCTGGAGTCTTGTGAGAACGGCAAGGCGATGCGTGCTTGGGTGGCGGGGTGCTCCACCGGCGAGGAAGCCTACTCGCTGGCGATCGCCTTCAGAGAGGTGATAGAGAAAGTGAAGCCGCAGGCGCGCATCGCTTTGCAAATATTCGCTACTGATTTGGATCCGGACGCAATAGAGAAGGCGCGCAATGGATACTACCCAGCCAACATTGCTGTCGATGTCTCGGCAGAACGTCTTGCGCGTTTTTTCGTGGAGGATGGCGACGGCTATCGCATCGGCAATACGATACGCGAGATGGTGGTGTTTGCAACGCAGAATGCCATTATGGATCCGCCCTTCACTAAGCTCGACATCCTCACTTGCCGTAATCTGTTGATTTACCTTGGTCCGGAAGCGCAGAAGAAACTGTTCCCGCTGTTCCATTACAGCCTGAGTCCGGGCGGCATCTTGTTTCTCGGCAGCGCGGAGACGGTCGGTAGTTTTACGGAACTGTACACGCTGCTGGATGCAAAATCGCGGCTCTACCGGCGCAGCGACAGTCAGGTGCGGACAGCAGACGTCGAGTTTCCCAGCAGGTTGTACCCACTACCAGCTGTTCCACCCGAGGTTGCGAAGACAGCGGCAGCGGTGGTCAATCTTCAGGCCATGGCGGATCAAATATTGTTGCAGCAATTTTCGCCCGCCGCCGTGCTGGTCAACGTTGAGGGCGATATTCTCTACATCAGTGGGCGCACAGGGAAATATCTGGAGCCCGCTGCTGGCAAAGCCAATTGGAATATCCACGTCATGGCGCGCGAGGGCTTGCGTCAGGAACTGGTGCTGATTCTGCCGAAAGTTTTTCGCGACAATACTACCGTCATTCAACGCTGTGTCCATGTGGGTAGCGGCGACAATGCGCAGATTGTTGACCTTACGGTACACGCCATTGAGGAGCCGGTGACGTTGCAGCAATTGGCAATGATAGTGTTTGCCGATGTGGAGATGCCGGTGCCTGATGCAAGTAGCATCAAACGCCGTGCCCCGACGCCTGGTCGCATGGCGGAAATGGAACGGGCGTTGCGGCAGGCGCATGAGGAGATTCAGATCGTACGCGAAGAGATGCAGACCCAGCAGGAGGAAGTAAAATCTGCTAACGAAGAACTGCAATCGACTAATGAGGAATTGCAATCCACCAACGAAGAGTTGACCACCTCCGAAGAAGAGATGCAGTCGCTCAATGAGGAGCTGCAAACGGTCAACGCCGAATTGCAAACCAAGGTGGAAGACTTGTCCGTGGTCAATAGTGACATGAAGAACCTGCTTAACAGCACCGACATCGCCACCATCTTCCTCGACGACAAGCTGCATGTGCGGCGCTTTACCGATCAGGCGACAAAAATATTCAAACTAATCCCCGGCGATGTGGGGCGTCCTTTGAGCGATATTGTCACTGACTTGGATTATTCTGACTTGCAGGCGGATGCTCAGGAAGTATTGCGTGCGCTGATATTCTCGGAGAAACAAATTAACGCCCGCGACGAGCGTTGGTTCGCGGTGCGCATCATGCCCTACCGCACGCTAGAAAACGTAATTGATGGTGTGGTAATCACCTTTACCGATATCAGCGTAGCCAAGAAGCTGGAAGCGCAACTGCGGCTGACACAAGTCATTACGACCGATGGCAAGCCGTGAATAAAGTAATCTGAAACGGGTGAGTATGGTTTGCAGCTAAGAAATTTAGAGTACGCAATAAAATGATGGGTGCGAGTTCACGCACCCATCATTTTATTGCGGGTTCATTCCTGCATAGAATTGAAGATGCGCAGCAGTTGCTGATCCGCCTTATCGAGCTTGTCGAGTTGACCCGCCTGTATTGATGTCACGCCTGAGTTGCGTATCAGGTGCGACATCTCGGTGATGATATGGAGCGCAGCAAGAATTTCCTGCTTGTTGGTGGATAGGGAAGCGCGATTTGCAATCTTGGCAGTACTCGGGGAAGCCGAATCCGTATTGCGATACTGTCCCGACATTTCGTTGAACGCGTTCATTTTTTCCAACGCTTTCTCAGTTAAAGTCTGAGACAGCCTTAGTTCCGCGTTTTGCATCTCCAGTTCGATTTGATGCACCTGCAGTTCATGCAGGAGTTTTTTTGCATCGGATTCTTGCTGCAAAGGGTGAAACAGTACCCAAGCCGCAATTTGTTCGGCGGTGTTGCGTAGTTGTTCAGTGTTCACTGTTTGCACATTTTTGTTTTTCATTTTGGTCACCTGTCACCTGCTTTGAGTGGGTACATCGTACGCTTAAATATTCAATTGCATATTGGGGATCAAGTCCGCGCTAACTAATAAGCTTGGTTTTACCGACTTCGTAACAAGAGCATGCTGCTGCCTCAAGTCCACCAGCATCGATGATTTCTATGTGTCCGCGGCTATAGTTGATTAACTGGCGATTTTTCAATTCATACGCAGCTTTGGTGACACCGGCTCTGCGTACACCCAACATGTGCGCTAGAAATTCATGGGTCAGCTGGAAATGGTTCGAACAGGCCCGGTCGCGCGTCATCAGTAGCCAGCGCGCCAAGCGCGCCTCGACGACGTGAAAGCGGTTGCACGCGGCAGTTTGTGCGATCTGGGTCAGCAAGGCGTAGAGATATAAATGCACTGCATGTTGCAGCGGCAGACTGCGCGCCAATGCGTTCCGGAACGGTGCATGCTCCATGCGAAATGCCGTACCACCCCCTTGTACGATGGTGCGGAACGGAGTCGTACCCATGTCAAGTGCCAAGGCGATACCTGCCATGCCTTCACGTCCGACCATGCCAACCTCGAGGGCGGAATTCTGGTCGACCTGCGTCAGCAGCGAAATGAGCGCGTCATTGGGGAAATACACATAATTGATGGCATCCCCTGGTTCATACAAAACCTCGCCGAATTTCAGCGTGACTGGGGTGAGGTCGACCAAGATGCGCTGGAATTCCGCGTGCGAGAGAGCAGCAAGCAAGCTGTTGGCGATAGGTGCTCTGCTCTTCATCAACATCAAGCTCTCCTGATTATTTTGGAATCGAGCGAATCAAAGCAGACGACATGCGAAAACCACATGAAGCACATTTGCAGTCGCAGTCGAAGCGACTTCTGGCTTGTTGTTGATGTGTTCCAGAAAGATAGAGCTTCGACCATTTGCGTAAGTTACGGTATTCCTTGTCATAAGTATGTTCGCAAACACACACAGGCAGCTCGTGGGGAAAAATAAACTATTGTTCGATGCGGCTTGATATTTATTTCTCGCGGATATGGATGGCTAGGCTATTGGAATAGCAAACATCCAGCCTAGTCGTTGCTTTAAATTCGAAATGCGTCTGTTACTAAACCGCACCAACAGTCACCTCGTGGATTCAAAGTGCGGCGAAGGTTAGACAAGCAGCTTGATTCGACAGCTTGCCGATCTGGATGTCGGTCGCACCGCATTTGAACGTCTTGTTATAGCGACAAATCGAGACTTTGCATGCGCCTACGCCCGCAGTTTCTTTTGATGCTGCATTCGTCATTGAGGAAAAGTAGGTATCGCATAAGGGATGTACGCCATCGCCTATTGTGATTGCAACGGCATGGCAGGATTTGTTGATGTTGTAAGCGCATTCACCGATGGCGCATGCTGAGACACTCGGCATTTTCTTCATGACTGACATCGTTTCGTCGGGATTTGATGAATCCGTATCGTTCAAATAGTTGTCTCGCCTAAGCGAGAAGGTGCCAGCGGAATTATTTAGAATTTCTGGCTTGCTATCATTAGGTGCGCGTCTGCTTGAATTAGGTAGATTACGCACGGGTAACGCCTTGGGGTCGGTCATGAGTGTATGTCCTGAGGTCGGGGTATCAAACTGCTGGTATGCATGAATTCGTGGCACCTTGGCACTAGGATGGAAGACTGCTTATCAAAACAAGCTGAAATATTTCAGCTGAGCGCAAGATTACGGCTGACTTCATGGTGCGTGTCTAGCAGCACTTCGGGTTCAAAGTGACGTTGTGGTAAGTCCGACAATAAACGGAAAAATTCATGGCGAACCACGTCATAGCATTCGCAGGCTTTGCTTTCCAAAGCCTCCCTATCCAGCACAAGAATGTGGCCGCGCCGATAACTAATGATGCCGAGCTTAAGCAATTTTCCTGCCGCTTGAGTCACACCTTCTCGCCTGACCCCCAGCGTGTTGGCAATCAACTCTTGGGTTATCTTCAATTCATTCGTTTGCAGGCGATCTAGGTTCAGCAACAGCCAGCGGCACAATTGCTGTTCTACCGAATGGAATCGGTTGCACACAGCCGTCTGCGACATTTGCGTGATTAGCGCCTGGGTATAACGCAACAACAGATGCATCACCTGTCCGCCACGATTGAATTCGTCTTGGAGTATCTGGGCCTTGAGGCGGTAGCAGAATCCACCCGTTTGCACCAATGCACGACTGGGTGTCGTATTCCCGCCCATGAATAAGGAAATCCCTAATAGGCCCTCATTGCCGACACCCGCAATCTCGGAGGTGGCGCCGTTTGCCAGCACGTAACAGAGCGAGATGATGGCTGTGGAAGGAAAGTAGACGTACACCTGTTTACCGCCAGATTCATAGAGTACTTCACCAGGCAACATCGAGACTAATTCAAGATGGGGAGCTAAGCGACGATAAGCATCATCATGCAATGCAGCAAGCAGGTGATTTTGATTCGGATCGCTAGTACAGACCATATCAGCACCTCCATTTCAATGAGCGGCATGCAAAACATTGCATGAGCAAACGGCAAAACTCGGCGAGCACAAGAATTTCCCTAATACACTTTAGCATTACATAGTCAAGAACTTCTGTGTGATACCGCACATATAGAGGGAGGCTATGAGGTGGAACTTTCGTGTATGAGACGTTTGCACTGCTCTGGCTTTTGCTGTTTGTGTGATACCGCACAGACACTTACAGATATTTTTCCTTAGCCTAAACAGGTGTACCTGAGAGGGGAGGATAGTCATGACGAATCAAATCCTGATCATCACTGAAAACCAAGATGATGCTGCGGTGCTGGAAAATGCCTTGAGTAAGGCAAGTGAGGATGCATATATAGTCAAACATGTAACGCGACTATCCGATGCTTTACAACTAATGGCAGAGGGTGGCATCAAGGCAATCTTGGTGAATCTGTCGCTGCCTGATAGTTTTGGTATAGAGACATTCGATCGGCTGTTCGCCACCTCGCCGCATACACCAATCATGATATTGAGCACTCAGAATGACGAATCTATCGCGATAGAAGCGGTGCAGCGCGGTGCGCAGGGTTATCTGACCCAAGGCCATTTAGGCAGCTATCTGGTGGCACAGTCGTTGCGTGCAATCATTCAGTGCAACGCAGCCGAAGCCAAGCTATTCATTGAAATGACGCGTGCCGAGATCACGCTTAACTCGATTAGTGATGCGGTCGTTAGCACCGATATGTCGGGCAATGTCGACTATCTGAATGTTGCAGCAGAATTCATGACCGGATGGGGTAGGGAAGAAGCGCGCGGTCATCCTATCAACGTCGTGATGCGTCTCGTCAATGTTACGACGCGCAAAGCCGAACCTAGTCCGGTTGATGCGGTGCTCAAGTTGAATCAGCCGATGGGCTTGGCGGCAGGCACTATCCTGATACGGCGCGATGCAGGCGAGGTCGCGATAGAGGATTCTGCCGCGCCTATACACGACTCGAATGGACAAATCGCTGGTGCTGTCATGGTGTTCCACGATATTGCTGCCGCCAAGGAGATGACCATGAAGATGGCCCACTTAGCACAGCATGATTATTTGACCAATCTACCCAACCGCATGCTGCTGCATGACCGAATTACGCAAGCGATTGCCCAGACGAAGCGATCCCGCACACACCTCGCCGTACTTTATTTGGATATAGATAATTTTAAAAACACCAACGATACATTTGGGCATGAGACTGGAGACAGGCTGTTGCAATCAGTTGCGCAGCGACTAGTGCAATGTGTGCGCGGCGCCGACACGGTAAGTCGCCTAGGGGGCGACGAGTTCGTGATTTTGTTGACGGAAGATAATCTGGCGGCAGATGCGGTTTTGACTGCCGACAAGATATTCATCGCGATGGGCGAGCCGCATGTGATTGACGGACATGTTATGCCTGTCACCACCAGCATCGGCATCAGCATCTATCCTGAGAATGGCACGGATGCGGCATCGTTGATCAAAAATGCAGATACCGCGATGTACTGTGCCAAACGGAAAGGGGGCAACAACTATCAGTTTTGCGCTGGAGATTTGAAATAAATACCACATTCTGCAGTATGGAGTTACGCAAAGTTGAATTAGCCATTGATATATTTTCAATCACGACAGTGCAGTGTCGATTTCTGAGGGATACATAAGCTGTTTTGATCTTTTCCTTACCCAGGCTGTCCTCGTCTATACATCCCGATAAGCATATTGCAGCGTTAACGCTGTGCTCCAATGCAAATCGGCCAACCAGAAGTGAACTGGTTGGCCGATTTGTGTGAGACACAAGCGAGCGCTTGTGCGGAGGTGATTAATTCGTCTGAGGGAACACGACTTCTACGCGGCGGTTCAATTTGCGTCCGTCCGCAGTCTGGTTGCTAGCGACTGGGTTTTCTTCGCCATAGCCGTGCGTAACCAAACGTTCTCTTTCCACACCCAGATACACCAACTCCATCATCGCCGAAGTAGCACGTTGCTGTGACAAGCGCAGATTAAAGTCGGCAGCACCTACGCTGTCGGTGTAACCCACGATAGTGGCAGTGACCTGCGGATTGCGTTTGAAGAAATCGGCCAGCTTGACCATGTTACGTTTGCCCTCTGGCAATAACTGCGATTTGCCAGTGTTGAACAACACATCGCCGAGTGTCACCACGATGCCGCGATCGGTCTTGACTGCATTGAGTTCTTGTAACTGTGTTTCCAGATCATTGATGCGTGTTTCGCGACGGGCGCTGCGAGCTTCTTCGGCCTGTGCTGCGGCATCCGCTGCAGCCAGTTGACGTTTTGCGGTGTCGGCCTCATTAGTGCGCACGGCGAGTCGCGTTTGGTCACGGTTGGCGGCTGCATTGGCCGTTATAGCCTGAGCTTCTTTGCTGGTTGCGGTCTCTTGCGCGATGACCACACGTTGTTTAGCTAGGTAGGCAAGGTGGTCGACAGTGGCCTTCTTTTCTTTGTCTTTCCATGCTTTTTCGGCTGTATTGAGCGATTGTGCGGCCTGCCTCAATTCATCCGCAGCCAGTGTGAGGACCTTGGGATCTTTTTGCGCGGCTTGATATTGTTCATTCGCTTGTTCTAATGCGCTATTGCGCGCCGGGGTGCTGCTGCAGGCCGACAAAAAGGTTGCCAGCGTGACGAGAGTAACGATACGAATATTCATGTTAGTGCTCCTAATAAGATGTGGTTACAAGTCTGATCAACGACCTTGCTTACGGTTGAGTTCTTCACGCAATACGCGCGCTGCATCCTGTGATTCTTGAGCTGCTTTTTGCGAGCGAACTGATTCGGCATGCAGTACGGCGACCTGAGCATCGACTTCGGCCTCTTCGGCTAATTGTCCAGCTAGCTTGTAGTCCTTGTCGTTCATCGCTTTACGCGCGTTGGTGAGTGTGTCCTTGGCGAGTTGCAATTCGGCCGCTGCGTTCTCACTGGTGCTGCTGGTATTGGCACGTTGTACCGCCGCTTCTGCGACCGCCATTTTCTCTGTTGGGATGTGGGTGCTGCTGCATCCTGCAATGGCAAAGGCCAGCGCAGAAGTCAGCATCAATGCCAGTGCGGTTCTTTTGGTGGGCATAAATGACTGAGTTTTCATGAAAGCTCCTATAGGAAGTTTGTTTAGTCCCTGTTCAACAGGGGCGGCGCGAAAGTGATGTCACGTTGAGCGTAGTTTCGTTCAAGTAATTCGCGCTGGTCTGTGCGCTATCGAACGTTGAGGATGATTTCCTTAACGGCCGTTGGATGGGTTCGAATTATCTGTATATGTGCGCTATCGCACTGTGCGATTGGATGGTGGCGGATATAAAGACTACTTAAGCTAAACCGCAATATGAATCTTGAATAAATGGAGTAGTCATGAGCAGAGAACTGAGCGACAAATACATTCCGACACGTGCATATATTTTTGCAGCGGACAGTACTAACGCAACACGACTGTCGCAACAGAACGAAAAAATATACCAGGTCATCAGTATTGGCATGCTGGTTGGCGCAGGTGCTGTTTGTTACTTAGGTGTCATGCTGTTGAAGGTGTGGTCGTGAAGTATTTAAAGCTTAAATACCTTGCCCATTTCGCATTTGGCGGGGCTGCGCTCATGATTGTCATGATGGCTTGGATGGTGTACGGCGCAGCCGTTGAAACGAAGCAATCTGAGCAGGTAATCAACCACACGCTGGAGGTGATTCAGTCTATTGATGAAGCCAAGGTCGCATTAAGCCGAGCGGAATCTGCGCAGCGCGGTTATCTGCTTGTTGGTACGGGTAGCTATATATCTGAACGCGACCAGATGTTGATGCGGGTCAATAAGAGCATCACAGAGCTCAGAAAGCTCACCGTGGATAATGCGGAGCAGCAAAGTAGTGTATCTAGTCTTGCGGAAATTGTTGCACAGCGTGTTTCGAGCATGCAAAAAAATGCCCAGCTGCGCCAGAGCAAGGGTCTCAAAATCGCTATCGTCGAAGTATCAAGCGGAATTGGGCAAGAATTGAGCGCACAATTTTTTGACCTAGCAGCAAAGATGAGGCAGAAAGAAGTGAGCTTATTGTCTTCGCGCCGCGTCAGCGCACAGGGACAGTACCCGAGTGCGTTGATCGCGCTGATTGCAGCAGTGCTGGTCTTCCTAGTTTTTTTTGGCTATGTCGCATTTGTCGCGCAGGCTAGGAAACAAAAACAGGCCTCTCAATATTCCCGCAGTCTGCTGGAGGCTTCTTTGGATCCGCTGGTCACGATCAGCGCCGAAGGCAAGATCACCGACGTCAATGAGGGCTCAATCAAGGCGACGGGCGTGGCGCGTGAGCATCTGATTGGCACGGACTTCTCCAACTACTTCACTGAGCCCGACAAAGCCCGCGAGGGTTATCAACAGGTATTCTCTGAGGGTTTTGTCACTGACTATCCACTCACTATTCGGCACAAGGGCGGCCATCTTACCGATGTGCTGTACAACGCTTCCGTGTACAAGGATGTGCAAGGCAACGTGCTGGGCGTTTTCGCTGCCGCGCGCGACGTGACCGAACGCAAACGTATGGATCAGGAGTTGCAAGAGAAAAACATCGAGCTGCAAGTCGCAAAAGAAGCTGCTGATGCAGCCAATCTCGCCAAGAGCCAATTCCTTTCCACTATGAGTCACGAGATCCGCACGCCGATGAATGCCATCATCGGTATGACGCACTTGACGCTAAAGACTGAATTGACGGCGCGCCAGCGTGACAACTTAAAAAAAATCCAGGGCGCTGGCAAGAATCTGCTCGGCATCATCAACGATATCCTCGATTTTTCCAAGATCGAGGCCGGCAAGCTGACCATCGAGCAGACTGAATTCAATCTGGAGAAGGTGCTGGACAATGTCGCCAGCATGATTTCTGACAAGACATCTAGCAAGGGGCTGGAGCTGATCTTCGATGTAAAACGAGATGTGCCCAATATGCTCATCGGCGATCCGATGCGCTTAGGCCAGATACTAATCAACTACGCCAACAACGCCGTTAAGTTCACTGAGACTGGCGAGGTCGACATCATTATTCGCATGCAAGAAGAAACCGAGGGAGAAGTGTTGCTCTACTTTGCCGTGCGCGACACCGGTATCGGCCTGACCGAGGAGCAATGCGGGCGACTGTTCCAGTCTTTCCAGCAGGGCGATGTCTCAACTACGCGCAAATACGGTGGCACTGGTTTGGGACTGGTGATTGCTAAGAGCCTCGCCGAAATGATGCACGGCGAGGCAGGTGTGGAAAGCGAGTTCGGCAAGGGCAGTACATTCTGGTTTACAGCGCGGCTGGGCAAGGGCGTCGGCAGCTCACAACCACAGGTGTTGAGTACCGATTTGCAGGGGCGCCGCGTGCTGGTGGTGGACGACAACGAAAACGCACGAGCGGTACTTGGCGATCTGCTCATGAATATGAGTTTTACAATCGACGAAGCGGCCTCGGGTCAAGCGGCTATCGAAGCCATCGAGCGTGCCGAACAGGAAAACAAACCATACGAAATCGTATTTTTGGACTGGCTGATGCCCGGCATGGATGGTATCGAGACGGCACGCAAGCTGCGTATGCGTAACATCAAACGTTTGCCGCATCTGCTCATGGTGACAGCCTATGGTCGTGAGGATGTCATCAAGGATGCTGAAGTGGCCGAACTGGAAGATGTATTGATCAAGCCAGTCAGCGCCTCTGTGCTTTTCGAAAGTGTGGTGCATGTGCTGAGCGGCGCGCGCTCGGCGCGCAAAAAGTTGGATGATGCCCCCTCGGTGGTTGAAGCGCGTCTCGCCACTATCAAGGGCGCGCGCATCCTGCTGGTCGAAGACAACGATATCAATCAGGAGGTTGCTACCGAGTTGCTGCACGATGCAGGTTTTATCGTCGACCTTGCCGAGAATGGCGAAATTGCTGTGCGCAAGGTTTTAGATTCCGTATACGACATCGTGCTTATGGATATGCAGATGCCGGTGATGG
>JBBQKX010000054.1:0-13038 GCA_038327315.1 Burkholderiales bacterium | reverse complement strand
CACCTTTGCCTGTTTTGCAGGCATCGCCAGGAGGCGCCGCTATCGGCGGGACACCCGCAGTAGCACTTACATCGTCTCCGGTAGCGGCGGTTGCTGTTCAAAAAAGTCCCACAATAGTGCGAGAAAAAGCCACCGGTACGGCAGAAGACGCGCGTCGGCACATTGTGCGCGGCGCTGCAGCGATTGAGATGGCAAAAAATGCTGATGACCTCAACGTTGCTGCAGATGAGTTCCGCATGGCCACCGAGATTGCCCCTGACATGCCTGCGGCTTGGTATAACTTAGGTGCGATTCTTTCAAAAACTGGTCAGTTAGATGATGCGGTAGACGCGTACAAAAAGTACTTGGCACTGTCGCCTGTTGCGGAAGATACGCAACGGGTCAAGGATGAGATTATTAAACTGGAATTCAGACAGGAGCAGAGCGTAAAGGAGCAGGCAGCCAGTGGAGCGTGGGTCGAAAATGACGGCACGTTTTATAGTTTGCGAGTGGACGGCAATAAGTGGATTTTGATGGCGAAAAATCGTCCCTTTGATCGAGATGTTGAAGATAGATATGGACTGGGTTTTGGGCCACTAGCTATGTCTGGCGGGAATCGTCCGAAAGAGAACATTCAGTTTAATCTGGAAGTCCGCAATGGCAAGGTGACAAGTACTTGGCAGCATACTGAAATTGTAATTGATAAGTGCACCATACCTGCAGAGACAGGGCCGGTCGAAGGTGACGTAGATCTAGCGAAGGGCTCGCTGATACTTCGTTTTTCAAAAGCACGTTACAACTCTTTATCTGCTGATCCGCCGATATTTAGTTTCGACACTGCGCGCTTCTGTAAAGATGTCAGTGTGATTCAGCGTCGTCAAGTGACTTTTCAATTCTATGGCCCGAGGCCAAATGGCCTAGTCGGTATTGTGCCGACTGTTGTGCATGGGTTATTCGGCGACAATGATTGGATTGGCGAATTACGAATTGCAGCCGTGGCACCCAATTCACCTGCAGCCAACGCGGGTCTGATTGCCAGTGACCAGATTCTTGCTATTGATGGTGTGGCAGTTAAAACGCTCTCTGCTGGAATCGCTATTTCGCGTCTGAGTGGTGCACCGGGTAGTGTCGTGGAGCTGGAAATATTGCGCCCAGGCCAGAACGCTCCTGTGTTGGTACGTTTGGTGAGATCTACTCTATAAAATACAGACTGTAATTTTTATAATCTGGTGTGCGCCTGATAACTGACCGAGCGCCACCCGCATAATTAATTACATAAATAATGTCCAACTAAACAGGAGATAAGCAAGCCGGCTTGGCGGGTGTGGGTGGTTTGTCTGCGAGAAACTTTACCGACCAGTCATAGGGTTGTAGCCATTAAAAATGTGTTTCGGAAAAAGAAAAAGCCCTGCATTTCTGCAAGGCTTATCTTATCTGGCTCCCCGACCTGGATTCGAACCAGGGACCTGCGGATTAACAGTCCGTCGCTCTACCGGCTGAGCTATCAGGGAATTAAGAGGTGCGCATCATAGTGATATCGTCCCTTTAGGTCAACATGAAATTTATATTTTTTTAAATATTTTTGCATGTGCGGATGGGATGGGTTCTATGTGAGAAAATCAGCTTGAATATGTGACTTTTGTTTTTAAGTCGTATATGGGGCAATTTTAAGATTGCCTAGATACTCATAGTCGTTAAAGTCGTATGGCGAAAATTGGGAGATAGGCTATGATTAGCAAACTCTTAAAACCTGATTGCGAATGTCTGCCAGAAGAAACGTCGTAAAGACTCTCTGGATTTCAGTGCATTTAAAATTTTCGTGTAAATAATAACAACTACCAACTTATACAAAAAATCTCATCATCAGATAAAAATATGGATACCAAAACGATTTTCGTATTGACCGCAAAGGGACAAGAAGAAGTTACTCATAAGACTTCATTGTTATACGGCGATATCAAACGTGCCCTTTCTATGGTGGATGGTGTATCGACGTTTACAGAGATTAGTAAACGAGCAGCGCCTAGTTTACGTAGCATCCTAGCTGAATTGATCAGAGAGCTTGTCACTGGCGGGTTTATAGAAGATAAGGCACGCGCCGGATTCTCAGCCAAGATCGTAGTCCCTACCAAAGTTACCGCGCCCACAGCCAAGCAAGAGACAACTAGTGAGAGTGAACTGGACTTCACTACCATCATGCGCGCACCCAGCGCGGATGCCTTGCGTGCTGAGGCAGCCAAGATTCAAGCTACTCAGAAGTCCAAACAAGATGAAGAGGCTGCAGCTAAGCTGAAAACTGAACAAGAAGCCAAGCTCAAAGCAGAGCAAGAAGCCAAGCTCAAAGCAGAACACGAAGCCAAACTCAAGGCTGAACACGAAGCCAAGCTCAAGGCTGAACACGAAGCCAAGCTCAAAGCAGAGCAAGATGCCAAGCTTAAAGCAGACCATGAAGCCAAACTCAAAGCTGAACAAGAAGCCAAGCTCAAAGCTGAACAAGAAGCCAAGCTCAAAGCTGAACAAGAAGCCAAGCTCAAAGCGGAGCAAGATGCCAAGCTCAAAGCAGAGCAAGAAGCCAAGCTCAAAGCTGAACATGAAGCCAAGCTCAAAGCTGAACAAGAAGCCAAGCTGAAAGCGGAGCAAGAAGCCAAGCTCAAAGCAGAGCAAGAAGCCAAGCTCAAGGCGGAGCAAGATGCCAAGCTCAAGGCTGAACAAGAAGACAAGCTCAAAGCTGAACACGAAGACAAGCTCAAAGCTGAACACGAAGCCAAGCTCAAAGCTGAACAAGAAGCCAAATTCAAAGCGGAGCAAGAAGCCAAGCGTAAGGCTGAAGAAGACAGAGTTAGGATTGAGAAGGAAGAAGCCGAGGCAGCTCGCAAAGAAGCTGACGCAGCAAAGAGAAAAACAGAGGAGCAGGCGCGCGCTGTAGCTGAGCGCAAAGCACTCGAGGCCGCAGAATCTGCCAAGCAACAGGCAGAGCGTTTGGCTGCAGAAGCTAAAGCAGAAGCAGAGCGTATCAAGAAAGAAGCAGAGCAGGCTGCCGAGCAAGCCAGGGCTGAGACCGAGCGCGTTAAGCGTGAAGCTGAAGAGTCAGCCCGCAAGGCTAAAGAAGAAGCTGAAGCGAGTCGCTTAAAGGCTGAACAGGAAGCGGCACGAGTACGTGATGAGTTGGAAGTGGTTCGCGTCAAAGCTGAGCAGGAAAACAAAGCTAGACAAGAAGCAGAAGCTGCGCGTATCGCTGCAGAGGCTGATGCTGCCGAGGCTCGAAAATTGGCAGAGCAAATCTCGGCTAAGGAGCGTGAAGAGATAGAAAGGGCTTTGGAGCATAAAGCAGCTTTAGAGCGCGAAGAAGAATTAAAACGTGCCAAGCAGCATGCACTGGCAGCGGCAAGTACTCAGATACGTGATACGCCTTACGACACCAGTAAACCTCCCGAATCCGCCTCAGTGATTAAGCTGGATGATTTTGACCTTGATGCACTTGAGATTAAGCCATTGGTGGTTGCTGTGAGCGCTGAAAAGGCAAAAGCCGCGCAGGAAGTGCCCACGGGACCGAGCACTGAAGAGATTAAGGCCAAAGAGTTGGCGGCTAAAGAACAAGCAAAGCAGGCAGAAGCTGCAAAATTGGCAGAGGAGGCCGCGGCTAAGAAGCTGGCAGATACTCAGGCCAAGGCTTGGGCCGAGGCAGAGTTACGCGCTGCAGATGCTGCTAAAAAGCATGCCACTCAAGCTGCTCATCAAGCTGTGCACTCCGCAGAAATTAAGAAACAAACTGCAAGTAAGTTAAAGTCAGCCACTAAGCCCAAGCGTAAACCGTTGCCATGGGGCGGGATTTCTGTGGGACTGTTATTGCTTGCAGTCTTGTCGCTCTTCATTATCCCCATGACATTGCCGACTCAGGAGTATGCATCCAAGTTGGAGAAACAATTGTCTGAGGAATTGCACCAACCTGTGCATATTGGCAAGTTTGCCGTGCGTATTTTGCCTACACCTCGTATTGATCTGGGTGAGGTATACATCGGTGAAATTAAGCAGATCAAAGCACAACAGGCAATCTTAAGTATTGGGTTTGGCGCACTGTTCGGTGATGTTAAAAGTGTTGATGAAATGCAATTAGAGGGTGCTGAATTGAATGGCACTGGCCTTTTGGATGTACCAGGATGGCTGCAAAGTATTTCTGCTGATAAGCAACACCCCATTGCGCGCATCACGTTTAATGGCGCGAAATTGAATGGCGATGCTATTCAAATAAGTGATTTGGCAGGTGCTATCAATTTTGATGCGCAAGGTCATTTTGCAAGCAGCGAGATGCGTGCTAGTGGCGGTAAATTTGTGCTGAACATCAAAGCTGCGCCAGATGGAAAATTGGAGACAGTCTTTAATTTGCACGGTACTCCATTGCCCTTGTTGCCGAATTGGAACTTCGAGGATATGACCGCCAATGGCGTACTGACAACTGATGGTCTGGTTGTGAACGATTTCGATGCGCGTATCGCAGGCGGTATCTTGCAGGGTACCGCTCGCTTAGATTGGAAAACAGGTTGGAGTGCGCAAGGTAATTTGAATGCCAAGACGCTGACCTTGTCGACAATTAGTAAGTTGCTGGAAGGCGATATGGATGGCGAGGGTCGATTCAAGATGCAGGCGGATACGCTGGGTAAGCTCACAGACAGTAGCGCATTTGACGGTACCATGGTTGTAAAGAAAGGTGTCATCAACGGCGTGAACATCATAGAAACAGCCAGACTGCACAGCAAAGAAAACATCCCAGGCGGACGATCTCACTTCGACCAAATGGAGGGTGCTTTGAGTTACAGCAATGGTGCTTATCACTTTAAATCTTTGAAGATCACAAGTAGTGTGTTGAATGCGACAGGCAATGTTGATATTGCCAAGCAGCAGTTGTCAGGCAGGGTAACTGCTCGTCTGTCTATCGATGGTGTCAGTAGCGTTGACCTGCAGGTGGGTGGGGCAACGGACAATCCGACGTTGCGAGCTACACGCTAAGTTGTCGTAAACGATAAAAAAGCATGGCTGTTACCAGCCATGCTTTTTTTGTGCCTGTAGGTAGTCGTCTACAGCTTGTTGATTACACCATAGCCTTAGCCAGACGCGCCAAAGCTTGTTGCAAGTTCTCCATCGAGGTGGCGAAGGACAAGCGGATATAACCTTCGCTACCGAAGGCGGAACCTGGTACTACGGCCACACCTGCTTCCACCAGCAGGTATTCAGACAGGGCGATGTCGGTCGCAGCAGAGATGGTGCCGCGTTTATGTAATTTGGCGATCACAGCACGCACATCAGGGAAAGCATAAAAAGCGCCGCCCGCCATGATGCATTTCACACCTTCTATAGCGTTCAGTGCATTGACGACGAATACATGGCGTTCACGGAACGCCTTGATCATGGGTGCCAAGCAATTCTGATCGCCGTTCAAGGCTGCCTCTGCAGCAACTTGAGAGATTGAGGTCGGGTTGGAGGTGCTTTGTGATTGCACGTTCTCCATCGCGGTGATGATGTTTTCCGGACCTGCTGCATAGCCGATGCGCCAGCCTGTCATAGCATAAGCCTTGGATACACCGTTCAGCACCATCGTACGATCATACAAATCAGGACAGGCATTCAGGATGTTGGCGAACTTGCCATCGACCAGTGCGATGTGTTCATACATATCGTCGGTCGCGATGAGGATGTTGGGATGCTTGCGCAAAACCTCACCCAAAGCCTTCAGGTCTTCCAGTGTGTAGACCGCGCCGGAAGGGTTGCTTGGGCTGTTGATCACGAACATCTTGGTGCGAGGAGTGATTGCTGCTTCCAGTTGCGCCGGTGTCAGTTTGAATCCCTGTGCGATGTCAGCCTCGACAATGACAGGTTTTCCTTCCGCGATGATGACGATGTCTGGATAGGACACCCAGTAGGGAGCAGTGATGATGACTTCGTCGCCAGGATTGATGACCGCGAGCGCCAGATTGAAGAAACTCTGTTTACCCCCACAAGACACCAAGATCTGCTTGGCTGTGTAGTCCAGACCGTTGTCGCGCTTGAACTTTGCGATCACCGCCTGTTTAAGCGAGGGAGTGCCGCCGACTGCGGTGTACTTGGTGAAACCCTTGTTGATGGCAGCGATGGCGGCATCTTTGATGTGCTGCGGGGTATCGAAATCCGGTTCACCGGTCCCTAGGCCGATGATGTCTTTACCTTCTGCCTTCAGTTTGGCCGCGCGCGCGGTCACGGCAAGTGTAGGGGAGGGCTTGATGGCTTGTACGCGTTTGGACAGTTCCAAGATGGTTTCCTTAGGGTCGGTTGGGTGGTGCTGGCGTGGTAAAATCCACGGCTAAAATTCGCTGCTGATTATACCCGTGATTAAAACCTTCCCCAATAGTCCTTACCGCCTGCATCAGCCCTTCGAACCAGCGGGCGATCAACCTACGGCGATTGCACAATTGGTAGAAGGCATCAACGATGGTCTGTCGTTTCAGACGCTGCTGGGTGTGACAGGTTCGGGCAAGACTTACACCATGGCGAACGTCATTGCGCAGATGGGAAGACCCGCGATGGTAATGGCACCGAACAAGACCTTGGCGGCGCAGTTGTATGCCGAGATGCGCGAGTTTTTTCCTGAGAACGCGGTTGAGTACTTTGTCTCTTACTATGATTACTACCAGCCTGAGGCCTATGTTCCTTCGCGTGACGTGTATATCGAGAAGGATTCCAGTATCAACGAACAGATCGAGCAGATGCGGCTCTCTGCGACTAAGGCGATGCTGGAGCGCGAAGACTGCATCATCGTAGCGACCGTCTCATGCATCTACGGTATCGGCGATCCGGTCGATTATCACGGCATGATTTTGCACTTGCGCCATAACGAAAAAATGCATCAGCGTGAGGTCATTAAGCGGCTCATCGAGATGCAATACGAGCGCAACGACATTGATTTTTCGCGCGGTAAATTTCGTGTACGCGGTGATGTCATCGATATTTATCCCGCCGAGAGCAATGAATTGGCGCTACGCATCACCTTGTTCGACGACGAGGTGGAGACACTGGCCTTGTTCGATCCACTCACCGGTCACATCCTGCAAAAAGTGCCGCGCTATACCGTTTATCCGTCCAGTCATTACGTCACGCCACGCGCCACGGTACTGTCCGCGATTGAGACTATTAAGGTAGAGCTGGCGGAGCGCATTGCCTTCTATCAGCGCGAGAATAAATTGGTCGAGGCGCAACGTATCGAACAGCGCACTCGCCATGATTTGGAGATGCTCAACGAGATCGGCTTCTGCAAGGGCATCGAGAACTATTCTCGACATTTGTCGGGTAGGCCGGAAGGTGCGGCACCCCCAACCCTGATCGACTACTTACCGCCTAATGCGCTGATGTTTTTGGATGAGAGCCATGTGATGATTCCGCAAATCGGCGGGATGTATAAAGGTGACCGTGCGCGTAAGGAGAACCTTGTTAACTACGGTTTCCGTCTGCCGTCAGCGATGGACAATCGCCCGCTGCGCTTTGAAGAGTTCGAAAAAATGATGCGCCAGAGCGTGTTCGTTTCCGCTACGCCAGCCGTGTATGAAGCCGAACACGCGGGGCAAGTCGTCGAGCAAGTGGTGCGTCCGACTGGTTTGGTTGATCCCATCATAGAAGTGCGACCCGCCATCAATCAGGTCGATGATCTGATGTCTGAGATCACCTTGCGCATCAAGGCGGGAGAGCGGGTGCTGGTCACCACCTTAACCAAACGCATGTCCGAAGACCTGACTGATTATTTGTCCGAGCATGGCATCAAAGTGCGTTATTTGCATTCAGACATCGAGACCGTCGAGCGCGTAGAGATCATCCGTGATTTGCGTCTAGGTATGTTCGATGTGCTGATAGGTATCAATTTATTGCGTGAAGGTTTGGACATTCCCGAGGTGTCGTTGGTGGCGATATTGGATGCAGATAAGGAAGGTTTTTTACGTTCCGAGCGTTCTTTGATACAGACCATAGGCCGCGCCGCGCGTCACATCAACGGCAAGGCGATGTTGTATGCCGACAAAATGACCAACTCGATGCGTCGCGCCATCGACGAGACAGATAGACGTCGTAACAAGCAACTGGCGCATAACGAGAAGCACGGCATCATCCCGCAAGGTGTGCAAAAGCGCATCAAGGACATCATCGACGGCGTGTATCAGATAGATGATGAACGTAGTCAGTTGAAGGCCGCACAGACACAGGCCAAGTATCTAGCGATGAGTGCCAAAGACATCTCTAAGGAGATTACGCGTCTGGAGAAAGAGATGCTGCAAGCTGCGAAAAATCTAGAGTTTGAGAAGGCCGCCGATTTTCGTGACCAATTGAAAAAGCTGCGAGAAAGCGTGCTGCTGTCGCCGCTATAAGTTATGATTCGGCATCAAATTAAGGTCTTAATTGGAGAGTTTCATGGAACAGCTTTACGCCAATACCTCGGTTAGTATCAGCGAGTTAAAACGAAATCCGACTGCCATCATTCAAGGTGCGGAAGGCTTTGCGGTTGCCGTGCTGAACCACAATCGCCCAGCGGCATATTTGGTTCCTGTTGAGCGGTATGAGGCAATGATGGATCAATTGGACGATCAGGCGCTGGTGCGTTTGGTTAAAGCGCGCCTAGCCGAGGCAACGGTTAAGGTTGCGCTGGATGAGCTATAAACTCGAATTCAAAACCTCCGCGCTGAAGGAATGGCGCAAGCTCGACGCAACCCTGCGCGAGCAATTCAAAAAGAAACTAATTGAGCGATTGACGCGACCCCGTATCGAATCGGACCGCCTAGCGGGAATGCCGGATTGCTACAAAATCAAGTTGCGCGGGGCGGGTTATCGTTTGGTATACCAGGTGGAAGACCGAACCATTACGGTGATCGTGGTAGCGGTAGGCAAGCGGGAAGACAGCGCGGTTTATGTTGTGGCAGCCAAGCGGGTTAAATAATTGGGGGATGAATATTAAACCTATTCGTAACGACGACTTGCGCGCCGCATTCAAACGGCTGGACGCGTGTACCAAGCCCAAGAAGGAACGCCCGCAGCAGACGAAATGGAAGTACTCGTCACGCTTATCGAAGCCTACGAAATAAATACTTCCCGATAGGCATGGTCGATCCGATCGAAGCCATCAAATTCAGAATGGAACAACAGGGGCTGACGCAAAAAGACCTTGAACTCTACATAGGCTCAAGCGGTCGCGTTTCCAAAGTGATGAACCGCAAGCGTCGACTCAACTCACAAATAATTCAGCGACTGCACGACGGGTTGCGCATACCCTATGAAAGTTTGTTGTCGGCTGGGTAGTTCAGCTTTAAGCGACAGGCTGTATGGGCCGATGAAATCGGGGTTCATTGTCTAATCGCACTCTTCAGAGTATTATCTAGAACACTTAGAACAACCCCATAGAAAGGACGAACCATGTCCAGCCTGACCGCCAATGATTTAAAAACAAAAGGGGTCTCAGCCATCGAAGCCGTGCTGGCAGAGCGACCGGAAGCTTTCATTTCGGTGCGCGGCAACGATCGCTTCGTGGTGATGGAGGTCGCGCAATACCACCACCTGCGAGAATGCGAACTTGAAGCGGCGCTGGCTGAAACGCGTGCCGACATCGCGGCGGGGCGCACGGTGAAGGAATCGGCTGCGGCTCATGTAAAACGGGTGAAGAAGATCGCCGTATGAGCTTTCAGCTTGTATTCACCGCGCAATACGACAAACGTGCTGCACGTTTTCTCAAGCGCCATCCCGAGCTGGAAAAGCAATACATCAAGACACTGCAACTGCTGGAACTGAACCCTCACCACCCCTCGTTACGTCTGCATGCCTTGGGCGGCAGGCTTCAAGGATTGCACTCAGTGTCAATCAACTTGTCTTATCGGATCACGATAGAGCTACTGATTCAAGATGAAGAGATCATTCCCGTGAATGTGGGAGATCATGATGCGGTGTATTGATCTAATTTGCAGGATTTTTTTAAAGAAGCGATCAGCCGTTAAAGCTCCGCAATATATGCTTGTGTGAAGAGCAATGGATGTCGCTAAACTAGCGAAATCAAAATATTGAATGTTGCGAGATGCCCATGAGTACGAATCGTTGGACGAAAGAACAACTCAAACTTGCTTTCAATCTCTATTGCCAACTTCCTTTTGGAAAGCTCCATAGCCGAAATCAAGAAATTATCAAGCTTGCAAGCCTGATAGGGCGCACGCCGGGGGCTGTAGCAATGAAGCTCGTGAATTTCGCCAGTCTTGACCCAGCAATCACAAGTACAGGGCGTTCTGGTTTAGGTAATGCGGGTTCGCTCGATAAAGAAGTGTGGGCGGAATTTCATGCTGACTGGGAAAAGTTGGCTGTGGAATGTGGAATGCTTCGGCGCAATCTTGACGCTACAGCGTCACCCGAAGTTGAGGTGGACGAATTGCTTGCGCCGGAAGATTTCACAGGTGAAACAAGACGAGTCGTTATCGAACAGCGCATCAAGCAAAACTTTTTTCGTCACGCCGTGTTAAGCAGTTATCGCGGGCGTTGCTGTATGTCTGGTCTGTCTGAGCCGCGCTTATTGATTGTCAGCCATATCGTGCCTTGGAGCAAAGACAAAGCGAACCGATTAAATCCAAGCAATGGCCTTTGTCTGTCGGCGATTCATGATAGGGCTTTTGACAAGGGGCTGATAACGCTTACGGACGACTTCAAGATTGTCGTCTCAGAAGAGTTGAAGCGCCGTGATGAGCCTTTCATCAGAGAGGTCATGCTGCCGCTGAATGGGACGCAGATTGAATTTCCAGAACGCTTTATGCCTAGCGTTGAGTTTATCTCGCGCCATAGAACAGATTTGTTTGTCGACAATCGAAGTAAATGACCGCGACGCTATCCCCATTTATTTTGCATGAGGATGCCTTCTACGACTTCTTCGTGCCTTACCGCCATCCAAAATCACTGCACGACATTTGGGGAGGACATGGGCTCGAAACCTTTGGGGCAGATTTGGAACTTGTCCGTAGTCTTGACGAAAACTATTTGTGGACAGTTGTTGAAAGTGGCTGCAACGCTGACCAATGGATTACGCCGGGATTTCATTACGTCAATAGGATTTGTTACTTGGTAACGGAGAGGGCACATAACGGCTTGATCGTTGATTTCCGCGTTCCTCATAACCTACGGTCACTTACTCCCTTGGGATTAAAAAGACAGATCGGTAAACTTGAGCGTGCAATGACTAAAATGACGGCTTCTTGCACTTCAAAAGCACACATCGCGTAAACAGCGAAAATTCCTAGACCGGTTTGATACCCTCAATAGCCGATATTTGGAGCAACAGATCAGTTGCTTGGGGCGACAACGCGCAAGCCGAGATATTTTTCAAAGGGGGCAAAGTCGCGGTCATTGTGTAGCAGGGAAAAATCGTTTTCGATGCAGAAGGTAGCAATCAGACAATCTATCGTGCCACGAATTGTGACGCCCTTTTGGCGCAGGTGGCGATAGTTACTCGCCGCCAGAATTACCAAGGGCTTGTTTCCTAATATCGGGCAGGGCAGGTCGGAAACGGCTTCAATGATGGATCTAACTTGTCGTTCCGAAAGCACGCCTTGTAGTACCTCTTGAAGAATCAGGTCGGCAATGGCAATTTCTTCTTCACCGGTTTGTAACAAGTCGCGCAAGAGTCGGGTTTTTGGAGTGTCATCCCCTCGGAATAGTGCAATCCAGACACTGGAATCCACCAAAATCATTTAATTTTTGATTCCCGCATTTTTCTGTGGTCATAAGCAGGGTCAAATTCGACTTTGCCGAAGAGTCCGAGAATTTTGCGTTGAGCTGTACGTTGTTTGGTTAATGTTTTGAGTGCCGCTTCAACGGTTTCTTTTTTTGTTTTGAAGCCGCCCGCACTCATTGCTTGTTGCATCAATTGGTCGTCAATTTCGATATTGGTACGCATGGGAAGCTCCGTGTGTATATGTTGGGTGTATTCTACACAAGGCGCGATAAGTTCACATCACGCCTTGTGATAAACCTCCGCCCTCTTTTTCACAAACTCGATGGACTTAACTTCCATGCCTTTTGCCAGCGCCTCTTATTCTGACACCCCCTGCTTGGCGGCGAAGTCGCGCGCATCCTGTCTGATCTTCATCGAGAAAAAGGCCTCTTGTTGACATCAGAACGTTCGTTCTCTACGATGCGGATGCCGTTTCACCAACCGGTGATACAAGTCACCGACTGATATTTCCCAGCATCCCATATCGAGGAGTCCCGAGTATGCAGCCCCAGCCAGCCATCTTTGAAGAACACGAGATCCGTCGCGTGTATGACGAGGCCACTGAGACATGGTGGTTCTCGATTGTGGACATCGTGCAGGTGTTGACGCAACAGCCGGATTTTCAGGCTGCCAGAAAATACTGGAACAAGCTGAAAGAGCGGCTAGGCAAGGAAGGCAGTCAACTGGTGACAAATTGTCACCAGTTGAAGATGACTGCCGGTGATGGCAAGCAACGCCTCACCGACGTCGCCACCGCCGAAACCCTGCTGCGTCTGGTGCAGTCCGTTCCCAGTCCGAAGGCGGAGCCGATCAAGTTGTGGCTGGCGAAGGTGGGTTATGAACGGATGCAGGAGATGGCCGATCCCGCACTCTCGCTGGCGCGTGCCCGCGAGACGTGGCAGAAGCACGGGCGCAGCGAGAAGTGGATTCAGCAGCGCATGACCGGACAAGAGACGCGCAACAAGCTGACGGACTATTGGAAAGAGCACGACATCAAGGAGGGCGAGGAATACGCGATCCTGACCAATATCATTCATCAAGAGTGGACTGGCGTGGACGTGAAAGCTCACAAGGCAATGAAAGGCCTGAAGTCGCAAAACCTGCGCGACCACATGAGCGAGGCCGAATTGATCTTTACCGCGCTGGCAGAACTATCCACGCGCCAGATCGCAGAGAGCGTGGATGCGACGGGTATGAACGAGAATGAAGATGCCGCGAAAACCGGCGGCGGCATCGCCCGGAAAGCGCGGCTGGAGCTGGAAGGTAAAACGGGTAAGAAGGTGGTTACGGCAGAAAGTTATTTGCCTCCTGCC
>JBBQKX010000053.1:0-13571 GCA_038327315.1 Burkholderiales bacterium | reverse complement strand
GCATAACTGTAGGCCAGTGCTTGATGTTGTTCCAAACCCTTACCTAAGTGCTCATAGCAACGTGCTTGTAATTGATATAGCTTGGTGTCATCAGGATGCTTGGCGATATTGTCTCCCAAGAGCTTGATGGCAGTCTCTGCTTGATCAGCTTGAAGGAGTACTTGCGCATAGTCGTAGACCAAAGCGCGATGCTGGGGAAATTCATCTATCGCCGTCTTGTAAAAAGCGAGCGTTTCCGCATCATTTTTGTTAGCCACCTTCAACTGACCTGCAAGTGTGATTACCATCGCATTGTCATTTACTTGCTTCAGTAACAGCTGCATTTCTTGATCTGCACGAGCAATATCATTGATACGTAACAAAGCTAAGATCAAGCCATAGCGCTGTGCGACTGGGTTGCCAAATTTCTTCACGTACAGTGCATCATCAAAATAACTCAGTGCATCGGCAGTAGATTTTTGTGCGGCGATCAGGCGGGTGCGTACCAACTGAAAATCAAGACTGTCCTGCATCAGGGTGTAAGGTTGCTTGCTGACGCGGTTCTCGATATCTGCGATACGTTCACTGGTGATGGGGTGAGTACGCAGATAGTTGGGCGCATTGCCCTCCAGTAAGCGAGTCGCACGCTGTAGCCTTTCAAGGAATTCAGGCATGGCGTGGGCATTGAAACCGGATTTCTCAAGTATGTCCAAGCCGATGCGATCCGCTTCTTGTTCATGTAAACGGGTGAAGTCCAACTGTTTCTGCACCGATCTGGCTTGCGCGCCAATTATGGCCGCCTGCGAAGCTTGCGGGCTGTTACGAGCGGCGAGGATGGCGACTGCGATGGCAGCCATTGAGGTCAGGCTGTCGCCCTGTGTCCCGCTCAATAGGCGTGCGTAATGATGTTGTGTGACGTGTGAAATTTCATGACTCAATACCGATGCTAATTCTGATTCGCTTTGTGTGATAAGTAATAAACCCGTGTTCACACCGATATAGCCACCAGGGATAGCAAAGGCGTTAACCGTCTCGTCATTCATCGCGAAGAACTCAAATTCCAGTGAAGGTTCCGTGCTGTTTGAAACCAACTTTGAGCCGATTTCGTTCAAGTAGTCATTCACCTCGGCATCATCTAAAAATTTACGGCTGGCACGTATCTGTAACATGCTTTGTTGGCCAATCTGACGTTCCTGTACGGGTGATAGCGTGCTTGAAGAGATATCACCTAAATCAGGTAATCCTTCGCTGTATGCAAAGGGTGACCAGCAAAGTAGGAGGGCGAGAGTCAATTTTTTCATGGCAGATATGATAATGCTATTCGGGTTGCATTACTGATGAATCGGGGTAGACATGATGATTCTTTGTAACAAAACCTATTGTTTGGGGGTAAGCACTGCAGTCTAAGCTAGACATCAGCCCCTAAAGTGCGCAGAATTCGCGCCTCATTTATATGCACCACTAGGAACTCTCATGTCGAATTACAAAGATATTACCGTTGCGGAATTACAAAAGATGCTGCAAAGCAAGCCACCACGTCTAATCGATGTGCGTACCGATGCTGAAGTCGCGCGCGGCAAGATTCCGCAGGGCGATTCTTTGCCCCTACATCTGATTCCGTTACGCATCAATGAACTCGATAAGAATGCCACGACGGTGTTCTATTGCCAGATGGGCGGTCGTTCCGCACAAGCAGCTGCCTTTGCAGCTGCCAGCGGATTCGCTGAAGTTTACAACCTGCAAGGTGGCATCACAGCATGGCATGCTGCAGGTTTGCCGATTGCATGAACGGAATCGATATCGAGCTGGATGTTAGACAGTTAGCTTGCCCACTGCCCATCTTGCGTGCCAAACGCTCTTTGTCCACGATGAGCAGCGGACAAGTGCTGAAGGTGTTGGCAACCGATAAAGACGCCCCTCAAGACTTCGAGGTGTTTTGTCGTCAGACCGGCAATGCTTTGCTGTCTTCCGATACCAATCAAGAAGGCGTGTTTGTTTTTACTATACGTCGACGTTAAGCTCAGCCACGATGGCTAGCGTGGCTATACCATCAACCCAACTTGCTGCGCTGAGCCTGCAGCTGCGCTAGCGTAGCCCCGAACTCTTCCATACGTTTCTTTTCTTGCGCCACTACGGCCGCAGGTGCGCGGGCGACGAAGCTTTCGTTGCCTAACTTGGCTTGTGCTTTGTTAATTTCGTTGCTCAAACGGGTGATCTCTTTGTCTAAGCGTTCACATTCGACTGCGACATCAATTTCTACCTTAAGCATCAGCTTGTAGCCACCGACGATGGCGATTGCCGCATCACCTTCAGGCAACTCCGCGACGATTTGAACTTCGCTCAGCTTGGCAAGACTGCTGATGTAGGGTGCTAACGCTTTCAGCACATCTGCATCACCTGCTGCAATCAGCGGTACACGTGCAGCAGGTGATAGATTCATCTCACTACGCAAACTGCGGCATGCGTTAATAATCTCTTGCAGCAGTGTGATCTGGGCGGTGGCGACCGCATCAATCTTGCTTGCATCAGCCTTGGGATAGGCTTGCATCATGATGCTGTCACCAGTCTTGCCTGCAAGCGGTGCAACGGTCTGCCACAGCTCTTCGGTGATGAAAGGGATGATGGGGTGTGCTAAGCGCAACATGACCTCAAGCACGCGTACCACGTTGCGGCGCGTTCCGCGTTGTTGCGCTTCGTTGCCGTTTGCCATCTGCACTTTGGCCAACTCTACATACCAGTCGCAGTAAGTGTTCCAAACCAGCTCATAAACAGTACGCGCCGCCATGTCGAAGCGGTAGTCGGCAAAGTGTGTTGCCAACTCAGATTCAGCTTGTTGCAACAGACTATTCATCCAACGATCAGCCGCTGAGAGTTCGATAGGCAGTGATGCATCCAGCCCCACGTCCTTACCTTCGCAATTCATCAACACGAAACGTGAGGCATTCCATAGCTTGTTGCAGAAGTTACGATAGCCTTCACAGCGCTGCATATCGAATTTGATATCTCGACCGGGTGAAGCAAGCGAGGCGAAGGTGAAACGCAACGCATCGGTACCGAAGGCTGCGATGCCTTCGGGGAATTCTTTGCGTGTGCGTTTTTCGATCTTCTCCGCATCTCTGGGATTCATCAATCCCGTGGTGCGCTTCTTAATGAGCGCGTCGAGCGCGATACCGTCGATGAGGTCGATAGGGTCGAGTACGTTGCCCTTGGACTTGGACATCTTCTGACCTTCGGCATCGCGTATCAGACCGTGCACATAGACATCCTTGAACGGAATTTTCCCAGTGATGTGCTTGGTCATTATCACCATGCGTGCCACCCAAAAGAAGATGATGTCGAAGCCCGTGACCAGTACAGAAGACGGCAGGTATTGCTGTACAAAAGGATTCTGCGCATCCTTGGCTGCATCGCCCGTCCAATCCAGCGTGGAGAACGGCCACAGCGCCGATGAGAACCATGTGTCGAGTACATCGTTGTCTCTATCCAACTGTCCCGCGTAACCGGCTTTGTCAGCTAGGTGTCTTGCTTCGACCTCGTCGTGTGCGACGAAAACTTCACCGTTCACGCCATACCAAGCTGGTATCTGGTGACCCCACCACAACTGGCGTGAGATACACCAATCCTGAATGTTGTTCAGCCATTGGTTGTAAGTGTTCACCCAGTTTTCAGGATGGAACTTGATCTCACCGCTGGACACGCATTCCAGTGCCTGTTCGGTGATGCTCTTGCCGCCGTCACCTGGCTTGCTCATTGCCACGAACCACTGGTCAGTCAGCATGGGTTCGATCACCACACCGGTACGATCGCCACGCGGGACTTTAAGTTTGTGTTTGTCTGCTTTGACGAATACGCCTGCGGCTTCCAAATCGGCAACAATCTGTTTGCGCGCATCGAATCTATCCATGCCGCGATATTTCTCAGGTGCGTGTTCATTGATCTTCGCATCCAATGTGAGGATGGAGATCATTTCCAGCTTGTGACGTTGACCTACTGCATAGTCGTTGAAGTCATGCGCGGGCGTGACCTTGACCACGCCAGTACCGAATTCTTTGTCCACGTAATCGTCAGCGATGACGGGGATGGTGCGGTCGCACAGCGGCAGCGTGACTTGCTTACCGATCAGGTGTTTGTAGCGTTCATCTTCCGGATGCACCATCACAGCCACGTCGCCCAGCATGGTCTCGGGGCGGGTAGTCGCTACCACCAAATCTCCGGAGCCGTCTGCCAGCGGATAGCGGATGTGGTACATAAAGCCGTCTTCTTCTTCCTGCACGACTTCAAGGTCAGACACAGCAGTGTGTAGTTTAGGATCCCAGTTGACCAAACGCTTGCCGCGATAGATTAAGCCTTCGTTGAAAAGGCGTACGAAAGTTTCGGTGACTGACTGAGATAGACCTTCGTCCATGGTGAAGCGTTCTCGTGACCAGTCCGGCGAAGTGCCCAGACGGCGCATCTGCTTGGTGATGGTGTTGCCGGAATACTCCTTCCACTCCCAAACCTTCTCAATGAATTTTTCGCGACCTAAATCGTGGCGAGAGATGCCTTGGGCATCAAGCTGGCGCTCGACTACGATCTGCGTGGCGATACCCGCATGGTCTGTACCGGGTTGCCATAAGGTGTTGTCCCCCTTCATGCGGTGATAACGCGTCAACGTGTCCATCAGTGTCTGATTGAAGCCATGACCCATGTGCAGTGTGCCGGTCACATTAGGTGGCGGCAACTGGATGCAGAATGATTCTTGCTTATTGGTATCCAGACCCGCCTTGAAATAGCCAGCCTGTTCCCACTTGGGATACCAATGCGCTTCTACGTGCTTGGGGTCAAAGCTCTTTGCGAGCTCGTTGTTTTTTGCTTGTTCCATGATCAGATGTCCGAGGGCTGCATCGCGTGATTAAGCGCGGGTCGAAAGGGGCGGAATTATAAAGCAGGATGGGGTAGTTAGGAGGCGGGATTCAGGATAGAGGACTGAGCGAAGCATGGATTTTCGCCAGATCAGCTAACCTCAGCGCTAGTTTTTGAGTACTTCTTTCAATAATTCGGGTAATTCGTCTTTCAGTTCTGAGATGGCGAGCTTGACGGCCTGATGATGCAGATGTTCGAAATGACGATTGAGTTTCTCGGTGAAGATGGTTTCAAGTCTACTTTCAAAGTGGGTAACCAGTTGCTGCATTTCCTCTTCGCTGATGCGAGGTTCCACGATAGGCTCTGGAGTGAATGAGGAAGTCGTGGCGATGCTTGAAGGTGCTGGCATCGTATCAGGTGTGGCGGGAGCTTCGGTGGATTCTGCTACTGAATTCGCATTCCAGATCAACTCAGAAGCCAAATTCGCGATTGAGTAGGGTTCGAAATTTACAGCTTCACTTGCCTCAGGCGTCGCTACATCGGGGATAGTCTCAGTCGAGCTTGCTTCTACTGGCGCCACGATTTCGGTGAGCATAGGGAAGTCCAACGACGTGTCATTTGCTCTGACGATGTCGGTGAGCAGAGGCAGGTCTTCGGGATTGGTTATGGGACTCATGCTTTAGCACTCAGGTCGAAGTGGCGCAACTCGTAGCCACGATCACGATAAAACTTATAGCGAGCTCTACCGCGCAGGCTATCTTGCTCGTCACGACTGACCAACTCTATGACACGTTCGAAGCGACTGAAGTATCCCGGTGTCTCCGCATGCAAACTGATGTATAGCTCATGATGCGGAAACTTAGCTTCAGTCTGTGCAAGTAGAACGGGTGTGTCTGGTGCCTCGTCTGCCGCCGAGCCGCAGTGCGGGATGAAGGCGGTAGGCGGGTAGTGCCATAGCATCTGATCCAATGCCTTGTAGCTTGTGTCATCAGGTGTGCCGATGACGACACGCATGCCGTTCTGCAATGCTTTTTGGCTGAGCTGACAAGCGGTGCGTAGCTTGTCTTCACAACCTGTATAGAAATCGACTTTAGTCATTTAATGAAACCAGCTAGTCAAAATAAACACGACTTTGAGTTGAGGGGCTTGATACACATCTTCCGATAACGGATGGATATCAATACTTTTAACCCATCCTACATTACTTGGATGATGCGCGATCGATAAGGTATTGGGTCAGCAACGGTACAGGCCTACCAGTCGCGCCTTTATCTTTGCCTGATTTCCAAGCGGTACCTGCAATATCCAAATGTGCCCAGCGGAAATCCTTGGTGAAGCGTGACAAGAAGCAGGCTGCGGTGATACTGCCACCCGCCCTCCCGCCGATGTTCTGCATGTCGGCAAAGTTGCTGTCGAGCTGAGATTGATAGTCGTCCCACATAGGCATATGCCACGCACGATCATGCGCGGTGTCGCCCGCCTTGAGTAGTTCTTGGGCTAGCGAGTCCTCATTGCTGAACAAGCCGCTGGCTACATGGCCCAGTGCGATGATGCAGGCACCCGTAAGCGTCGCGATGTCGATGACTGTATCGGGATTAAAACGAGCCGAGTAGGTCAGCGCATCACACAGTACCAAACGCCCTTCGGCATCCGTGTTGAGTATTTCTATAGTCTGATCAGACATGCTCTTGACGATGTCGCCAGGCTTGCTGGCGGAACCGTCTGGTAGATTTTCACTGCTAGGGATGACAATCACGACATTCAGCTTCAGCTTCATTTCAGCGATTGCTTGCATGGTACCCAGCACACTGGCTGCACCGCACATGTCGTATTTCATCTCATCCATTTCGGCGCCGGGCTTGAGCGAGATGCCACCCGAGTCGAAAGTGATACCTTTGCCGACCAGCACGACGGGCTTTTGTTTTTTGTCAGCACCTTGATATTCCAAAGTGATGAGCTTGGCAGGTTGGCGACTGCCGTGCGACACAGAGAGCAGGGAATACATGCCCAGTTTCTCCATGTCCTTTTCTTCTAGGACGGTGACTTTGAGCTTGTATTTCTTGGCCATCTCTTTGGCTTGTTCGGCAAGATAGGTGGGCGTGCAGATGTTGCCGGGCAGATTACCTAGTGTCTTGGTCAATGCCATACCGCTGGCCGTTGCACTTGCTTGCTCTAATACGGTTGAAGCGCTGGCGCTGGGTTTCTCGGTACAGCCGAGCATTAGTTTTCGTAATGTTGGCGCTGAAGCCGGCTCGCTCTTCAGTTGGTCGCAGCGGAATACAGACTCTGAGGCCAACAGCACACACTGCTTAATTTTCCAAGCTTCGTCGCGATCCTTCACGCTCAAGTCGGTGAAGTAAAATGCCGCCTCTTTGCTGGCTGTCTTGTGCAAGGCAGTCATGCAGGCGCGGACCGCATCCAGAAATTGCTTGGCGCCGAAATCGGCAGCCTTACCCAAGCCGACCAGTAGCACGCGTTCAGCGGCGATGCCGGGTACACGTTGTAGAATGAGGGTGCTGCCTAGCTTGCCTTCCATATCGCCTTGAGCGATGACATCGCTGAGGTGATTCTGTGCGGCGCGATCCAAGGACTGACCTGCGGCAGTGAGTTTCCCTCGTGAATACACACCTACGACCACGCAAGCACTGCGCTGTTTTTCCGGATTGCTTTGTTTTATGCTAAATTCCACGCGCTGCTCCTAAAATTAATTACATCGTTCCAATGCCCGATTATCCGCAAACTCAAGCTATAAAGTCAAAACAACCACGCAGAGGCGTTTTTCAGCGGGCCTTGGTGCGAGAGTTTGCCAGCAACGGAATGTTGCTGTTCTCTGTGCTGCTGGGCATCGTCGTCATCAGTCAGCTTATACGATTCTTGGGTGAAGCAGTCAGCGGACGGTTGGCGGTAGATGGCGTATTGGCGATGCTGGCCTTCAGCGCGATGAATTATCTGCCTGTACTGCTCTCCATCAGTCTTTTTCTGTCCATCTTGTTGACCATGTCTCGCGCCTATCGCGATAGCGAGATGGTGGTGTGGTTCGGCTCGGGCATCTCGTTGAGTTATTGGGTGCGTCCGGTTTTGACTTACGCACTGCCTGTAGCTGCAGTCATCGCCTTGTTAAGTCTGCTGTTATCTCCTTGGTCTTTGTATAAGGCCGAAGAGTTTAAGCACACGTTAGAGAGTCGGGACGATGTGACGGCTGCGACACCAGGCACTTTCCGCGAATCCAAGCAGGCTGATCGAGTCTACTTTGTTGATAACGCAGAGTTGGGTTCCAACCGAGTGGGCAATATCTTCGTGCAGTCGGAACAGAACGGTAAATTGGGCACCATGATAGCGAAGCAAGGCTTACAGGAGACCAAGCCCAATGGTGATCGATTCTTGGTGCTGCTGAAAGGCACCCGCTATGAAGGTATAGCTGGACAGCTGGATTACCGCGTAGTCGAATTCGACCGTTACGCGATGCGTATTGATAGTGTGCCCGCAAAGCAGGGCATGTCTAATCTGAATGCCAAGTCCACCATAGATTTGATTAATGAGCCGACGCCTTGGAATCTGGCCATGCTTGAATGGCGTGTTGGACTGCCGATCAGCGCAACGATATTGGCATTGTTAGCGATTCCCTTGAGCTATGTGAATCACCGTGCTGGACGCTCTTACAATCTCATCGTTGCACTCGTGTTGTACATGCTGTACACGAACATGATCAGCGTGACGAATAGTTGGGTGGGGCAGCAAAAGATATCTCCCCTCCTAGGTATATTGGGCTTGCACGGTTTGATGCTCGCCCTCGCCGTGGGCTTGTTGTATTGGCGTATGTCGCTGATGACGGTGCGTAGGATGTTCAAACGATGAAAACCTTGACACGTTATCTGGCGAAACAGATCTATGGCAGTGTCGCCTTGGTGTTCAGCGGACTGATACTATTGTTTGCCTTCTTGGATTTTATCAATGAGCTAAATAACTTGGGGCAGGGAGATTATCGCTTGCCTTATGTCCTGTTATACGTAGCCCTGACGATACCGGGCCACATTTATGAATTATTCCCCGTCGCGGTATTGGTAGGTGCAATATTGGCATTGGTGCAGATGTCGGCAAATTCCGAATTGACCGTATACCGAGCTTCAGGCATCTCATTAGTGCAAATGATCTATGCCTTATTTAAGATCGCGTTACCGCTGGTGATTTTGAGTTTAATCTTTGGCGAGTTCGTTGCTCCTCCAAGTGAGCGTATGGCGCAACAACTCAGGATGCAGGCAACTAACACATCTGTCACTTTGAAAGAGTTTCGCTCCGGTGTTTGGGTCAAAGACGAACAGAGCTTCGTCAATGTGAAGAATGTGATGCCTGACACCAGTCTGAACGATATTTCAATCTACCAATTTGACGACCAATATCATTTAATTTCTATCATTCAGGCCAAGCATGGAAGCTTTATCGAAGCGGGTTTGTGGCAGCTTGAGAATAGTGTGGAAACGCTATTTGTGAATGGCACGACCAAGGTTGGTACACATGTCAGCCAAGAGTGGCGCTCGTCTCTTAACCCCAATCTGCTCAGCGTGTTATTGGTTGTACCCGAACAGATGTCGGCGATGAACCTTTACCAGTATATACAGCATCTGCGTGACAACCATCAGCAGAGTACACGCTACGAGATTTCCATGTGGAACAAGCTGACTTACCCTTTGGCGGTATGGGTGATGATGATTTTGGCGCTACCGTTCGCGGGCCACCAGCATCGTTCCAGTGGTATAGGCAGCAAGATATTCCTAGGTATTGTGTTGGGCCTGTCCTTCCACTTTTTCGGACGCCTGTTCGCCAGCTTGGGTGCATTGAATAACTGGCAACCCTTGATGAGTGCCAGTGCGATGACAGTGGCGTACCTGATGATAGGGGTAACTATGCTGTGGTGGACCGAGCGTCGCTAGCCTGTTAATCCAATTTACTTAATATATGTTTGCCCTGTGCAGTGAAATGCCACCAGGGCAATTTCTCCCCACAGTCTAGAAAATGTCTAGCCGCCATCAAGGCGTATAGCACGCAGGGGTCATGCCTGACTCCCATGCATTTCGTAAGAGCCAAATAAGTTGTCAGTGGATCTTGGGCTGCGAGTTCTGTCGGCGTGTGTATGCCCATTCCATGCAGGTCAGCAGCGATGGATGTGCCGATGTTGGGGATGTCTTCTAGTTTGTGTAATTGTGAAGGATGCATGACTCTAGACGTGCTTAGGCATATATAGCGAGGATAGAATCACCCTTGGTGAGCGAGCAGGTCTTTAGCACGTAACAAGGCATCTTCCAAGTTGGCTGACACATTCCCCACACCCAGTTTGCTGAAAAAACCAGCCTGATGCATCAGAAAATAAGGTTGGGTGTGCGGACCGCACAAGATCAGGTGTTTACCGCGTTTGAGCAGTTTTCCATGCAACGACTCCAGTACATGTAGTGTGCTGGCATCCATGCTGATGACTTCGCTCATATTGAGTACTAGTACCTCGGGTTCAGTGTGCTGTTGATGTAATACGCTCTCTAATTTGTCGGCGACACCAAAAAACAACGCACCATACAAGCGGTAGATCAACACGCCGGGAGGTGCCATTTTGCGTACGCGTGTCGCTTCGCCGTCATCCGGCATAGGGGTGTGTTCTTCTGAGAGTTTTACATCAGAAAGCTCGGTCATTTTGCGGATGAAAAAGATTGCCGAGAGCAGTAAGCCGACCTGAACGGCAACCGTCAGACCGAAGATCACAGTGAATAAAAAGGTGGTGCCCATCACGACCAGATCGCTTCTGGGGTAACCCTTGAGTCTGTGCAATACCTCCCATTCGCCCATATTGATGGAGACGATAAGCAAGATGGCTGCCAGCGAGGCGAGCGGGATGTACTGCGCCCAAGGCGCGGCGATGAGGATGATGATAAGCAGAGTCAGCGCATGCACGATGCCGGAGACCGGACTTGAAGCGCCGGCACGCACATTGGTTGCGGTGCGTGCAATCGCACCCGTGGCGGGGATACCGCCGAAGAAAGGAGTCACGATGTTGGCGATACCTTGAGCCATCAACTCCTGATTAGGGTCGTGCTTGTCATCTATCATGCCATCTGCCACAGCTGCTGAGAGCAGCGATTCAATTGCGCCCAAAAGGGCGATGGTGAAGGCCGGCATGATGAGGTGTCGTAGTGCACCTATGGAGAAGTCCGGCATGGTGAAGTCAGGCAAGCCTTGTGGTATACCACCGAAGCGTGTGCCTATGGTGTCTACAGGTAAGCTGAACACAGTCACGATTAACGTGCCTAGGATGAGCGCTACGATGGGGGATGGAAAGTGTTGTGCCCATCTTTTGGGATAGAACCAAATCATGAGCGCACTCAGGGTCGCGAGTACGAAGGTGAGCGCATCGAAGCTGGGCAGGGCTCGCCACAATACGGCGATCTTGGCAAAGAACTCAGCCGGCAGCTCTTTCGTTTGTAAGCCTAGAAAATCCTTGATCTCGCTGAGTGCGATCAATACCGCGATGCCATTGGTGAAACCGATGATTAGCGGGCGCGGGAAATATTTGATCAAACTACCCAGTTGAAAAGCCCCCATCAGTAACAACATCACCCCTGCCATGACGGTACAAATGAGCAGGTTGGCATACCCATATTGGTCGATGATGCCGTAGACGATGACGATGAAAGCGCCTGTAGGTCCGCCTATCTGCACCTTGGAGCCACCAAGCGCGGAGATGATGAAGCCAGCGATGATCGCAGTGAAGATACCTGCTTCAGGTTTGGCACCAGAGGCGATGGCGAAGGCGATGGCTAAGGGTAGGGCGATGATGCCGACAGTGATGCCGGAGGTGATATCAGTACTGAATCTAGATTTGTCGTAGCCGTGCAGGGAATCGATAAGACGGGGACGAAAATACTGCGAGAGTTTCTTCAAAATTACTTTGTTCATGGTCGCTGTGTCAGCACCTCCGGAAGTTTGATTATAGTCAGTCGGGTCATTAATGTTTGAGTTGATGCACGCAGTCTAGTGCGGCAAGTTTATAGCACTCGGCGAGGGTCGGGTAATTGAATACATTGCTGATAAGGTCAGCCACTGTGCCATTTAGATTCATCACCAATTGACCGATATGGATCAACTCGCTGGCTTGTTCGCCGACGATGTGCACCCCCAATAAACGCTGATTGCGAGTGTTCATCAATAATTTGAGTAGGCCATGCGTATCTCCGATGATCTGGCCTCTGGCGCTGTCTTTGAAGTGCGCGCGACCAATTACATAAGGGATGTTTTGCTGCTGTACTTCGTTCTCTGTGAGACCCACATATGAGATTTCCGGGATGGTGTAGACCGCCATCGGCAAATTTTTAGCGAGGACATGTTGGTCACCCGCAAAAGCGCATAACACGGCTGCTCTGCCTTGCTCCATGCCAGTAGAAGCCAAGGCGGGGCGACCTATCAGATCACCTACAGCGTAGATGTGCGGCACACTGGTTCTGAAATCGCTATCTACTTCTATCCAGCCGTCTTTGCAGGCGATGTCAGCTTGTGCCAGATTTAAGCTGCTGCTATTAGGTTCGCGGCCCTGTGCAAACAACACCGCATCGGTACGAAACTCTTTGCCACTTTCTAACGTGGTTACGGTGCAAGTCTCTTCGCGACGGATCGAGGCGATGCGCTGCTGCATGTGGAAAGTTACGCCCATGTTCAAAAAACTATCCGCCAATACTTCGACTACGTCTTTGCTCAAATAAGTGAGTAATTGTGCGTGGCTATCCACGACATCCACGGTTACACCCAGTGAGGCGAAAATGGACACGAACTCACAAGCAATCACCCCGCCCCCAACTACTAAAAGACTGTTGGGAAGATGGTGCAGATTAAGGATGGAAGTCGAATCCAGAACGGTCTTTTTATCAAAGGGGATATTCGCTGGGCGACGCGGACGAGAACCTGTGGCGAGCAAAATGACATCGGCGGAAAGTTGCTGGGTCTTACCGTTGGCATCTGTGACTTGCAGAGTATGCGCATCGACGAAAGACGCCTCTCCTGGGATCAATGCCACGCCATTGCTTAGCAGACGTTGCAGGATGACGGACTCCTGCTGAGCGATCACACCTTCTTTGCGCCTGATCGCATCTGAAAGCAGGCTATGGCGACTACGTACATCTGGTATCACGGCTTGGCGCATCCCGCCTGAGCGGGACAGTTGATATGCCACTTCGCGCATTGCTTTGCTGGGGATAGTGCCAGTCTGTAAACCTGCACCACCAATTTTGGGCTTGCGCTCTATGATTGCTGCTCGTTTACCCATACGTGCTGCCTGCCAAGCTGCATGCTGGCCCGCAGGGCCAGAACCGATGATGAGAATGTCGTAGTTCACTTGGTTTACCGTGTCTTGGAGTTATTTGATGCGCATGCCAGGTTGTGCGCCGCTGTCTGGTGACAGTACGAACAATCCAGGTGTGTCGCCTGATGCAGCAAGTACCATGCCCTCAGACATGCCGAACTTCATTTTGCGTGGTGCGAGATTAGCAACCATCACTGTCATGCGGCCTTTGAGTTTTTCTGGATCATAGGCCGACTTGATGCCGGCAAACACAGTGCGTGGTTGTGCTTCGCCAATGTCCAGCGTCAGCTTCAATAACTTCTCCGCACCTTCCACATGCTCGGCATTCACGATATGCGCGACACGTAGATCGACCTTGTTGAAATCATCGATGCTAATGGTGTCGGCGATGGGCGATATGGCAGGTTTGGCGATC